>DATFRY010000513.1:0-26689 GCA_035262925.1 Kofleriaceae bacterium | reverse complement strand
GCTGGACCGCACGGACATCGCCGTGCGCCTCGACGCCGCCCGCGCCGATCTCGCGGCCGCCCGCGCCCAGGCAGAGAACGCGCAGGCGCAGCTCGCGCTCACCCGGAAGTCGGTGGGGGCAAATCTGAGTCAGGCGGCCGGCGGCGTGACCGAGGCGTCGTCCGGCGTGAGCTCGCTGCGCGCGGCCCGCGATCAGGCGCGCGCCGACGTCGTCGCGGCCCAGGCCGCCCTTCACCTGGCCGAGACCGAGCACAAGCGCGCCCAGGATCTGTTCGCCGCCGACGCGGTCACCAGGGCCGAGATCGACAGGCGCCAGGCGGCGCTCGATCAGGCCCGCGCGCAGCTCGAGCAGGCCAGGGCCCGCGAGGAGAGCGCGCGGGCCAGCATCTCGTCGGGGCAGGGCGCCCTCCAGCTGGCCGAGGGGCGCCGCCAGGCCGCGCAGACCGGGCCCGAGCAGCTGGCCGCCGCGCAGGCCCAGGTCGCGCTCGCCGACTCGCGGGTCAAGCAGTCCGAGTCGGCGGTCCGCACCGCGGAGCTCAACCTCTCGTACGCGACCGTGCGCGCGCCGGCGGCCGGCGTGGTCAGCCGGCGAAACGTCGAGGTCGGGCAGACGGTCGCGCCCGATCGCCCGCTGCTCGCGCTGGTGGCAACCAGCGACCTCTGGGTGGTGGCGAACTTCAAGGAGACCCAGGTCGGCGAGATGCGGCCGGGCCAGCCGGCCGAGATCGACGTCGACGCCTTCTCGGGCGAGACGATGTCGGGGCACGTCGAGAGCATCGCCGGCGCGACCGGGGCCCGCTTCGCGCTGCTGCCGCCCGACAATGCCTCGGGCAACTTCGTCAAGGTCGTGCAGCGCGTGCCGGTCCTGATCCGCATCGACGACGCGCACAGCATCGCGCTCCGGCCCGGCCTCAGCGCCGACGTGACGGTGACGGTGGGGCAGTGAGCCCCGGCGACTCCGAGATCACCGGGTCCAAGGCGGTCCTCACCATCGCGGTCATGGGCGCCGCCCTGATGGCGGTCATCGACATCTCGATCGTCAACGTCGCCCTGTCGGACATCCGGGCGAGCTTCGGCACCCCCCTCGATCAGATCGCCTGGGTGTCGACCGGCTACATGATGGCCAACATCGTGGTCATCCCGATGACCGGCTGGCTGCAGCGCAAGTTCGGGTACCGCCGCTACTTCGTGGCCTCGATCCTCCTGTTCACCACGTCGAGCGCGCTGTGCGCGATATCGTGGAACCTGCCGTCGCTGGTCGTGTTCCGCGCGCTCCAGGGCCTCGGCGGCGGCGCCATCATCCCCACGTCGCAGGCCATCCTGTTCGCGCGCTACCCGCGCGAGGAGCACGGGATGGCCGGCGCGCTGTTCGCGCTCGGCGCGATCACCGGACCGCTGCTCGGCCCCACGCTGGGCGGCTACCTCATCGACCTGGCCTCGTGGCACTGGATCTTCCTGGTCAACGTCCCGGTCGGGCTCATGGTGGCGGCGCTGGCCTGGCGCGGCATCCAGCAGCCGGGCCACCGCGATCCGAAGGAGCCGATCGATCGCTGGGGCATCGGCCTGCTCGCGGTCGGCATGGCGTCCCTCCAGTACGTCCTCGAGGAGGGCAACCGCGAGGGCTGGCTGGACAGCAAGACCATCCTGGTCCTCGGCGTCGTCGCGGTGGCGGCGCTGGTCACCTTCATCGTCCACGAGCTGGAGGCGCCGCACCCGGTGGTCGACCTGCGCGTGTTCGCCAACCGCAGCTACGCGGCGTCGACCGGCCTCAACTTCCTGCTCGGCACGGCGCTCTTCTCCGGGTCGCTCCTCTATTCGCTCTTCTGCGGCTCGGTGATGCACTACAGCGCGCTCGACATCGGCATGTTGTTCCTCAAGGGATCGTGCGTGCAGATCCTGGTCATGCCGCTCATCGGGCGCTTCGGCGGGCGCGTCGACGCGCGCTGGCTCATCGGATGGGGCGTCATGATGACGTGCCTGTCGCTGTGGACCAACTCGCACCTGGCGGCGGGCATGAGCGACACGGGGCTCATCTGGCCCATCTTCATCCGCTCGCTCGGGCTGGGCTTCGTCTTCATCCCGCTCTCGGTGGTGGCGCTGTCCGACCTGCCGCCCGCGCAGCGCGGCAACGCCGCGGGGCTCTTCAACCTGACCCGCGAGCTGGGCGGCTCGATCGGGACCGCGTGGATGGCGACCATGCTCACGCGCCACGCCCAGGCGCAGCAGACCTACCTGGCCGAGCACGTGAGCCGCTACGATCCGACCACGATCGATCAGATCCGCATGCTGGGGGCCCGGCTCGGCAGCCAGGATGCGGCCGTCGCGGTCATGGGGCAGCGGATCTCGCTGCAGGCGCTGACGCGCGCGTTCAACGAGGGCTTCCTCACCCTGGTCGTCGTGTTCGCGGCGTCGGTCCTCCTGGTGTTCCTGCTCAAGCGGCCGGAAGCCGGCAGCGCGCCGGCCGCGGCCCACTGACGCGCGGCCCCGCCAGCGCGGCCCGGCCCGAGCTCATCCGACTCATCCGCCGCGCGGACCGAAGCTCAGCGCCGGCGCGGACGGCGCGCGGTACACGACCAGCTCGGCCCGCACCAGCCCGAACCGGCTGTCGGTCTCGACCAGCAGCGGCAGCCGGCGCTGGTCGGCGCTGACATAGAGGCGGAAGCGGCGCGGCTGCGCGTCCGGATCCGCGCTGCCGTCGCGCCGCACGCGCCAGGCCACGCCGTCGATGCGGTGCGCGCGCAGGCGCCCCAGCGCCGTGTTCAGCATCACCGCGCCCGGGGTCTTCACCGTCGCGCGCCACAGCCGCGAGCGAGCCCACACGCTCAGCGTGACGGCGCCGGTCGCGCGCTCCGGCCAGGTGCGCAGCGCGAGCAGCGCCGCATACATGTTGAGCGGCGCGCCGTCTCCGGGCACGCGCTGCCAGCGGCGGGTCGTGCGCCCGCGGCTGCGATCCACCACGCGCACCAGGCCGGGCGCGAAGCTCGCCTCCACCGTCGAGCGCGCGCCCCCGTCGATCGCGTGCGAGCGATAGCGCAGGAGGCGCCCGGTCGCGAGATCGATCCACGTCGTCTCGTCGCTCGATCGGTTCTCGAACAGGGACGCGATCCCGCTGGTGGCGAACTGCCCGCGCAGGACGGCGACCGGCCGCCCGTCGACCCGCGCCGGCGGCGCGACCTGGAGCTGCATCGATCCGCCGCCGAACGGGCCCACCCGCACCCGCCAGCGCATCTGCTCGCCGGGACGGGCGAGGAGCGGCGCGCTCGCCAGCGCCGGCCCCGCGCTGGCCGCCAGCTCGGCCGGCGGCGGCATCTCCGGCATGCGCGCGCAGCCCGGCGCGCAGCTGGTCGCCAGACCCAGCCCTAGCCCGGCGGCGGCGACGGATGCCCGGACCATGTCGACAGCATGACCCGGATCGGTGACGGTTCGCGCGCCCGGGGGCTAACTTCCGGTCACGCTGCGCGTCAAGCGGGGTTCACGCGCGGCTCGAGAATTCGCCGCACTGCGCCACGAGAGCGCGCCATCTGTCGGTCTCGCTCCGCCCCCCCGGCACCGATCGCGCACAGATACAGCTCACCGCCGGGCACGCCGAAGCGGTGCATGCAGATCCGCCAGCCACCTTCCGTGCCGAGCAGCACGCCCTCGAACTCGCGCGTCTTGCGCCCGATGAACGGCAGCTGCGCCGCCACCTCCTGGCACGCGTGCGGATCGCCGGTCGCGGCCAGGCAGAAGCCATCCTCGTCCGACAGGATGAGCCCCTCGAGCCGCGCCGCCCGGCGGCACGCCTCCAGCTGGTAGTGGAGGGCGAGCGTGGTGTTGTCGCTGCGGCGCTGCCGCCGCTCACGCGAGATTCGCATGCCGCGATCCTACGTGCGGTCGGCCGGCGGGCGCCAATTTCCGGTGAAAGCGCCGGCCGGGCAGGGCCGTTATCGGGGCAGACAAGGAGGACGCCATGATCCGCACCCGCGCTGCCGCGCCGCTGGCGCTGGCATTCGCGGCGAGCTGGGTGGCGGCCTGCACCGGGGGCGAGTCCGCCTACCGGGCCGGCCCGTCCACCACGCCCGCCAGTTCCGACGTCGCCGCCACCGAGTCCGGCCCGCCGCTCGGCGCCGAGGAGAGCGCGCCGCCGTCCCTCGATCGGCCGGGCCTCGGCACCGAGTTCGGCGAGCAGGTCGACTCGCGCGTGGTCGACCAGCCGTTCGAGCGCTCGTCGAGCGATCCGTTCGCGCTGGTCGCCGTGCACTACAACGACGCCGACGGGGTGGAGGCACAGGCGCGCAGCCGCGGCGGCGCGCTGGCGCCGTTCAGCTTCTCGATGGCCCAGGACGGACTCTCGATCGCGCTGGTCGGCGAGGACGGCGAGGCGCTGCCCGGGCTCACCGCGCCCGATCGCCTGTACGTCGTGGGCCGCGCCGGCCAGCGGTACAGCATCCACATCAGCAACCACACCGACGGGCGCTTCGAGGTGGTCGCCTCGGTCGACGGGCTCGACGTGATCGACGGCAGGCAGGCCAGCCCGGCCAAGCGCGGCTACATCGTCCCGCCGCGCGGGTCGCTCACCATCGACGGCTGGCGAACCAGCAACGACCGGGTCGCCGCCTTTCGCTTCGCCCCGGTGCGCGACTCGTACGCCTCGCGCACCGGCGACGATCGCAACGTCGGCGTCATCGGCTTCGCCTTCTTCGCCGAGGCCGGAGCCCAGACTGGATCGACAGGCCGTCGGACGGGCGACGAGATCGGCGTGCGCGAGAGCGCCGACCCCTTCCCGGGGCGGTACGCGGCACCGCCGCCCTGATGCGCGGACGCGCCAGTCGGGGCGTCCCCGGTTTGCGGGAGTGAGAGGCCGGCGCGAGGTTCCGGGTGCCGCGGGGTGCCCGGCCGGCTATCCTGCGACCATCGTGACCGTCTCCCTCACAAGGGCGGTCGCCTGGACCGCGCTCCTGGTGGCGGCAGCCGGCTGCGGCAAGCGGGCCTGGCGTGTGGAGACCACCCAGCCGCCGCTCGCGCTGGGGTCCGACCTGGACGCTCGCACCTCCCTGCCCGGCACCATCGAGCTGGGGGACATGGACCTGCCGGACATCTTCCGCCTGTCCAACTCCGCCTACTTCGTGGCGGTCTCGCGCGACCGGCTGCGCTTCCACGTCACGCTCCTGCACAAGTGGCAAGAGATCGCCGACCCGTCCCGCTGGCGGGTCTGGATGGTGGACGACCTGGGACACCGGTTCGCCCCCGAGGACGTCGATCTCCGCCGGTTACGCCCGGTCACGACCGTCTTCGATCCCGGCTACAGCGGCTCGGTCAACACCAGACCGCTCTACTCACTGGTCCTCTACCGGGGCGAGGGGGACTACGTCTTTCATCGCCGCGATCTCCTGCGCAAGGACATGCGCTGGCTGATGCTGGTCATGGTCCGGCCCGGCTACGAGTACCGCTACATCTGGAGCTTCGCCGACGACGCGGACCTGACCGGCGCGCAGTCGGCGACAAAGTCGATTGTCCCGAATCGACTTTCGATTTAGCGTGTAGTCCAGTGGCACACCATCGCTGGTCCTCACGATCCCTGGTCGCGCTGGGCGTTGCGGCCTTCACCTCCCAGCTCGGGCTCCGATCGGCCGCCGCCGACCAGAGTCTCCAGGCGATCACGTCGATCACGACCGGCTACACCGACAACGTGGAGTTCGTGCCGGTCAACGGCGATCCCAACCTGACCCCGGCGGTCACGAGCGACGCGTTTGCGAACATCGCGCCCGGCGCCGTGTTCGCGTACGAGGGGCCGCGCGTCCTTCAAGTCCTGCGCTACGTGCTCGACATCCGCCTCTACGCCGAGCAGAGCAGCGCCGACTCGTTCTCCAACAACCTCCAGTACGGGGCGGTCATCCCGCTGACGCCGCGGGCCGGGCTCACCCTCGACCTGAGCGCGTCGCACGGGCGGCTCAACGCCTTCGACCTCGGTCCCCAGAACGCGATGGTCGGCGGGGCGGGGCAGGGCGATCAGTCGTTCGCCACCGGCGGCGCGGGCATGACCTACTCCTACCAGCTCACGCCGTCGTGGCAGTACAGCCAGGGCCTCAGCGGATCGATCTACGAGCCGCTCGACGACAGCGTCCAGGTCGGCCGGCGCACCACCGCCGAGACGGCGCTGAGCCTGGCCAAGACGCTCAACTTCAACGCCTTCACCTTCACCGGCCGGGCCCGCTACACGGCGATCGCCGCCGGCGACGACCCCAACGGGTTCGCGCAGCCCGAGAACGACACCATCCTGGTCGGCCCCGAGCTGCGCTGGGTGCACGACCTGTCGCTCGACTTCTCCACCGACGCCATGGTCGGAGCGACGGCGTCGTTCGCGCCCGGCGAGTTCCAGGACCGCTCGGTCTATCCTGTCGGCGACGCGTACCTGCGCTACACCCACGAGCGCTACGCCGCGCAGATCGGCTACCGGCGGAACGTGGTCACCAACCTCCAGCTCGGCCAGACCGAGATCACCCATGTGGGGGAGGCACGCGGCGTCATCCCCCTGCCATTCGGGGACAGATGGTCGCTGGCCGGCTCGTTCGCCTACGCCAACGGCGAGTCGGTCGGCCAGGTCGACATGGCCAACAACGACGTCACCCTCAAGACCATCCAGTGGGTCGCCGACGGCGCGCTGTCCTGGCAGATCACGGACGGCATCGGGGCGTCGGCGCGCTACCAGTACACGCGGCAAAATCGCGACAGCCTGCGCATGGTGGACATCGTCGAGGAGCGCACGCGGCGGCAGCAGATCACGATCAGTCTGGAGGGCACCTACCCGACGCGGCAGGCGGCCGAGCTGCCGAAGGACTCGTCGACGCGCGTCGACGGGGGCCTCGAGAGCATGTCCAAGCGCGAGGAAACTCTGGTCCGCTGACGGCGGGCGGCGGCACCGCGATCGCGGCCGCCGTGCTAGATTCGTCGCGCGTGAAGGCCATCGACGAGCTAGTCCTGCGCATCAAGCGCGGCGACTCCATGGCGACGCGCACCGCCCGCGACGTGTACCACTGGGCGCTGCGCTGGAACCTGCCCGAGACCAGGCTCTCGCGCGCGTTCTACGCCGCCCTGTACCGGGCCAACGACGTCTACCTCAACACGCGCGAGTACACCGCCTCGAAGCTGGTCTACGAGCCGATGGTGCGCGCGCGCTTCCACAAGGTGGGCACGGACCTCCAGGTCTCGGCGCTGCCGTACGTGGTCGGCCACGCGCGCGTCACCATCGGTGACCGCTGCCGCTTCGGCTACTTCTCGATCCGCTCCGGCCGCTTCGTCGACCAGCCGGAGCTCATCATCGGCAACGGCGTGTCGGTCGCCACCGACGTCACCTTCGTGGTCAACCGGCTGGTCACCATCCACGACAACGTCGGCATCGCGGGGCGGACCTGGATCTCCGACTCCGACGGCCACCCGGCCGACGTCGAGCGGCGCCTGCGCGGCGAGGACATCAACGAGAGCGACATCCGCCCGCTCACCATCGAGGAGCACGTGTGGATCGGCCACGGCTCCCACATCCTCAAGGGCGTGACCATCGGCCGCGGGGCGGTGGTCGCCGCCGGCAGCGTGGTGACCGCCGACGTCCCGGCCGGCGCCCTGGCGATGGGCGTCCCGGCCCGCATCGTGCGCGCCTGGTAGTAGGGCAGGCCCCGGGTCGCGCCCCCGGGGCTGCCGCGCCTCTACTCGAGCAGCGCGGTGCCCAGGACCTTGGCCGGCGTCAGCTGCTCGACGGCGCGGCGAACCTCGCGGACGGTGCTGGTCCGGCGGCGGGCGACCAGGAGCACGCCGTCGGCCGCGTCCTGGATCAGGTTGACGTCCGCGGTGCCGAGCACGGCCGGGCAGTCGATGACGATGTGGTCGTACGGGCCCAGGCGCAGCCGCTCGAGCGCGATGCCGAACGAGGGCGCGTCGCGCACCTTGCCCGGGTCGCGCCGCGGGTTGATGGCCGCGACGTGGAGCCACATGCTGCGCACCTCGACCACGCCCCAGGGCAGGAGCGGCTGCTCGCGGTGCACCTGAAGCTGCTCGGCGAAGCACCACGGCGGGACGAAGCGGAACACTCCCGCCAGCTCGGGCCGGCGCAGGTTGCCGTCGATGAGCAGCACGCGGCCGCGGCCGCACTCGGCCATGGCGAGCGCCAGGTTGACCGCGGTCGTGGTCTTGCCGTCGCGGTCGTTGGCGCTCGACACCGCCACCACCTTGGGCTGGCCGCGCTCGAGGATGTGATGGCGCAGCACGCGGAAGGCGGCCGCGCGCGTGGAGTCGGAGTCGCGCACCAGCACCAGGCGCCGGTCGAGCGGACCGTCGTCGGGCATCTCGTGCTGCACGACCTCGATCTTGGGCGGCTCGAGCGACTGGGCGAGCGGCGACTCGCGGGCCGAGGCGGACATCATGACGGTGCGGCGCGCGTCTCCCACCGCGCCCCAGTCCGGCAGCCGCCCCTCGTGACCGGCCGCGCTGTACTGCTCGGCGCTGTCGTTACTTCCGATCTCTCGCACTTCCATGACCCTCTTGGGCATCGCGCCCGGCTCCTGGTGGTGGTTGCGCACGGCCGCCGCGCCCGCGGGGCCTGCCGCGTTCTGCCCCGCTCCGGGGGGCGTGCTGTTCCGGGCCCTTGCCTGCACCGGCGCCACCACCGCCGGGCCCGCGGGATTGTTGGGCGTGGGCCCCGGCCGCGGCGCGGCGGACTGCTTCACCGTCGCGGTTGCGGACTCCGGGGTCTCGCCGCGAGATCCGAATCGTCGTGTATCAGGCACGTCGGCGTCCCTTTCGATCGGCAGGCACCACGATCAGGACCGGCGCGAAGCCGAGGCGATCGAGATCGCCGCGCCGGTAGATGCGGTCGTCGATGAGGGCCAGGCCGAGCGCGAGCGCCAGCCCGAGCCCGGCGAACGCCGCCGTCCCCGCGATGGCGAGGATCTTGCGCGGCTTGCCCGCCGGCTTGGCCGGCACGTAGGCCTCGTCGATGACGCTCAGCTGGGCCGCGTCGGCGAACTCGGAGCTGGCCGTGATGTCGGCCTGGAACACCCGCTGCTCGAGGCTGGTCACGCGCTCGTGCGACTCCTCGACCGCGCGGTTGAGGGTGGCGTACTGGGTCTCGAGCGAGACCACGTCGTCGGCCACCGTCGACTTGGGCGCCGCCGGCGTGCTGTCACCGCCGGGCTTGCGCGCCTTGTAGCTGGCGATCTCGCGCTCCACCTTGTTGAGCTCGTTCTGCAGCGCGTTCTTGTCGACCGGCCCGGCCGCCACCACCTCGGACTCGGCGGCCGGCAGCCCGGCCTCGATGCGCCGCAGGCGCTGCTGCGCCTCTTCCAGGTGCCTGCGCGCCTCGGTCACGTCGGGGTGCTTCTCGGTGAACTGGCTCAGCTTCTCGTTGAGCGAGCGCTGGGCCTGATCCACGTCGCGCCGCGCGTCGCGCAGCTCGCCCGGCTCCGGGGGCGCCTCCTTGGCGGCCGGGACCGGCGCGTCCGGGTTTTCCAGACGGATCGTGAGGCGCCGCCTCTGCCGCTCGAGAGCCGAGAGCTTCGGGTCGCCGCCCCCGCCACCTCCGCCGGCGGCGTCCTTCTTGATCTTGCTGCGCACGCTGGCGCCGCCTCCCCCCGCTCCCTCCTCGGCGAACTCCGGGTTCTTCGACAGGAAGATCGCCAGGTCGCGCTCCTTCTTCTTGAGCTCGTCGCTGGCCTCGGTCTTCTCGCCGATGAGGAAGTTCTTGGTGACCTCGGCCTGCTCGCGCCGGATCTTGTTGTCGTCGGCCTTGAGCCGGTCGGCGAGGAACTGCGTCACCTTCTGCGCTTCCTCCGGCGTGTCGCCCTTGTAGGCGATGCGGAAGGTGCCCGCCCCCTTGTCGCGGAACGAGACCCTGAGGCGCAGCTCGTCGGAGGCGCCGACCTCGCCCTCGTCCTCCACCGTGTCGGGGAGCAGCTTGAACTTGCGGATCACCTCGACCAGGTTGGAGCGCGCCAGCAGCATCTCCTTGTAGCGGCTCGACAGGACGTTGGCGCTCTGCGCGATCTCGCGGCCCTGGAGCACGCTCTGCGAGATCATCTCCCGGTAGAGGAGGACGGTCTCCGACTCGAACTGCTGCGGTCGACTCAAGGCGAAGAGGACGGACAACCCACCTCCCACCACAGTGACCACCACAACGAGCCACATGTAGCGCGTGGCTCGACGCAGGACGTCGACGATCCGCTCGAGCTGGTCGCGCGGGGTGAGGGACTTGGCCATGGCCCCGGATTATGTCACACGGAATCAGGTTCGACGACGCTCAGCCGCGCGGCGCCCGCGCATCGATCCGATGACGAATCCCGGGAAGCGGGGCACATGGCCGACCACGGTCAGGCCCAGCCGCTGCACATCCTCCTCGTCGTGGAGCCGGGAGTCGAACGCCCCGACCGCGATGGCGCACAGGGGCAGGAGGATGATGAAGCAGGCCAGGCCGATCATGGCCAGCCGGATCTCCTTGCCTTCGGGGGGCGGAGGCGGAGGCCGCTCGTCCACGATCTGGTAGAAGAGGTTGATCTTCTGGCTCTCCAGGGAGACCTTGAGGTCGGCGTAGGCCTTGTTCTGGCGCACCTTCCGCACCTGCTCGGCCAGGTCGTCCACGTCCTGTCTCAGGCGGGAGATGGCGACCTGGAGGGACGCGATGTCGTCCTTCTTGTCGGCGCGCTTGGCGTCCTCCAGAAGGGCCTGCTTGGTGGCCAGCTCGGACTGCCGGTCCCCCAGGGTGGCCACGGCGCTGTCGACTGCCACCTGGGTCACATCGGCGATCCCGCGGCTCGACTCCTCGCGGCGCGCATTCTCGCTGTCGATGATGAGGCGGGCGAGGTCGCCGCACACCGCGAACGACACCTCGGGGTCGAGGTCGCGGAAGCGGACCGCGATGCGCGCCGTGCGCACGTCGGAGTTGTAGCCGCGCGCCTCGAGGAAGTAGTTGCGGTAGACCTCGAGCGTGAGGTGCTCGCGCAGCTCGTCGAGGGCGTAGAAGTCGCCGCGCGCGCGCTCCAGCGGGTAGAGGCCGCGCTTGTTGATGATCTGGAGCAGGTGGCTGTTGGACAGCGCCGAGTCCTCGAGGAACAGCCCCAGGTCGCGACCGCTGATCGGCTGGTCGTCGCGCAGCACGTTGCCCTCGGTCACGCGGATGAGGATGCGCGACTCGGCCAGCGGGACGCGGCGCGCGACCATGAAGACGACCGCGGCGGTGCCGAACGCGGCCAGGAGCAGGGTGCGGAACAGGCGCGCGCGGGCGCGCCGCTTCAGCCGGTCGAGCTCGCGGCGCCAGCTGAGGAGATCGCCCTCGCTGTCGAGCCAGTCGGCCAGCACGGCGGACAACGTAGCACAGCTCGTTCAGCCTGACCGCATGGAACTCCGCTGCGCTCGTATCGACGACAACGACCCGGCGCTCGTGAGGCGCCAACCGCTGCGAACGAGCGCGCGAGTCGCAGCGCGATGACTCTCGCGAGCACGACTCGCGCGCGACACGCCCCCGTCCCAAGCAATGCATTGTCGGTCGAAATCGCCTTTGCTAGCATGGGTGCGACGAACACCCCGTTCGCGAGGCACCGCATGCAGCACCGTTCGCCCGTCGTCCTCATCGAGTTCAACGAGCTCACTCCGCGCTTGATGGAGCGATGGATGCACGAAGGCAAGCTGCCCAACTTCCAGCGCTTCTACGGCGAGTCACAGGTCTACCGGACCGACGCCGAGGAGGAGGGCGAGGCCCTGAATCCGTGGGTGCAGTGGGTAACCGTGCACACCGGTCTCCCGCTCTCGCGCCACGGTGTCTTCAGCCTCAACGACACGCGCCGGCTGAAGTTCCCGCAGATCTGGGACGTCCTGTCCGAGGCCGGCCAGGACGTGTTCGTGTGCGGCAGCATGAACGCCGGCTATCGCCCGGGCCTCCGGGGCTTCGTGGTCCCCGATCCGTGGTCGGTCGACGTCGCGCCGTATCCGGCGGGCGAGTTCGAGCCCTACTACGAGTTCATCAAGAAGAACGTGCAGGAGTACTCGCGGACCGAGTTCCCGGTGACGCCGTCGGACGCCGCCCGCTTCGCGCTGTTCATGGCGCGGCACGGCCTGTCGCTCGACACCATCCGCAGCGGCGTGGGCCAGCTGTGGGGCGAGAGGCGCTCGGTCAAGTCGCGCTGGAAGCGCGCCTCGATCATGGATCGCCTGCAGTGGGACGTCTTTCGCTGGTACTGGAGCCGGCACCGCCCGGCGTTCTCGACCTTCTTCCTCAACAGCACGGCCCACTACCAGCACATGTACTGGCGCACGATGGAGCCGGAGCAGTTCGAGATCAAGCCGACCGCCGGCGAGCTGGCCGCGACCAGCGGCGCCATCCTGCACGGCTACCAGGCGATGGACGATCTGCTGGGGCGCTTCGTCGAGATGGGCGGGAACGACGCGACGCTCCTCTTCGTCACCGGGCTCAGCCAGCAGCCCTACCTCAAGGCCGAGGCCAAGGGCGGCAAGCGCTTCTACCGCCTGCGCGACGGCAAGGAGCTGGGCCAGCTCGGCGTGCGGGGCGCCTACTCGTACGAGCCGGTCATGGCCGACGAGTTCTTCGTGCGCTTCGAGCGCGAGGAGGACGCGCGCCACGCGGCCGAGCTCCTGCCCACGTTCCGCGTGCAGGGAGAGGAGCCGCTGCGCCTTCACCAGCAGCGCGGCGCCGAGCTCTTCCTCCAGTGCCGGGTGCGCAAGATCCTGCCCGACGACGCCATGCTCGAGGCGCCGGGCCGGCCGCCGGTGCGCTACTACGACGTCTTCCACCTGGTCGAGGGGCTGAAGAGCGGCTACCACCACCCGGACGGGATGATGTGGATGCGCCGGCCGGATCGCGCGCACGCGGTGCACGACGGCCCGGTGTCGATCCGCGCGATCGCGCCGGGCGTGCTGGAGATGCTCGGCGTCGCGGCGCCCGACTTCATGGACTGCCCGTCGTTCCTCGATCACGGCAAGGCGGCGGCCCCGGCGCGCGCGACCGTGTAGCGCCGGCGCCCGCCACGTGCCCGGGTGAGGCCCGCGTGAAGAGCTGGCTGAAGAGCTGGCCGGCCCGCGCGCTCGCGCTGCCGCTCGATCCGCGCCGCGTGGCGAGCTCGCCCGGGCCGGCCGACGCGATCGTGGTGCTCGGCGCGCCGCTGCGCGGCGACGGCACGCTGTCGAGGCTGGCCGAGGAGCGCGTGCGGGTCGCGGTCGAGCTCTACCGCCGCGGGCTCGCGCCGGTCGTGTGCGTGGCCGGCGGGCACTGTCCGCCCGGCTTCGAGCACACCCTGGCCGAGGCGGAGGGCGCGGCGCGCTGGCTGCGCGCGGCCGGCGTGCCCGACTCGGCGCTGCGGGTCGATCGCGAGTCGGCGTCGACGCGCGAGAACGCCGCGCGCGCGGCCGCGCTGCTCCTGCCCGAGGGACGCCGCCGGGTGTGGCTGGTGACGCAGCCGTTTCACCTGCGCCGCGCGCTCTACTACTTCCGCCGGGCAGGCTTCGAGCCGCTCGGCTTCCTGATCGAGGACGGCCTGCAGGACCGGGACCCGCGCGCCGGGGTGCGCTGGATGGTGCGCGAGTACGGGGCGTGGGCGCTGGCCCTGGCGCGCGGGGCGCGCGGCCGGTTGCCGTGGTGAGCGCATGGCGAGCCGGCGGCGAAGGCTCGGTGAGCCGGTCGTGAGCGTGAGCGTGAGCGCGCCCGTCGCGGCCGCGGCCCTCGCCGCGCTGTGCGCCTGCCAGTCCGGGTCGGACCCGACGACACCCTGGGAGGTGCGGTCGCGGCCCGGAGTGCAGGTGGTGGGCGACACGGTCAAGCGGCGGCGCGGCGAGCTCCCGCCCGCGACCTCCGCCCTCTTCGACGGCCGCGCGGTTCGCCTGCGCGCGGCCCGCGGCGAGGTGCTCGGTCTCGAGGTGCTGCTCGAGCGGACCGGGCCGCGCCCTGTGTCGCTCGACATCGCGGCCCCGGCCGCAGCGGTCGCGATCCAGCCGTTCGAGGTGGGCTTCCTCGACGTCACCGAGCCGTCGAGCGACGGCGAGTCCGGGCCCAGCGCGGGTCCCGGCGCCTACCCCGACATCCTGCGCCCGGCCAGCGGACCGGTCACCGCCGCCGATCAGGTCTTCTTCGACGTGAGCGTCGCCGCCGCGGCGCAGCCCGGCCTCTATCGCGGCGAGCTGTCGGCGGGGCCGGATCGCTTCCCGGTCGAGCTGACCGTCGAGCCGGTCGAGATCCACGTCGAGCTCGAGCCGTGGCTGTGGGTGTGGTTCAAGTCGAGCGAGCTGGCCCGCGAGCACGACCTGCCCGACGACGACCGGCCGGAGCTGCTCGCCGTCGAGCGCGCCTACTCCGACCTGTTCCGCCGCCACGGCTGCCTGCTCGCCAGCGACTACCCGCGCGAGCGACTGGCGCGCAGGCTCGCGCTCCTCACCCCGGACGTCCGCTACTGGCCGGTGGCGCTGTCCAAGACCGACACCGCCCTGATGGCGCGGCAGACGGCCGAGTGGATCGACTTCTTCCGCGGCCGGCCGCAGATGCCGTTCACCTTCACCATCGACGAGCCCAGGCGGCGCCAGCGCGACGAGGTCCGCCGCCACGGCGAGGTCGTGCACGGCGCCGGCGGCGGCCCCGGGCGCCTGCTGTTCTCGGTGACCGACGCCGCCGACCCGCTCTACCGCGGCGCGGTCGACGTCTTCACCTCGCCGCTCTCCATCCCGCCGCCGCCGGGCTGGGGCCCGTCCACGCACTTCTGGACCTACAACGGCAAGCCGCCGCGGGCCGGCAACATGACGATCGACAAGCCGGGCACCGCGCTCCGCACCTGGGGCTGGATCGGCGCCCGCTACGGCGTCGAGCTGTGGTTCGCGTGGGAAGGGCTCTACTACACTGACCGCTACAACCGCGGCACGCAGCCGACCGACGTCCTTCACCACCCGCTCAACTACGACGAGCGCCGCCGCGGCGACAGCGACTGGGGCGACTGGGGCAACGGCGACGGCCTGCTGGTCTACCCCGGCCCGCTGCCGTCGCTGCGCCTCAAGGCGCTGCGCCGCGGGCTACAAGATAGGCTGCTCCTGCGCCACCTCGCGGCCTGCGGCCCGGGAGGAGCCGCCGACGCCGCGGCGCTCGCGCGGCGCCTCATCCCCGCGGCGCTGGGCGAGGCGGACGCGGAGGGCGGCCAGCCGTGGCCGGCCGAGGAACCGCCGTGGGAGGCCGCGAGGCGGAAGATCCTCGATCGCATCGCCTCGCGGTGCCCGCAGCTTCGCCGGTGAGGCCCCGAGGCCAGCCCGTCACGCCCCGCCGCCGCGAGCCTCCTCCAGCACCGCGCGCAGCTTCTCGGCGCTGTCCGCCCAGCTGCCTCGACTCGCGGCGCCCGCCACTTCTCTCGCGTCGTAGTCCTGGTCGACCGCGCGGGCCAGCGCGGCCGCGAGCGCCGACGGATCGCGCGGCGGCACCAGCTCGCCCACCAGCGGCGACGCGATCAGGTCGGGCACGCCGCCCACCGAGGTCGCCACGACGCGCCGGCCGCACGCCAGCGCCTCGATGACCGCGTTCGGCGTGCCCTCGTTCCAGCTCGGCAGCGCCACGACGTCGGCCGCGGCCATCCAGCGCGCGACCTCGTCGTGCGGCCGCGCGCCGACCAGCCGCATGCCGGCCCCGCCGACATCGACCATGCGGGCGCGCGCCTCGCCGTCGCCGACCACGACCAGGTCGGTGTCGCCTCGCGCGGACGCCAGCTCGGCGAAGGCGCGGGCCAGGTCGACCACGCCCTTGGTCTCCTTGAGGTGGCCGACGTAGAGGACCACGCGGCGACCGGGATCCAGCCCCAGCTCGGCGCGCGCCGCGGCGCGATCGGCCGGGCGGAAGCGCGCCGTGTCGACCCCGTTCTGCACCATCCGCACCCGGTCGGGCGCGACGCCGAGCGCGATGGCCTCGTCGGCCAGCGCGCGGCTCACCGCCACCACCCGCGCCGCGCGCGGCAGGAGCGCGCGCAGCTGCGCCCGCGGCCCCCGCAGCCGCGCCACCACGTTCATGTCCGAGCCGTGCAGCTTCACCACCGCCGGCACGCGCAGGAGGCCCGCCAGGAGGATCGCCGCGCACCCGTCGGGATAGGCCCATGTCCCCAGCACGACGTCGACCCGGCCGCGCCGCCGCAGCACCTCGCGCGCGACCGACGCCGCGTACAGCCCGGCCGACAGCGAGCGCCCGACCCGCGGCACGTAGAGGACGCGCGGATGGGTCACCGACAGACCGTCCACCACCTCGTGGCGGGGCACGGCGTCCCGCCTCCCTGCCGCCGACCAGCGCGAGGCCAGGCGCGCCCCGGGGAACCACGGCAGCGAGGCCAGCACCTCGACGTCGACCAGCCGCCCCAGCGCCGCCAGCTGCAGCCGGTTGAACGGCGCCGACAGCGGCTCGGCCGCGCTCGGAAAGATCTGCGTGATGGCCAGGACTCGCACGGCGATTCGCCCGGCCGCTCGCCCAGCCGCCCGCGCGCGGGCTAGAGCGCGAACACGCGGTCCATGCGCAGGAGCTTGAAGATGGCGAGCGGCTGATCGCGGGCGCCGATCACGGTCACGCGCCCGCCGCCGGACCGGGTCCGCTTGTAGAGCGCGACGATCGCCGCCACCCCGGAGCTGTCGATGAGGTCGAGACCCTCGAGGTTGACGGTGATGCGCGTGCGCTTCTCCTCCACGAGACGGTCGATGGTGGGGAGGAGCTCGGGCGCGGTCATCGCGTCGAGCGAGCCGGCGAGCTTGAGGAGGACGAGTCCGTCCGGAGCTTCTTCTGTCGAGAAAGTGAGCGGCACGGGCGATCTGCTTTGGGCTGCTGGGCTGGTCGGCCGGCTGGCGGCCTAGGTGGGGCTCGACACGCGGCGCGGCCTTCGCATCGAGCCTGCGGTGTACTTGGTCATTCGCCACACGTTGGGTGGCCCGGGGGTGTAGTCGAGCTCGTCCATGCACGCCCTCGCGATGTGGATTCCCATCCCCCCCTCCGGCAAGGCGTCGAGCTCGGGCAGCGGGACCTGCGAGGGGTCGAATGCGCTGCCCTGATCGGAGATGACGATGACGAGGCGGTCGCCCCGGATTCGCATCTCCAGCGTGACATCTCCGGTCCCTTCTCCTCCGTAACCGTGGATCGCGATGTTGTTGAAGATTTCCGACACGGCGGAGACGACCTCGGCGGCGAAGCGGTCACTCAGGTCGAGAGTCTGCGTGGTGGTGGCACTGTGATGGACCCGGGGATGCGATCCGTGCGCGTATCGATTTCGACTCACGAGGCGGCAGGCCTCGGCAACCGCGCGCACCGCGACGTCGCGGTACCGGAGATCGGCCGGCATGGTCAGCCGGATCACTCCCTGATTGCCAGCGCGCTTGCTCACGACAGAAGCTCTCTTGCCGCATGGTAACAGACATTCAAACCGTATGTTACGGTGCAGCTCATGCGGCTCGGGGTCCGGCTCACCAAGCGCGCCATCGACATGGTCGGTGCGGCAGCCGCGCTGGTGGTCGCGGCACCGTTCCTGCCGGTCATCGCCGCCGCGATCTACATCGATTCACCGGGGCCCATCCTCTTCCGCCAGAAGCGGGCCGGAAAGCTCCTCGGCGCCAGCAACGCCAACGGGGTGCGCCGCATCCAGTTCGCCGAGTTCCACATGCACAAGTTCCGCACCATGCGGCCGGACGCGGAGAAGTACACCGGCCCGGTGCTGGCCGCGGAGGAGGACCCGCGAATCACCCGGGTGGGGCGGTTCCTTCGCAAGACGCGCCTCGACGAGCTGCCCCAGCTCTGGGACGTCCTGCGCGGCTCCATGAGCCTGGTCGGACCACGCCCCGAGCGCCCCGAGCTGCTCCAGCAGCTCGCCTTCGCCATCCCGCTGTTCGAGGAGCGGATGCGCGACGTGAAGCCGGGCATCACCGGACTGGCCCAGGTGTCGCTCGGCTACACCGGAAGCGTGAACGAGAACACCGAGATTGCAGCGCTGGTGGGCACGCTGCAGAACCCGTTTCAGCTGCCAGAAGCGGCAGGCTCCGTCGCCGACGACATGCGCATCAAGCTGCTCTACGACCTGGCCTACCTCACCGCGCTCGAGAAATTCACTGCGTTCGTGGCCATGGAGACGCGTATCATCCTGCGAACGCCGCTGGTGATGATACGGGGCGTGGGTCGGTGAGGAGAGCGCACCAGGCGAGCGTCTGAGAGTGGACAACCACCATCTATCGATCGTGCACGTCCTGTCGTCTTTCGGCATGGGCGGGCAGGAGCGGGTGGCGCTCGATCTGGCCGGCGGGCAGTCCGGCGAGGGGCACCGCGTGCTGACCGTGTCGCTCGCCCCGGAGCCGGAGGGGCCGCTGGCGGCCGAGTTTCGCCAGCGCGGCCTCGAGATCGCGACGGTGGCGGTGGCGGCCGGTCGCGACCCGCGGCTCTTCCTCGAGCTCGCGCGCCTGTTCCGCCAGCGCGCGGTCGACGTGGTGCACACGCACAACCCGCAGCCGCTCCTGTTCGCGGCGCTGCCGGCCAAGCTCACGCGCGCGCGGCTGGTCCACACCAAGCACGGCGTCAACCCGGACTCGGGGCGGCGGCTGGCCATGCGGCGCGCGGCCGGCCGACTGGTCGACGTGTTCGTCGCCGTGTCGCAGCCGACCGCGAACGTCGCCGCCGAGCGGCGCGAGTGCCGGCGCGATCGCCTGCACGTGGTGCCCAACGGGATCGACCTCGGCCGCTTCGCTCCCGACTCCGGGGCGCGGCGCGAGATCCGGCGCGAGCTCGGCATCCCCGAGCAGGCCTTCGCGGTCGGCACCGTCGGGCGGCTGTGGCCCGAGAAGGGGCACGCCTACCTCATCCGATCGGTGGAGCCGGTCCTGGGCGATGGCTTTCACCTCGTCATCACCGGGGAGGGACCGGAGCGCGACAACCTGGTCCGCCAGGTGGGCGAGCTGGCGCGCCCCGACTGCGTTCACCTGACCGGCAACCGGCGCGACGTGCCGCGGCTGCTCGCCGCGCTCGATGCGTTCGTGCTGACGTCGAAGAGCGAGGGGCTGCCGCTGGTGATTCCAGAGGCGATGGCCGCGGGCTTGCCCGTGGTGTCGACGCGCGTGGGCGGGATCCCACAGGTCGTGGAGGAGGGAGTGACAGGATTCATGGTGGAATATGGGGACGAGGAGGGGCTGCGCCGCCGCCTGGTGGCGCTTGACGAGGATGGGCAGCTGGCTCGAAAATGCGGAGCAATGGGCAGAGAACGGTCGCTGGACCGCTACTCCTCTCGCCGTATGGTCGCCGACTACCTCGGCCTGTACCGCAGGGTGGTCGACGCGAAATGACGCGCGAAGAAATGTCGAGTCGAGTGATGGGCGTCGTGGCGCGAATCGCGAAGATCCAGGATCCGTCGGCCATTCCCGGGGACCATGACCTCTACCGGGACATCGGCGTGAAGTCGACCGCCGCGCTGGACCTGCTCCTCTCGCTGGAGGAGGAGTTCAGCGTCCAGATCCCCGATCAGGAGTTCGGCGACGCGCGCACGGTCTCGTCGCTGGTCACCCTCATCGGGACGCTGCGATGAGCCCGACCAGCCCTCCGGGCCCGACCGGTACGACGGGCCCAACGAAGACGACGGTCAGCTTCACGATCGCCCTCGGCAAGGCGATCGGCGACGAGCTGGCGTCCGCCGTCGAGGACCAGGGGCCCTACGCGGCGCCCGAGGTCGAGCGCGTGCGCGTGTCCGACGATCGCACGCAGGTCACGGTCGAGTGCAGCGCGGGGTGCGACGTGGCGGCGCTCCGGCCGCAGGTGGAGCGCTACGTCGAGGACTTCGTCAAGCGCTTCCGCGCGGTGGCCGGCAAGGTCTACCGCACCACCGAGCGCCGGCAGGACACGCTGCCGATGTCGACCGGCGTGTTCGCCGAGCTGTGCGCGCGCGGCTGGGCGTTCCAGCTGGGCGACGGGCAGGTCGGGCTGGCCGGGCCGGCGATGAAGCTGGTCGAGGCGCTCGACCAGCGCTTCCGCCACATGGCGATGAGCCAGTTCGGCGCGGTCGAGAACCGCTACCCGACCTTCATCCCGACCGACGTGCTGCGCCGGTGCGGCTACTTCGGCGCGTTCCCCCACCTGGTGTCGCTGGTCGGGCACTTCGTCGAGGACTACCGCGCGCTCAAGGAGATCCGCGACGCCAACGCCGAGTCGGACCGCGTGATCATCCCCAACCGCGAGTCGATCGTGCAGGCGGCCGCGTGCATCACGCCGGCCACCTGCTACCACGTCTACCAGTCCCTCGAGGGCAAGACGGTGAAGGCGCCCGGGCAGATCTTCACCGCGACCGGACGCTGCGCGCGCTACGAGTCGACCAACATGACCGGGCTCGACCGGCTGTGGGAGTTCACCATGCGCGAGATGGTGCTGGTCGGCGCCGAGGGCTGGGTGGCGGAGCTGCGGCAGAAGGGGATGGACGCGTTCATCGGGCTCATCGAGGAGTGGGACCTCGAGGCCTCGATCGAGACGGCCAACGACCCGTTCTTCGCGCCGGTCTACGCCACCAAGACGTTCTGGCAGTCGCAGGGCGGGCTCAAGTACGAGCTGCGCGTCACCGTCGAGCCGGGCGAGGGCGGCAGGCCGCGCACCATCTCGTGCGGCTCGGCCAACCTGCACGAGGGCTTCTTCGGCACGACCTTCGCGCTCTCGCTGCCGGGGGGCGAGCCGGTCTTCACCGGCTGCGTCGCGCTCGGGGTCGAGCGGCTGGCGCTGGCGGTCTTCACCCAGCACGGCTTCGATCCCGCCCGGTGGCCGGCCCCGCTGCGCGACGCGGTCTACGGCTGACGGGGCGCGGTCGCCGCGCTCGGGCCCGCCACCTCGCGCGCGCCTCCGTCCGCCGCCTCGGCGGCCGCGTCCGGCTCCGGCTCCTCGGGGGCGCGCCGGAGGAACGAGTGGCGCAGGAGGTGGATGAGGTCCTGCGTCACCGCGCGGGCCAGGACGAAGCACGAGCCGACGTAGACCAGTCCGCCGGCGACGACCTCGAGGGTCAGCCCCACGGCCGGTGAGTGGAGCGCGAGCCCGTGCCGCACCAGCAGCACCGCGCCGGTCATCGGCACGCAGGCCAGGAGCGGTCCCAGCATGGAGAGCATCATGCGGCCGATCGGCACGCCGTCGACCCGGTCGATGATCCACATGCTGATGATCGCGTGCAGGCCGTAGCCGACCCCCACGCCCGCCGCGGACCAGAGCGGCCCGAACACCGACAGGATGGCGATGAAGGCCAGCAGGGCGGCCAGCTTGCCCACCTCGAGGAACATGACCGTGCGCACCCGGTGGCGCGCCTGCAGGTACGAGAAGATGATCCAGCCGATCGGGCGCGCGACCGACAGCGCCGACAGGATGGTCAGGTACGGCGCGACTCCCTGCCACTCGTCGTTGAACAAGGTGCGCACCAGGCTGTGCGACACCGCCCCGAGCCCGACCGCCAGCGGGAACACGATGAGCGCGAGCAGGCCGGCGGCGCGGAGCAGCGCGCGCCGCTGGGCCGACTGGTCGATGCGGGTGAAGGAGGGCAGGAGCACGTCGCCGATGTGCTCGCCCACGTGCGAGGTCGGGATGTCGGCCAGGTTGTAGCCGAGGTTGTAGAGGCCGAGCTGGGTCGAGCCGAACAGGCTCGAGATGAGGAGGTTGTCCCACTTGCCGGCGAAGAAGCTGGCGCTCGCGCCCAGCCAGAGCGGCGTGCCGAAGCGGAAGACGTCGACCACCACCTCCTTCTCCAGCTTGCTGGGCACCAGCCAGCTCCTGCGCGGCGTCGCCACCAGGATGAGCGCGCTGCGCGCCAGCGAGCGGGTCACGTTGCCGGCGACGATGGCCGCGCCGCCCCAGCCCAGGTAGGCCAGCGCGACCGCGGTGACCACGTAGGCGACCTCGCCCGCGGTGCGCGCGATGCCGACCATCGTGAAGTGCATGTCGCGGACAAGTACGCGCTCCGGGATGATCGAGATGCGGTTGAGCACGACCGACAGCGCCAGCCCGGGAAGGTAGGCGGCCATGCCCGGCGCGCCGAGGGTGGGCGCCAGCGGGCCGGCGATCGCCAGGATGATGACCAGGCCGAGCAGGCCGAAGACGGTGTGCAGGCTGAAGACCTGGAACACGTGCCCGGCGGTCAGTTTCGGGTTGGCCACGACGTACTGGCCGAACCCGAAGCTGGAGAACTGATTGGCGGACAGGACCAGGACGGTCGCGACCGAGACCTCGCCGACCACCGCCGGCGCGAGCAGACGCGTGAGGACCAGCGTGCCGACGACCCCGACGAAGCGGCCGAGCACGCTGGACATGATCGTCCAGGCCGCGCCGCGGACCGCTCTACGGGCGAGCGACAAGGCCGCCCCGTCCGGTCAAGGCACGAATATCGAGTCGCCGGACAGAACGACCAGGTTCATCTCGGGGTACTCGCCGTTGGCGATGAGGCTGTAGGCGATCGGGATCCGGCGGATCACTCCCGCCTGATTGCGCCGCATCAAGACGATGTCGTCGCGCTTGGCGAAGCGGGTGAAGCCGCCCGCCAGCGCGATCGCCTCGGCCACCGTCACGTAGACCTTCGACGTGTGGATGCCGGGCTGCGTGACCTCGCCGCTGATGGTGAAGCGATAGCTGTTCACGCCCGTCACCGCGACCGAGATCGTCGTCGACTCGTCGAGCTTGATGAACTCGGCGATCTTGCGCTGGATCTCCTGCTTGAGCTGGCTGGGCGTCTTGCCGTTGGCGACGACGTCGCCGATCAGCGGCATGGTGATGGTGCCGTCGGGACGGACCGACGCGGTCGTGGTGAGCTCGGGCTTGCGCCAGACCGTGATGAGGAGCTCATCGGACACGCCGATCACGAACTCCGATCGACGCGGGTTGGGCTCCTTCCCGTAGTCGTAGTCGGGGGGCCTCGCCCCGCAGGAGGCGAAAACCGCCAGGGCGGCGGTGAGCAACAACAAACGAGTCGTAGCGGTCACGGAGCGCTACTATAGTCGGGCTCGGCAGGTCTGTCATGTTCGCGATCCCCGGCATTCTCGCCCTCATCTTCTTCATATACATCCGGCCGCAGGAGATCCTTCTCGACCTCCAGCGGCTGCCGCTGCTCTACATCTTCTTCGCTTTGGCGCTGTTCGGCTTCGCGGTCGACCTCCGCCTCCGGGTCAACAAGGCGACCATGGTGCCCCAGCTCCCATGGGTCATCGTGCTGGCCCTGTGGGGCATCGTGACCTTGGTGGTCAAGCAGCCCGACCAGGCGGTGCACGCCTCGCTCGACTTCGCGATCTCGCTGGTCCTGTTCTTCGTCCTCGCCCACAGCGTCCACACCTTCCGCGCGTTCCAGGCGGTGGCCGCGCTGCTCCTGGTCCTGGCCATCACGCTGGCGCTCATCGGCATCCACCAGGGGACCGCGGACTACGGCTGCGTGATGATCGATCCGCGCGCCACCGGTGACCTCTCGGTGGGCACGCCGGACGGACGCTCGTGCCGGCCGCTGTCGGACCTGGACTGCTACCTGCAAGGCGAGCCGGAGCCGGGGGCCGACTACATCTGTGAGCGCGTCGGCCTGTTCGGGGCGACCAGCGTGGCCGGGCGCGTGCGCTACCTGGGCGTGCTGCAGGACCCGAACGAGCTGGCCCTGGCGCTCTGCATCGGGCTGCCCTTCGCCTTCGCCTTCGCCAGCCGCCGGAGGTCGGCGTCCGGCACGGTCCTGGTCGTCTTCTCGCTGCTCATCGTCGGCGTCTGCACTCACTTCACGCAGTCGCGCGGCGGGCAGCTGGTGCTGCTGAGCGTGCTGGGCGTCTACGCGGTGTGGAAGTGGCGCTGGAAGGCGGTGGCCGCGATGGTGCTCCTGGCGCCGGTGGGGCTGCTCCTGACCGGCGGCTCGGAGCGCGTCGACGCGGCGGCGTCGACCGAGGAGCGGTACGAGGCGTGGATGACAGGCATCCAGCTCTTCCGCGAGTCGCCGATCTTCGGCGTGGGGCAGGGCCAGTTCACGCAGCACCATCACCTCACCGCGCACAACTCGTATGTGCTGGCGCTGACGGAGACCGGGCTCATCGGCTTCCTCCTGTGGGCGGGCATCCTCTACATCTCGTTCAAGACGGTGCTCACCGCGGTCATTCGCTACCGCGACGTCCCGGAGGCGCGCATCGCCCACGCCTGGGGGCTGGCCATGCTGGCCGCGATGGCCGGCCTCAGCGTCGGGATCTTCTTCCTGTCGTTCTCCTGGCACGCGGTCTACTGGATCTACACGGGCCTGGTCGGGGCCTATTACTCGGCGATCCGCACCCACGACCCGGAATTCCGCGTGCGCATGGGCTGGCTGGACTGGTTCGCCGTCCTCGGCGGCACCGTGGTGCTGTTCGTGCTCCTGTACGGGTATCTGCGCTCACGCGGCTACTGAGCGCGCAGCCGGGACGCCGGCGACGGCGGGGCTGCTATGATGCCGGCGCCATGAGCTGGAGAGTTGCTTCGATCCTGGGCGCCGGCGCGCTCTGGCTTGCGCTGGGCGGCTGCACCAACGACACGGTCAAGAAGGTGAAGGCGATGACCGATCGCGCGTGCGAGTGCCGCGACACCGCCTGCGCCGACAAGGTCGAGACCGAGTTCTGGGACTTCGTCAAGGGCGGCCAGAAGCAGGGCAGCCAGAGCGACCGCGACGAGGTGCAGTCCGAGTACAACCGCTTCCGCGAGTGCCTGACCCGCGTGCGCGCGTCGGCGGCGGGCGCGGGTGCCGCCGAGGGGGCGGGTGCCGCCGAGGGGGCGGGCGCCGCGCAGGGGGCGGGCGCCGCGCCGGGCGCGGACGGTGCCGGGGCCGCGGCCGGAGCCGGTGCCGCGCCCGCGGCCGGCGAGGGCGCGCCTGCGGGCGCGGCCGGAAAGGAGTCAGGCAAGTGAGCATCGTCGAGTTCCTCGCCGCGCTGTGGCGCGAGCGCATGACCGCCATCATTCGCACCGACGATCAACAGCGGGCAGCCTCCGCGATGGAGGCGGCGCTGCGCGGCGGCTTCCGCATCATCGAGTTCACGCTCACCATCCCGGGAGCGCTCGAGCTCATCACCGACTTCTCGCGCCGCCCCGACGTCCTGGTCGGGGCCGGCACGGTGCTCACCGCGGCGCAGGCCCAGGCCGCGCTGCGGGCCGGCGCGCGCTTCCTGGTCTCGCCGGTCACCGACGAGAAGATCATCGCCGAGGCGCGCTCGTGGGGCGCGGCCGCGATGCCGGGCGCGCACACGCCGACCGAGATGATGACCGCGCACGCTGCGGGCGCTCCGCTGGTCAAGCTGTTCCCGGCGCCGGCGGGCGGGCCGACCTACGTGCGATCGGTGCTGGCGCCGCTTCCGTTCCTGCGCATCGTGCCGACCAACGGCGTCGACGCCGGCAACGCGGCCGCCTACCTGGAGGCAGGCTCGTTCGCCGTCGGGATGGTCAAGGCGCTGTTCGACCCGGACGACATGGCCGCCGGGCGTCTCGATGCGATCGAGGAGCGCGCGCGCGGGCTGCGCCGGGCGGTCGAGAAGGTGGCGCGGCCCGACGCGCCCCCCGAGGCGCCGGACCCGACGCGCACCTGATCCTGCGGTCGCCCCGGCGCCTTGACCGGCCGCCGGGCATCGCCCAGCATTGACCCATGATGCGAACGGGTATCGTCTTGCTGGGCGCGGTCAGCGGGCTGTTCGCCTGCGCGCGCGACTCCGATCCCGATCTGGCGAAGAAGCTGGATCGGATCATCAAGCAGAACGACGACATTCTCGACGAGCTGCACAAGGGCGGCGGAGCGGCGAGGGGCGCGAGCCCCCGGCCGCAGCGGCCGCGGCCCAGCCCGACCGAGGTGTACGCCGTGCCGATCGAGGGCGCGCCCTTCGTCGGCAGCAAGGACGCCAAGGTCACGATGGTCGAGGCGTTCGAGTTTGCTTGACCGCACTGCCGGACCGTCAGTTCGACAGTCTCGCAGCTCATGAAGGACTATCCGAAGGACCTCAAGGTCGTCTACCGCAACTTCCTCATCCATCCGCAGATCGCGACAGCCCCGGCCCAGGCGGGCTGCGCGGCCTTCAAGCAGGGCAAGTTCCACCAGATGTACGAGCTCCTGTTCGAGAAGGGCTACGACGCCAATCGGGACTTCAGCCCGGGCAACATCGACAAGATCGCCGGCGAGGTCGGCCTCGACATGGGCAAGTACAAGGCCGACATGAACGGCGACTGCCCCAAGGTGATCCGGGACGACATGCAGCTCATGCAGGGCTTCGGCGTCAGCGGCACGCCCGCGTTCTTCATCAACGGCCGCTACCTGTCCGGCGGCGGGCCGGTGGAGCGATTCAAGCCCCTCATCGAGGAGGAGCTCCAGAAGGCCAACGAGCGCGTCGGCAAGGAGGGCGTGACCGCGTCCAACTACTACGACAAGTGGGTGCTCGAGAAGGGCAAGAAGAAGATGTAGCGGCGGTTCGCGCTGCAAGGGCCGCCGCGCGCCGCGCGGCGGCTCGTTCCGTGTTCTAATCCGCCGACCATGCCGATCTACGACAGCGTGGTGGAGACGGTCGGCGGCACGCCGCTCATCCGGCTGCGCCGCATCGGCGCCGAGATCGACGCCATCGTTCTCGGCAAGATGGAGTCGCGGAACCCGTGCGCCTCGGTCAAGGACCGGATCGGGGTCGCCATGATCCGCGACGCCGAGGAGCGCGGGATCCTGGTGCCGGGTTCGGTGATCGTGGAGGCCACCTCGGGCAACACCGG
>DATFRY010000512.1:0-10610 GCA_035262925.1 Kofleriaceae bacterium | reverse complement strand
CGCGATGGCAAAGATCGAGCTCGCCCCGGGGGTCAGTCTCATGATCGAGGCCACCGGCGCGACCGGTGAGCCTGCGCAGATCGCCCGGGCCATCGATCCGATCGCCCTGGCCCGAGCTGCGGCGCCGCTCCTGGACGCGCTGCGCCGCCACGGCCTCGTTCGCGAGGACCACGAGGAGGAGGAGGAGACAGAATGAGCCAAGCACTCGACCTGATGACCCGTGACGAGCTGGAGCGGCTGCCGCGCGACGCGGACGCCGGCTTCGGCTCGCTCGCCACCGCGCGCGGCCACCTGCCGCTCGAGGCCATGGATGTGCACGCGCGCGCGGTCGGGCTCGACGTCAGGGTCGAGCTGCGCCAGACCTTCGTCAACAACCTGGCCCAGCCGATCGAGGCCACGTACATCTTCCCGCTGCCGGATCGGGCGGCGGTCAACCGCTTCCGCCTGCGCGTGGGCGAGCGCGTGGTCGAGGGGGTGATCCAGGAGCGCGGGCGCGCCCGCGCCGACTACGACGACGCGATCCGCGCCGGCCACCGCGCGGCCATCGCCGAGGAGGAGCGGCCGGACGTGTTCACCGTGCGGGTCGGCAACCTCATGCCGGGCCAGCGCGCCGAGGTGCAGATCGACCTGGTCGGCGCCCTCGCGGTGGAGCGCAACGAGGCCACCTTCCGCTTCCCGCTGGTGGTGGCGCCGCGCTACATCCCGGGCGCGCCGCTGTCGGGCGAGAGCGTGGGCGAGGGCGCGGCCAGCGACACCGACGCGGTGCCCGATGCGTCGCGCATCACGCCGCCGGTGCTCCTGGCCGGCTATCCCAACCCGGTGCGCCTGCGCCTGCGGGTCGACGTCGACCCGGCCGGGCTGCCGATCAGCCGGCTGCGCTCGAGCCTGCACGCGGTGGTCGAGAGCGGCGGCGAGGGCGGGCGGCGCGCGATCGAGCTGGCGCGGGCCGAGCGCCTCGACCGCGACTTCGTCCTGCGCTACGCGCTGGGCGACGGGGCGGTGCGCACCAGCCTCCTGCTCGCGCGCGACGCGGAGGGCGACGCGCACAGCTTCGCCCTCACCCTGCTTCCGCCCGAGCAGGGCGCCGCCGGCGAGCGGCCGCGCGACGTGGTCCTCGTGCTCGACCGATCCGGCAGCATGGGCGGCTGGAAGATGGTGGCGGCGCGGCGGGCGGCGGCGCGCATGGTGGACAGCCTGTGCGAGAGCGATCGCTTCGCCGTGCTCGCGTTCGACGACGTCATCGACGCGCCGGCGACGCTGCCGTCCGACGCGCTGGTGGCGGCGGCCGACCGCAACCGCTTCCGCGCGGTCGAGTTCCTGGCCGGGCTCGAGTCGCGGGGCGGCACCGAGATGGCGGCGCCGCTCCTGCGCGCGGCCGAGCTCCTGGGGGGCGGCTACCGCGATCGCGAGCGCATCCTGGTCCTGGTCACCGACGGGCAGATCGGCAACGAGGACCAGATCCTGCGCGAGCTGGCTCCACGCCTGCGCGGCGCGCGCGTGTTCGCGCTCGGCGTCGACCGCGCGGTCAACGCCGGCTTCCTGCGCCGGCTGGCCGACCTGGGCGGCGGCGGCGCCGAGCTGGTCGAGTCCGAGGATCGGCTGGACGAGGTGATGGACCGCGTCCACCGCCGCATCGGGTCGCCGGTGGTGACCGAGCTGTCGCTCGAGGGCGACGGGCTGGAGATCGAGCCCGGCTCGATCACGCCGCGCCGCCTTCCGGATCTCATGGCCGGCGCACCGGTGGTGATCCGCGGGCGCGTGCGCGGCCGCGGCGGCGCCGGCGCGGTGGTCCTGCGCGGGATGGACAGGGCGGGCGGGGCCTGGCAGGAGCGCGTGGCCGGGCAGGGGGGCGGCGGCAGCGAGTGCGCCGCGCTGTGGGCGCGCGCGATGATCCGCGACCTCGAGGACCGCTACGCCATCGGCGGCGCCGACGCGGGCGCGCTGGCCGGCCGCATCGTCGACCTGTCGGTGCGCTTCTCGGTGCTGTCGCGTTTCACCGCGTTCCTCGCCGTCGATCGATCGGAGGTGGTGAACCCGGGCGGCGTGCAGCACCGGTCGGTGCAGCCGGTGGAGCCGGCCTCCGGCTGGGACATGCTGTGTCAGGAGGGTGGTGCCGGTGCGCCCGACCTCGATCGCGAGCTGGCCAGCGGCTTCGCCGGAGGGCCGCCGGCCCCGCCGCCGCCGATGCATGGCGCGGTCCGCGCGACTCTCGCGCGTGCGGCGGGTGCGCTGGACATGCGGGCCAGCGGGGCGTTTCACCGGCCGCCGTCGGGCCCCGTCATGCCCGGTCCGGCGCAGCCCAAGCCGCGGCGCGAGCGCAAGAAGGAGGACCGCTCGCCCGGCCGGCAGCTGCTCGATCACGTCCGCAAGCAGGCGGCGGAGCTCCTCGCGCCCGAGCCGGCGCCGGCCGCCGAGGCCGCCGCCCCGCGCCATGACCTGGTCAGGCGGCTGCGCGAGCTCGCCGATCGGGTGGCGGCGCGCGCCTCGCTTCACCCGGCGATCGTGGCCGACGCCGTGCTGCGCGATCTGGACGCGATGGCCGGCGAGCTGGCGGCAACCGTCCACGGCGAGCCCGTGGCCCGGCTCGAGCGGTCGCGGCAGGCCCTGCGCGCGCTCCTCGCCGGCAGCGCGGGCGCGATCGAGATCGAGCGCGCGCTGGCCGAGACCGAGGCAGCGCTGCGCGCGCTGGTGTCCGATCTCGAGGCGGCGGGTCCGCCGTCGGGCGGTCGCAGGCGCGATTTCTGGAAATAACCGGGACGCGTGAGCGGAGCGCCACACGGCGCCGTGCTGGAGTTTCACACCCGGCGCGGCGCCGTGGCATCGCCGGCCCGCGTCGGGCCGCAAGTCACTGTGAGGCCGCGGAGCGCCCGTGGTGCGAGAGTTGCTTTGCGATGCGGCATGGCTCGCCTGGCTCGTCTGGGGGCTCTGGCCGCACCGATCGCCCTGGCCCTCGTGCCGCCGCTGACCGCCGGGTGCGTGGCCGGGGCGCTTCCGCCCAGCAAGACCGACGTCGGCGAGCTCGCGATCGCCGGCGGCGGCCGGCTGGCCAGCGGGCTGCGGGTGGCCACCGGCGCGCACTGGGCCAGCGGGTCGATGCGGCGCGACACGTCGTTCGACGTCGGCGGCGGGTACATCTACCAGCGAATCGCGGCCGACGACGCGGCGGCCGGCGGCAGCGCGGCGAGCGAGCGCGACGGCGAGCGCGCGGGCGGCCTCATCTCCGAGGACATGCGCCCGGCCGAGTACGTGGAGTGGCACGGCGGCTACCTCGAGGTGGCGCACACGATCGATCGCGGCGGCGCCCATCGATCGTGGCTGGGCGCGCGCGGCGAGCTGATGCTGCAGGCGCCGGATGCCCGGCGCGCCACGGTGGGCGCCTACGCGCGCGCGGCGTGGGAGCTGTTCTCGCCGCACGAGGGCGTGGGCGCGTTCGCCGACGGCTGCGTCGGCGGCGCCGGGGTCGCCCACGGCACGCTCGGTCTCGGCGTGTACGTCGAGTCCGGGGCGCAGTGGAGCGAGGACCAGGGCACCGCGTTGGTGGCCACGGCGGGGCTCTCGATCCGCCTGCCGTTCGTGGCCGGCTTCGTGTTCGATCTCTGCCCGGGGTGCTGATGGCGGGCGAGCGAGCGGAGCGCCGGTTCGCGCACGGCCGGTTGGCCCTTCGAGCCGTGCTCGAGTAGGCTGCACGCCGCATGCGGCGGTGCTGGTCGCTGGGTGTCGCCGCGCTGGGTGCGCTGGCGGCGTGCTCGTCGGAGTCGGAGAGCGGGTCGCCCGCCGCGGGAGCGCCGGCGCGATCGGCGCCGCCGGCGCCGCCGCCATCGGATGCGGGGGCGCGCTCGGCGACGCCATCGCCATCGGATGCGAGGGCGACCGGCGCGCGATCGGGAGCTTCGGACGCCGGCGCCGCCGACCGGGCCTCCGACCTGGTCGACATCTCCGCGGTCGATGCGGCCATCCGGGTCGACATTCGCTACGCCACGCGGAACAACTTCACCGGCGCGGCGTTCTACCCGGTGGCCCGATGTCTCCTGCGCCGCGATGCCGCGGAGCGACTGGCGCGCGTCCAGAGGCGGGTCGCCGCGCGCGGGTTCGGGCTGGCGGTGTGGGACTGCTATCGCCCGTTCTCGGTGCAGCGGCGCCTGTGGCAGCTGGTCCCGGACCGCCGCTACGTCGCCGAGCCGGTCGCCGCCGCCGACGGCACCCCCCTCCAGGGCTCGAAGCACAACCGCGGCGCCGCCGTCGATGTCACGCTGGTGCGCGCGCGCGGCGGCCCGGTCGAGATGCCGACCGAGTACGACGACTTCACGCCGCGCGCGCACCGTGGTGACCGGCGCGCATCGCAGGCCGCCCGCCGCCACGCCGCGCTGCTCGAGCAGGCCATGGCGGCCGAGGGGTTCGAGCCACTTCCGACCGAATGGTGGCACTTCGACGCACCTGGCTGGGAGCGCTACCCGCTCGGCGACCAGCCGCTGGCCGGCGAGCCATTCACCCGTCCGCGTGCTCCGGGTGACGCCGGCGCCGCTTCCGGTTTACCCTGAGCGCGATGCGCACCCACGCGGTCGTTGCGCGCAGGTGTCGGCGTGCGGTGCCGGCGCTCGTGTCCCTGGCCTGGCTCGTGCTCGGCCTGTGCGGCGGCTCGGGCTGCGGCTCATCGGAGTCGCCGTCGGGCGAGCCGGACGCCGGCGAGGGCGACGCGGGCGGCGGCGGCAGCGACGCCGCGCCGCAGCCCATCCGCCTCAGCTGCGAGGAGGCGAACGGGGCCCGGCTGCGCAAGGTGGTGCGCCAGCACGGAGACGGCTCGTCGGAGTTCGTCCGCCTGCACGACACCGACTTCGCGGAGACCTGTAGCTACGCCCTGGCCGCCGACGGCGTCCTGCGCTGCCTGCCGGCGGTGGACGGCGCGCCCTTCGCGGACGGCGCGGTCCGCTACACCGACGACCTGTGCACCGCCGCGATCGGTCAGCTGACCGCGCCGGTGGTCGGCGATCTGCCCGGCTACATGCGAGAGCTGGTCCCGCCGGCGGATGCGTGCGCCGGCCTGGTGCCGCACTTCTACCAGCTGGCCGATCACCTGGTCATCGCGCCGGACACGATCATCTTCCAGAAGGTCGGCGACGCCTGCACCGGGGTGGCGGCGCCGGTGACCGATTTCTTCTCGATCGCCGCCGAGCTGCCCGCGGACACCTTCGTGGAGGGCACCGAGACCTTCACCGACAGCGGGCGGATCCAGCAGCCGCAGGTGGACGGCGCCGACGGATCGCGCGTCTGCGACACGGCCGGGCCGCTCCGCGATCGCGACCTCGCGGATCACCCGTGCTCGCTCGAGCAGTCGGAGGACGCGTCGCTGCGCTGCCTGCCGGAGGACGTGGGCCCCACGTCGGTGTTCAGCGACGACCTGTGCGCCGAGCCGATCGAGGTGGCCCTGGTCGACGAGACGTGCAACGCGGACGCGGCCTACGCGACCGATCCGGCGGGCGCGGCCTGCCAGCTCCGCCGCCGCGTGCGCGAGCTGGGCGGTCCGCTGGCCGCCCCGGTCTTCGAGCTGGTCGCCGACGTGTGCACCGCCGCCGCCGCCGAGCCGGTGGCCCACGAGATCGGCGCCTCGGTGTCGCCCTTCTCGTTCGCCGAGCTCACGGCGCGCACCGACGCGCCGGCGGGGGGCGGCCGCCTCGATCGGGTGGACCTGGTCACCGACGACGGGCTGCGCATGTTCGGCGCGCGCTGGCTCGACACCGAGCTGGACCAGGCCTGCACGTTCCGCCGCGCCGCCGACGGCACCGACCGGTGCCTGCCGCAGGACAGCCCGCTCGAGCTGGTCGCGCGCTCGATCACGGTGTTCACCGATGCCGCGTGCACCGCGTCGGCGGTGGTGGGCGACCGCGACCCGTCGTGCGCGGCGGGCGATCCGAAGTTCGTGCTCGAGGCCATCGGTGGCGGTCGCACCCGCGTCGACCAGGCCGGCGGCGCGCTGCCCGGCCCGTTCTTCGAGCTCGACGCCGCGGCGGTGTGCGTCGAGATCACCGGCCGCGTGTTCTACGGGCTGGGGGACGAGATCCTGGCCCAGACGTTCGTCGGCGGCATCGAGATGGTCGAGTGAGCTGACGCCCCTCCGTCGGGCGCGCGACCGGCCGTCGCGTCGCCGCGTGCCGGCCCCGCGCCGTCACTCCGGCGCGGCCGAGCGCAGCACGCCGCGCAGCCAGGCCAGGCCGGGGTCGCGGTCCAGGCGGACGTGCCAGCGCATGCTGACGGTGAATCCGGGGACCGAGAGCGGGACCTTGCGCACCGCGAGCGGCAGCTGCCGTGCGAAGGCGCGCGCCAGCCCGCCCGGCGCGGTCCACACCAGGTCGGTCGTGGCCACGATCTGCGGCGCGAGCAGGAACTGCGGCACGGTCATGACGACGGTGCGGCGCTGGCCGGCGCGCGCCAGCTCCTCGTCGACCGGGCTGCCCGGGCCGCCGCGCGGGGCGACCACCAGGTGAGGCAGCGACAGGTAGCGCCTGAGGTCGAAGCGGGCGCGAGCGGCCTCGCCGTCGCGCCGGACCACGCACACGAACTCCTCGCGCCAGAGCGCGGCCTCGCGGATGCCGGCCGGCTTGTCGAAGAACACGCCGATGGCCAGGTCGAGATCTGCCCCCAGCTCCTCGCTGAAGCGGCCCGGCAGGAGCGGGACCGCGTCGATGCGGACGCGGGGCGCCTCGCGGGTCAGCCGCTGGATCAGCCGCGGCAGCAGCTGGAACGCCGACTGGTCGATCACGGCGATGGCGAAGCTGCGCTCGGCGCGCAGCGGGTCGAAGGCGGGCGCGGCCTGCAAGACCGCCTCGGCCGCCTCGAGCGCGGCGCGCACCGCGGGGCGAAGCTCGAGCGCGCGCGGGGTCGGGCGCATGCCGCTGGCGGTGCGCACGAGCAGCTCGTCGCCCAGGAGGTCGCGCAGCCGCCGGAGCGCGTGGCTGGCCGCCGGCTGGGTCAGGCCGAGGCGGCGGGCCGCCAGGGTGACGCTCCTCTGCTCGAGCAGCGCGTCGAGCGAGGTGAGGAGGTTGAGGTCGATGCCGGCCAGCCGCACGACATGAACGTCGCAAATATACTGTATGAAGACAATCGATTTGATTCATGAGACGGCAGAGGCCAGGTTGATCTCACACATCACCCTGGAGTCGACCCATGTACGTCATCGCTGGAGTCTCAGGTCACACCGGTTCCGCCGCCGCCACCGCGCTCCTGGCCGACGGGCGGCCGGTCCGGGTCATCGTGCGCGACGCCGCCAAGGGCGCCGCGTGGAAGGCGAGGGGCACGGAGGTCGCGGTCGCCTCGCTCGACGACCGCGCCGCCCTCGCCCGCGCGCTGCGCGGCGCCGACGGCGCCTACCTGCTCATCCCGCCCGGCCCGCTCCACGAGCCAGACATCGCCGCCGAGCGCAGGCGCCTGAGCGACGCCATCGCCGGTGCGGTGGCGGACGCCCGCCCCGCCCACGTCGTGCTGCTCTCGTCGATCGGCGCCGAGCTGCCGTCGGGGACCGGCCCGATCGCGTTCGTCCACGCCCTCGAGGGCCAGCTGCGCGCCACCGGCGTGCCGGCCACGTTCCTGCGCGCGGCCTTCTTCATGGAGAACTGGGCCGCGATGCTGAAGGGCGCGATCGAGGGCGGCGCGCTCCACCACGCCGTCCGCGAGGGCCTCCGCTTCTCGCAGGTGGCCACCGCCGACATCGGCCGCACGGCCGCCCGCCTCCTGGTGGAGGGCCCGCCGCAGCGCGAGCGCGTCGTGCAGCTGGCCGGCCCGGCCGACCTCACCCTGGCCGACACGGCCGCGGCGATCGGCCGGGTCGCCGGCGCTCCCATCGAGGCGGTCTCGGTGCCGCCGTCCGCGCTGGTCGAGTCGTTCATCGGCATGGGCGCCGCACGCGAGTTCGCCGCGATGTACGGCGAGATGGTCGAGGCGATGAACGAGGGCCGCATCGCCTGGCAGCCCGGCGACCTGCGTCGCGGCTCGATCACCCTCGAGCAGCGGATCGCCGAGCTACTCGCCGCCCCGGCGCCGGCATGACGCAGCTTGACTCGCGGACGGCGAAGCGCCGTCGACGTCGCCGTGGGTCCGGGACGTCGCCACAGCGACGATGACCGGCTGCTGGACTTACGTCCTCTCTGACGTGATCGACGACGTGGTCTTTGTCGGCGCCCTGGAGTGGGCGCTACCGTTGTGGTTGGCGCGCCATCGCATGGTCGACGTCATCGACAAAGGTGGCGCTCAGGTCCACGGCGCCGTCGATGTCAACGACCACGTCTACGCGAACCGGTCATCTCGGCTGTGGTGAACTACTACAGGGCCACGAGCCCCTGACGCGCGGCGATCACGACCGCCTCGGTGCGGGTCGCGGCGCCCAGCTTGCCGAGGATGCCGTTGACGTGGAACTTGGCCGTGTGGTCGCTGATGGCCAGGCGCTGGGCGATCTGCTTGTTCGACAGGCCGCGCGAGAGGAGGGCCAGCACCTCGCGCTCTCGCGCGGTCAGCTCGCCGGGGCCGCCGGCGCCCGGGCGCGCGGGTGCGAGCGCGTCGGCGGCGCCCGGGCCGCCGCCGACCAGCGCCGCGGGCGCGATGCCGCCGTCGAGCACGGTGAGGCCGGCGCGGACGGCGATGAGCGCGGCCCACAGGCTGGCCGGGTCGGCGCTGCGCAGGATCGCGCCGCGCGCGCCGGCGCCGAGCGCGGCCGCCGCGTCCTCCTCGTCGCCGATGAGCGCCACCGCCGGCACCGGCAGATCCGCGATCGCGTCGAGGCCGCGCCCGAATCCGTCGGGCTCGCCGCCCCGCCCGGCGTCGATGAGGGCGACCTCGGCGTCGGCCGGATCGGCCACGGCCACCGCATCGCCCGTCTCCTCGAGGAGGTGGCCCAGTCCGGCCGAGACGAGTGGATCGCCCGACAGGATGAGGACGCGCACCGGCTCGAGTGGTGATCGCTCCGCCAGCAAGGCCCGGGGAATGTGAGGCGCCGGAGGGGCGCGGTCAACGCCGGGCCCCACGGGCGCCACGCTCCGTGGAGCCGCCCTCTCCGTCGCCGGCGCGTCGTGCCTGCCCGATCGGGCAGGGCGCGGTGCCGCCGGATCGGCCAGGTCGATCCCATCCGAGCGGCGGATGCGCGGACGCGCGGACGGCGTCAGAGTGAGGCCAGGAGGACTTCATGGCGAACCGAGCGATCGACTGGAGCGAGGAGCTGGCGGCGGCTGTCGAGGCGGCCGGACCCGGGGTGCTGCGCCTGGCGCGACACCGCTACCCGGGCAGCGCGACCGTGTGGGACGCGAAGGCCGGCCTGGTGGTGACCACCAGCCACGCCGTGGCGAGCGACGACAGCGCGCGGCTGACCCTGGCGGGCGGGCAGGAGCGCGACGCGCAGGTGGTCGGACGCGACCCGGGCACCGATCTGGCGCTTCTCCGCACCGACCCGACCGAGCTGGCGGCGCCGGCGTTTCGCGAGGCCGACGGCCTCAAGGTCGGCCACGCCGCGCTCGCGCTGGGCCGCCCCGGCCAGAGCGTGCGGGCGTCGTTCCGCATCATCGGCGTCCTGGGCAGCGACGTGCGCACACCGTGGGGCGGCCGCCTCGAGCGCTACGTCGAGACCGATCGCGGCTTCCCGCGCGGCTTCTCCGGCGGGCCGCTCATCGACCTCGAGGGGCGCGCGATCGGAATCAACACGTCGGCGCTGCTCCGCGGGGCCGACCTGACCGTGCCGACCGCGACGGTGCGGCGCGTGGTCGCCGAGCTCCTCGCCCACGGCGCGGTCAAGCGCGGCTTCCTCGGCGTCGCGGTCCATCGCGTGCGCCTGCCCGACGGGGTCGCGGCCAGCCTGGGCCAGAAGTCGGGCGCGCTGGTGGTCGGTGTGGACGACGGCAGCCCGGCCGCGCGCTCGGGGCTCGTGCTCGGCGACGTCCTGGTCGCGCTCGACGGCCGTCCGGTCGCCGGTCCCGACGATCTGCGCGAGCTCCTGACCGATCGGCGCGGCGTCGAGGTCGACGCCCGCATCGTCAGGGTCGGCAAGGTGGAGTCGATCCGCCTGGCCGTGGGGGAAGCATGACGGCCCTGCCGGACAGAGCGCCGCCCGGGAGCGAGTCCGGAGACGAGCCCGAGGCGCGGACCGAGCCGCGGCCCGAGCCGCGGATCGGCGCCGCATCCGAGCCCTACGCGCCGGCGCCGCCGCCCGCGGACGCGAGGCCCGATCCGACATCGAGCGACCTCGGCCTCCTCGACGCGTACTCGCGCGCCGTGATCGCCGTGGTGGACGCCGCCGGTCCCGCGGTGGTGAGCCTGTCGATGCGCGGCCGCCCCGGCCGCCCCGCTCGCCCTGGCGAGGGGTCGGGCTTCCTGGTCGCCCCCGACGGCTACGTGCTGACCAACAGCCACGTGGTGCACGGCGCACCGTCGGTCACGGCGCGCCTGCCCGGCGGCGACGAGCTGTCGGCGCAGGTGGTGGGCGACGACCCGGCGACCGATCTGGCGCTGGTCCGGGTCGCGGCCAGCGCCCTGCCGTTCCTCGCCGTGGACGGCGGCACGCGCGCCCGGCCCGGCCAGCTGGCGATCGCGATCGGCAGCCCGCTCGGCTTCGAGTCGACCGTGTCGACCGGCGTGGT
>DATFRY010000511.1:0-5770 GCA_035262925.1 Kofleriaceae bacterium | reverse complement strand
ACCGGTGCGCGCCGTCCTCGGTGACGATGAGGTCGTCGCCGCCCCCGTTCTGCAGGACCAGCGTGCCGCTCAGGCCGCTGACATCCACGTAGAGCCGGTAGTAGCCCGGCTCCGGGCCGTCGTCGCCGGCGTCGTCGCCGGTGCTGGTGTCGTCGTCGCCGCCGTCATCGTCGTCGCCCTTCGTGACCGAGCCGCAGCCGGCCAGCACCACGATGCCAAGGAGCCAGATCCGCACGCGCATGAGTCCCCTATCCCCCAGTCGAGATTAGTACGACGACGTACGGTACTCGCTTCCTCGTCCCTCGCCCAGACCGAGGGCGCGGGTGGTCCCATGAGACCATCGCGGTCGGGGACGGGGGCGCCGGCCAGGTGCGTGTTAGCCTGCGGCCCCATGGCGCTGGCGTCGAACAGATTCGAGGAGCTGCCCGGTGGCCGCTTCCACTTCCTCGACCGGGGCGACGCGGGCGCGCCCGTCCTCTTCCTCCTCCACGGCTTCAACCAGACCGCCCATTCGTGGGACGAGCTCGCCGAGTGGGCCGTCGGGGCGGGATTCCGCGCGATCGCTGTCGACCAGCGCGGTCACGGCGACACCAGCCGCGCGCCGGCGGGAGACTACAGCCGCGAGGCGATGGCCGACGACCCGGTCGCGCTGGCCGACGCGATCGGCGTCGACCGATTCGCGGTGATCGGGATGTCGATGGGGGCGGTCCACGCCGTCCTCCTCGCCGCGCGGCACCCGGAGCGAGCGCGCGCCCTGGTGATCGTGGACTGGGCCCCCGAGGTCGAGGCCAGCGGCGTCGCCGTCATCGCGCAGGTCGCCACCCTCTCGTGGGCGAGCTTCGACGAGGCGGTGGAGGCCATGCGGCGCTTCAATCCCCGCCGCAGCGAGGACAACATTCGCGCCCGCCTCGCCCACAGCCTCGGCCCGGCCGACGACGGCCGCTGGCGCTGGAAGGTGGACAGCGCCGGGCTCGGCGCTCACCCGCGCTTTCGCGAGCCGCCCGACGCGATGTGGCGCGCGCTCGCGCAGGTCTCCTGCCCCGCCCTGGTCGTGCGCGGGGCGGAGAGCCCGCTCGTGTCCGAGGAGGCCGCGGCGCGCGTGGCCGCGGCGCTCGCGCAGGGCACCGTGGTGACGGTGCCCGACGCCGCGCACTCGGTCCCCGGCGACAACCCGGCCGGCTTCCGCTCCGCCGTCGCCGACTTCCTCCTCGAGCGAGCTCGCGCCTGAGCTAGAGCCGCGACGGCGCTGCGCGTCAGAGCCGCGGCGACGAAGCCGCCGCGGCTACAGTGTCGCTACATCATCCCCTTGGGGCAGTTCGACGAGGAGGGCGGCGGCTGGGGGCAGCTCCACGTGATGGGCGGGCGAATCCACCCGCCCACGACGCCATCGAGTGTCCCGGACGAGAGCACGCGGATGGTCTGCTTGCTCACAACCAGCTTCTTGATCTGCTTCTTCATTCCTTCTCTTCCTCGCTTTCGAGGACGAGCAATTGCAGTCGTGATGCCACCCGAGGACCGACGTCCTGCCGGATGGTTAGGGCCGCAGCGCCACCGCTCGAGCGGCCGATCGCCGAATCGGCAAGCCCAATCGGCATGCGTCGGCGGCGAATCGGCGAGCCCGCAGCAATGCAGGGTGCGTCCTGGTCGGGAAGCCCTAGCTCGGGTTGCGCGTGTCGATGGCGAACTGCTTGAGCTTGGCGACGAAGGTGCGGAGGGGCATCTCGATCAGGGCCGCGGCCAGGGTCTGGTTGCCGCGGGCGGCTCGCAGGGCCTCGACCATCCGGTGGCGCTCGAGCTCGCGAACCTCGTCCTTGATCGGGCGGAACGCGGGGAGGGGCTCGGGTGGCGGCGCGGGGCGGGGCTCGGGGCGACCGGCGCGCTGGCCGGCGCTCCGCTGGAGGTAGCCCTGGACCTGGCCGGCGTCGATGGTGTCGGCCGCGGTGGCGGCGCTCAGGAATTCCATGCAGTTCTTGAGCTCGCGGACGTTCCCGGGCCAGGGATGGGCGGCGAGGTGGCGGAGCGCCTCGGCGGTCAATGACGCGGCGCCGCGGCCGGTCGAGCGGCGGGCGGCGTCGAGGAACGAGCGGGCCAGGATCGGGATCTCGCGCGGGCGATCGCGCAGCGGAGGGAGCCACACGGCGGCGGCGCTCAGCCGGAAGTAGAGGTCCTGGCGGAAGCGGCCGGCCTCGACCTCGGCCAGGAGGTCGCGGTTGGTGGCCGCCACGACGCGCACGTCGACCGCGCGCTCGCCCACGCCGCCGACGCGCGTGAAGCGGCGGGTCTCGAGGACGCGCAGGAGCTTGGCCTGCACGTGAGAGGTGAGCTCGCCGACCTCGTCGAGGACGACGGTGCCGCCGCCGGCCTCCTCGAAGCGCCCTTCCTTGGCCGCGACCGCACCGGAGAAGGCGCCGCGCTCGTGGCCGAAGAGCTCGCTCTCGGCCAGCGCCTCCGGGATGGCCGCGCAGTTGAACGTGACGAGCGGGCCGCCGCGCCGCGGGGAGAGGTGGTGGAGCGCGGCGGCGGCGAGCTCCTTGCCGGTGCCGGTCTCGCCGAGGAGGAGGACCGGCAGGTCGACCGCGGCGAGCCGCTCGAGGAGCGCGACCAGGCTGGACATGGCGTCGTCGGCGACGATCATCCGGCGCTCGCCGATCTCCACCGCGCGGAATGCCGGCGCGGCCGCGGCGGCCGACCCGGGCGGCGCGCCGGCCAGCGCGTCGCGCGCCGCGGCCAGGAGCGCGCCGGCGTCGTCGCCGTCCCGCGGGTAGGCGGCCCAGCCGCCACGCGCGCCGCCGTCGCGCGCGAGGGCGTCGACCAGCCGGCTCGCCGCGGGGCCGGCGTCGTCAGGGTCGAGCTCGGGGAGCAGGGCCACGATCTCGTCGGGCCCGGCCGCCGCCACCCTATCCACCGCGCGCAGCTCGTCGGCGAGCGCGCCGCCCAGGCGCTCGCCGGCGCCGTCCGCGCGCAGCGCGACCACCGCGATCGAGCGGTCGAGCGCGGCGGCGCGCTCGATCTCGGCGTCGAGCTGCCGGCGCAGCGCTTCCACCTCGAGCACGCGGCCGGGGCGCGGGGGAGCGGCCATCCCGTGGAAGGCCAGTCGCGTCCCGCACACCGCGATGACCGCGCCGCTGCGAAGCGGCGCCTCGCCGCTCACGCGCACGCCGTCCACCTCGGTTCCGTTCTGGCTGCCGAGGTCGCGCAGGCACGCTCGCCCGTCGTCCAGCGTGATGATGGCGTGCTGTCGGGACACCGCCGTGTCGTCGAGGCGCACGTCGGCCTCGGGGGCGCGGCCGATCAGGATCTCGCCGGTTCGCGGCAGCGGGACCACGCGCGACGAGCTCTGCGCGAAGACCAGGAGATAGAGGCGATCGAACCGGGCCGCGGCAGCCGGATCGCGCTCGCCCGCCGACAGGACCTCGGTCGCGCGCTCGCCGGCGCCGGCGCCGCCGTCGAGGACCGGCACCGGCTCGCCATCCGGCGTGCGCTCGCCGCTGGGCACCGCGACCATGGTTTCACCCCGCCCGCGGGCGGTCAACGGCCGCGCGCCCACACGCGCCGGGCGCTCTCCCGATCGCGCGGGTGCGCGGCGCATGTGAGAAGCTGGTGCAGCCGGCGTGGACGCGGAACAGACGACAGCGACCGGATCCGCCGCGCCCGCGCCGGGCGATCTCCTCGCTCGCCGCTACCTGGTCGTGCGCCTGCTCGGGCGCGGGGGTATGGGCGCGGTCTACGAGGTGATGGACGGCGCGCTGCAGGAGCCGGTCGCCCTCAAGCTCCTCCACCCGGAGCTGTCGGCCGACCCGGTCTTCCGCGAGCGCCTGCGCGAGGAGGTCCGCTTCGCCCATCGCGTCTCCCACCCCAACGTCTGCCGCGTCCACGACCTGGGCTGGCACGAGGCCCACCTCTTCGTCACGATGGAGCTCCTGCGCGGGCCGACGCTGCGCCACGTCCTGCGCGCCATCGAGGCGGGCGAGCGCGAGCCGCTGTCGCTCGCCCGCGCGATCGACCTCATCGTGCAGCTGGCCGCCGCGCTCGCCGCCTCTCACCACGCCGGCGTCCTGCACCGCGACGTCAAGCCGGACAATGTCATCGTCGAGGCGGACCGCACCGTGCTGACCGACTTCGGCGTGGCCGGGCCGGTCGAGGTGATCGGCAGCGGGACCCTGATGGGGACGCCCGACTACATCGCGCCCGAGCTCCTGCGCGGCGAGCCGGCCGGCCCGGCCTCGGATCTCTATGCCTGCGCGGTGGTCGCATGCGAGATCCTGACCGGCCACGTGCCGCCGCCCGGCGATGCGCCCGCGGTGCCGCCGGTCCCCGAGGAGAGCGCGCCGCCGCTGGTGCGCGCCGCGCTCGCGCGCGAGCTGGCCCGCGCGCTCGATCCGGACCCGCGAGCCCGCCACCGCACCATGCGACGCTTCGCCGAGGCGATGGCGCTGGCGGCGCGCGGCGCCGGCAGCGGTCAGGCCCGACCGGCGCGCGCGCGTCCCGCCGCCCGCCCGACACCGACGAGCGCGTCGCAGCTCCGGCGCGCGGAGGGCGCCTCGCCGCGCATCGCCGTCGCGCTCCACCTCGCCTTCACCGCGCTGCGCGACCGCGCTCCGGTCGGGCCGGAGCCGGACGAGGGCGAGGTCGAGGGCGCGGGCGATGACGTGGACCAGGGCGCGGACCAGGGTGGGGATCTGGACCGGGACGACACGCGCCCGCTGCAGGCCGCCGCCGAGCTCGGCGAGCTCGACCGCCTCGAGCGGCTGGTGCGCGATCTCGGCGGCACCATCACCGCCAGCGGCCCGGGCGAGCTGGTCGCGCTCTTCGGCGCGCCGCGCGCGCTCGGCGACGACGTGGTTCGCGCCGCTCGCGCCGCCCACGCGCTGGTCGAGCGGTGCGAGGGCGGTCGCGCCGGCCTGGTCACCGGTCGGGTCGAGCTGGGCTCGCGACCGGGCAGCCCTGCGAGCGGCGGCGACGCGGTGGTCCGCGCCCGCGAGCTGGCCGGGCTCGCCGCCGACGGAGAGGTGCTCGCGTCGGCGCTGACCGCGCGCCACCTGGTCGGGCGCTTCGACGTCTCGCGCGTGAGCGCGCCGGGCGCCGACGGCGCGCACGCGGTCCGGCCCGGGCTCCTGGCCGGCGCCGCCCGCTACGACGTGCCTCCGCTCTACGGGCGCGCCTCGGAGCTGGCCCGGCTCGAGCGGTTCGCGCTCGAGGCGTTCGAGGAGCGCGCGCTCGGCATCGCGCTCGTGGTCGGCCCGGCCGGGTCCGGGAAGAGCCGACTCCGGCTCGAGATCGAGCGGCGGGTGGCCGCGCGGCGCGAGGTGGAGTGGCTGGTCGCGCAGGCCAGCCCGCTCGGCGGCGGGGTGTCGCTCGGCCTGCTGCAGAGCGCGTCGCCGGACTGGTACGGGGCGGCGACCGAGGCGGCGGCCGGCGGGCGGGCGGCCGCGTTCGCAGCGGCGCGCCGGTGGCTCACCGCGCGGGCGGCCGCGCATCCGGTGGTCGTCGCGGTCGAGGACGTCCAGTGGGCGGACGGCGCGTCGATCGAGTTCCTCGACGAGCTGCGGGGCGGGCTCGACCAGGTGCCGGTCGCGATCCTGCTGTTCGCGCGCTCCGACCCGGACGCGCCGCCGCTCGCCTGCGGCGTGGACCTCGAAGTCCCGCTCGCGCCGCTCGATGCGGTCGCGTCGCGCGCGGTCGCGGCGCGCCTGGTGCCCGGGCTCGCCCCGGAGACGCTCGCCGGGATGGTGAGCCGGGCGGGAGGCAACCCGTTCTTCCTGGAGGAGCT
>DATFRY010000510.1:0-14784 GCA_035262925.1 Kofleriaceae bacterium | reverse complement strand
CGTCCCACACCGCGCGCGAGAAGCCCTCGAGCGGCAAGAGGCGGTTGGCCAGCCCGATCTCGACCGCGCGGACGCCCGACACGACGTCACCGGTGAACATGAGCTCGAGCGCGCGGCCGAGCCCGACCAGGCGCGGCAGCGTGAACGTGCCGCCGCCGTCGGGCATGAGGCCGCGCCTGACGAAGATCTCGCCGAAGCTGGCCCGCTCGGTCACCAGGCGAAGGTCGCAGGCCAGCGCGAGGTCGCAGCCGAAGCCGATGGCCGGCCCGTCCACCGCGGCCACGACCGGCGCCTCGACCGCGCGCACGGCCCGGATGAGGCCGTGGAAGTAGGCGCGCATGTCGCGCTCGACCTCCGCGGGCGGTCGCGGCCCGGTCCGCATCGCCTCCTTGAGATCGAGGCCGGAGCAGAAGTGGCCCTCGGCGCCGGCCAGCACCACGGCGCGCGCGCCCGCCGCGGCCGCGCCCTCGAGCGCGGCGATGATCGCGCGGTTGGTGTCGACGGTCAGGGCGTTGCGCGACTCCGGCCTGCGGAGCTCGATCCAGCGCACCTGGTCGCGGTCGGCGATGCGGAGGGGTTCGGTCATGAGCTAGAGGTTGCCTCCCACCGAGCAGATGCAGATCAGGCTGTTGTTCATGGCCGCGTCGCAGCCGAGCGGGTCGCCGCTGGGGACGCAGACGTCGCCCGGCGGCTCGGTGTTGTTGACCGCGTCGATGCACTGGCCGCCGAAGTCGGCGCAGTGCTGGCCGCAGCTGGCCGCCTGGCCGGAGTCGACGAAGAACGTGCACGTGGCGTCGTTCTCCTCGCACAGCTGGTAGCCGGGCGACCGGCCGTACTGCTGGTCGCACGCCGACGGCGGCGGCGCGTCCGGCGGCGGCGCGTCGGGCGGCGGCGCCGCGTCCTCGACCGGCGACGCGGCATCGGGCTCCGCGGGCGCCGCGTCGTCCTGCACGCCGCCGCTGCCGCCGCTGTCCTGGCCGCCCTGCCCCGCCGGCATGCAGCGCTGCTCGACGCACTCGAAGCCGTCGGGGCACTGGCCGTCGCCGCACGACAGCCGGCTCCCGCCCAGGTCGACGTCGACGAAGCAGCCGGCGACCAGGCAGCCGGCCAGCCCGGCCAGCGCGACCAGCTCGAGCGCGACGACCAGCCCGACCAGGGCGGGCGCTCTCCGATGTCTGGGACGATCGAGTGCGTTCATGACACCCCTGCGAGCAGCCGAAAGCCGGTTATAAACCGGCCGGCCGCCAGCTCAAAGCCCGAGCGCCACGCCGAGGGCGAACACCGACGCCAGCGCGTCGGCCACGAGCAGGAGATCCAGCACGGTTCCGTAGCTCTGCAGGCGTGCGCCCAGCGGCGCGCGCCGCTCGTGGGCCGTGATCGACAGCCCCGAACGGCGCAGCGCGACGGGGACGCGGTCGAACAGGTCCCAGTCGCGCGCCGAAACGTACCAGGTGGACCGGCGCCGCTGCCGGAACGCGACCGCGTCCCGGTACACGTCGATCGCGGTCATCTCGTCGGGCGTGACGCGGAATCCGAAGTCGACCCAGCCCCACCTGACCCCGTCCGCGTCGATGCGCAGCCGCGCGCGGCGCACCGCGTAGCCCACCACGGCGACGCTTGCGCACATGAGCGACATGGCGAGCAGCATCTCGGTGGTCTGGCCGTGCAGGCGGCGCGCGGCCACCATCACCGTGATGGTGTTGGCCACCAGCACCAGGAAGAGCACGCGCCCGGCCAGGCGACGCGGGCGCCGGCGGCACACGAACTCGCCCACCGCCTGCCCGGCGAAGGCGATGCCGGGCGGCGCATCGACCGCGCTCACGCCGGGCTCCCCTCGCGGGCGCCGTCGGCCGCCGGGGCGAGCGCGGCCACCAGCAGCTCCTCGACCTCGCGCGAGCGCGCGCCTGGGGCCAGCTTGCCGCCGCCCGCCTGCCGGTCGGTGACGTAGAAGGCGTCGGCCACCTTCTCGCCCTCGGTGGTCACCTTGGCCAGGTGGATGTCGAGGCCGAGCTCGGTGAGCGTGCGCGTGATGGTGTGGAGCACGCCGACCCGGTCGCGGGTGGCGACCTCGACCACGGTGAAGTCCTGCGACGCGTCGTGCACGACCTGCACCGACGTCTCCACCGCCGGCGTCACGCGCGGGCGCAGAGACGATCGCCGGCGCCGCCGGTCGATGAGCTCGGCCACCACGTCCGACGGCTCGCCGCTCGCGCGCACGACCTGGGCCAGGTCGGCGCGCACCTGGGCCCAGCGCGGATCGTCGGCCGCGATGGTCTTGCCGTACGGGTCGCGCACCGCGAACTGGTCGAGGGCCAGGGCCGGCCCTCCGCCCGGCGGGTCCACCGTCGTCACCACGGCGGCGTCGACGCTGACCCGGTGCGCGGCCATGACTCCGGTGACGTGCCCGAGCAGCCCCAGGCAGTCGTCGGCCACCAGCAGGAGCTCGGTGTGCCCCTTGAGCGGGTACTCGGCGACCTCGAGGTCGACGGTCGCGCCGCTCTGCGCGCGCCGCTGGACCAGGCCGAGGTGGCGCGCGATCTGCCGCGGAGACAGCCCCACCAGGAAGCGGTCGTCGAGCGCGCCGACCAGCGCCGCCAGCTCCGGCGCGTCCGCCGGCAGGAGGTCGCGCACGCGCGCGCGCGCCGCCTCGAGCTGGCGCCCGCCGTCGACCTCGCCGCCGCCGGCGGCGCCCCGGTAGACGTCGCGCGCCCGCGTGTACAGCTCGCCGAGCAGCTGATCCTTCCACGCCGACAGGTTGCCGGGCGCGGTCATCGCCGTGTCGCAGCGGGTGAGCAGGTAGAGCTGGGCCAGCGCGGTCTCGTCGCCGATGCGCTCGGCGAAGCGGCGCACGACGTGCGGATCGGTGAGGTCGCGCCGCTGCGACAGGTGGGCCATGGTCAGGTGCTGCTTGACCAGCATCTCTGTGCGCGCCGCGTCCGCGTCGCCGAGCCCGAGCCGGCGCGCGACGGCGCCGGCCAGGCGCGCGCCCTTCTCCGAGTGCCCGCGGCCGAGCGGCTTGCCGACGTCGTGCAGGAGCGTGCCGAGGAAGAGCGCGGGCGAGCGGGCGGCCGGGCCCAGCTCGCGCGCGACCTGGGTGGCCAGCGGGGCCTCGTCGGCCAGGTCGCCGCGCAGGGTGCGCTTGAGCATGGCGACCGCGTAGAGCTGGTGCTGGTCGACGGTGTAGACGTGATAGAGGTCGTGCTGCACGCGGCAGGTGCAGGGCGCGAACTCGGGCATGACCGCCGCCAGGACGCCGACCTGGTGCATCTGCTCGAGCAGCGACGGCTGGCGCGCGTCGCGCAGGTCGCACAGCGCGGCCAGGAAGTGGCGCGCCGCCTCGGCGTCCCCCGCGATCGCGTCCGGCTCGACCGCCAGCCGCTCGGCCACCAGCTCGCTGGTGTGGCCGTAGATGGCCACGTCCTGGTCGAGCGCGGCGCGGAACATGCGCACCATCTCGCTCGGCCGCTCGAACACCGCCGGGTCGGACACCGCCAGCTGCCCGTTCCACAGCAGGAACGTGGAGTCGATGTGGCGGATGCGCGGCTTGCGCCGCTCCGGCACCCGCGCCGAGTCGAGCAGGCGATCGGCCACCCGCACGACCGCGCGCCCGTGCAGGTAGTAGTCGCGCATGAGCGCCTCGACCGCCGGCGCCACCGCCGGCTTCACCCCGGCCCGGCCGGCGTCCGGCGCGTGCGCCTGCGGGTAGAGGCGCGGCGCGATCGCCTCCTGGATCTCGAAGGTCAGCTGGTCGCTGGCCCGCCCGGCGTGGAGCTGCACCAGCGAGCGAAGGCGGAGGAGGAAGTCGAGCGCCTCGCGCAGGAGCCCGGCCTGGCGGGCCGACATCTGCCCCTGCGCCACCAGCTCACCGAGATCGCCCACCGCCCAGCGGGCGCGCGCGGCCCACACCGCGGTCGACAGATCGCGCAGCGCGCCGATCCCCTGCTTGAGGTTGGGCTCGAGCAGGTAGAGCGAGTCGCCGAAGCGATCGTGCCGGCGCTCGCGCTCGCTGGCCAGCCTGGCCACGAACTGGTTCGGGTTGCCGCCGGGCGCCACCGCGCGGCGCGCGCCGCGCGCCAGCTCGTCGTGGAGCTCGCGGGCGCCGACCAGGTAGCGCGCGTCGATGAGCGCGGTGGCGGTGGCGAGATCGCTCCTGGCCAGCTGCACGCACGCGCCCGGGTCGCGCACCGCGTGGCCCACCCGCACCCCCGTGTCCCACAGCGGATAGAGCAGCCGCTCGGCCGCCTGGCGGGCCACGTCGGCCAGCCTGGGCGGCGCCAGCAGGAGCAGGTCGATGTCCGAGTGCGGGCACACCTCGCGGCGGCCCCAGCCGCCGGTGGCGACCAGGCACATGTTCTGCGACGCCGACGGCTCGATGCCGTCCTGCGCCGCGCGCCACAGCTCGACCACCATCTCGTCGAACGTGTCGGACAGGCCCGCGCAGACCGCGATGCCCGAGCCGGAGGCGCCGCCGGCGAGCACCTCGCCCATCCACTCCCGACGCGCCTCGATCGCGCGGCGAAAGCGCGAAGCGGCCTCGCCCGGAGGTGCGGGCTGCGAGACGTGTTGCATCGGCCGTTTTCCACTGTACCTCATGTGCGGCGATCGCAACTCCTCGTCATCCGGGCGGTCGGACGCCTTTGACAAGCCCTCCCGCTTTGATTAAATCGCTGTCCGGTCTCAGACCGCTGCTCCATTCAGGCGAACCCATGGCCACCCTCGAGCTCAGCACCCTCTCGGAACACCTCGAAAACGATCAGGTCAAGGCGGTTCAGCGCGCGCTGGCCGAGTCCGGCGCCCCCAGCCTGGCGGTCGACGACCACGCCGAGACCCTCGTGCTCGACCGCGACCTGGACGACGACGTCCTGGTCGACTTCTTCGATCGCCTCGACGCCAACGACGCCTCGGCCGACGTCTACCTGCCGATCGACTTCGAAGAGGTCCTCGAGGTGGACGGCATGCGCGTCGGGTCGGCCCACTCGCTCATCCTCGTGCTCGAGAGCCTGAAGGAGGACTTCTTCGTCGAGGAGGAGGAGGACGAGGAGGAAGAGGAGGAGGAGGTCGAGTACGAGGAGGAGGAGGACGAGGAGGGGGGCGAGCTGTTCGAGAGCGACGACGACGAGCCCGAGGTCAAGGACGACCGCCTGCGCCACATCTGGCGCGTGATGCACAAGGGCGCCAAGACCAGCGTGCGCAAGAACCTCTGCCTGTTCGTGCGCACCTAGTCTGGAGTCGATCGCCCGGCGAGGCTCACTCGGCCATCGCCACGGTGTCGGACAGCGCGGCCGCCGCCTGGGTCGGACGCGCGTGGCCGTCGATGACCCGCGCGACCGCGTCGAGCACCGGCGCCCGCTGGCCGAGCCGGCGGGCCAGGCGCACCCCGACGCGCGCGGCGCGCACCGCCTCCGGCTCGCGCTCGCCGTCGCCTCCCGGCGGCGGGCCGCCGCTCGCCTCGCTCTGCGCCAGCGCGCGCCCGAACTGGTAGCCGGACGCGCGATCGTCCGGGCCCGGCGAGGTGCGGACCAGGAGGTTGCCGAGGCCGGCCAGTCCGGTGAAGGTCCTCGCCTCGCCGCCGATGGCAGCGACCAGCCGCTGCCCCTCGGCCACCACGCGGCTGACCAGGACCGCGCGCGGCCCGGGCCCCATGCCGAGCGCGTCGGCCATGCCGAACGCGATGGTGTACGCGCCCGACAGCGACGCGGCCAGCTCGACGCCGGGCAGGTCGCGGCTGGTGTAGAGCCGGATGGCCGGCGGCAGGTTGAGCAGGCGCCGCGCCTCGCGGGTGACCTCGTCGAACGGCGACGCGCACACCATCGCGGCGAAGCGCCCGCCGACGAGATCGGCCGGCAGCGCGGGGCCGGCCAGCGCGCCCAGGCGCCGCGCCGGCGTCTCCTCGTGCAGGACCTGGCTGAGGCGCGCCACGTCGGGGCCCGCCAGCGCGCCGATCGCGTGGACGAGCATGTGGCGGCCGTCGACCACGGCGCCGAGCGCGCGCGCGCGATCGCGCGCCTCCACCGACGACACCGCCATGACGACCAGCCGGGCCCGCTCGGCCAGCTCGGCGGGATCGGAGGTGGCGCGCACCGCGTCGGGCAGGACGACGTCGCCCAGCCGGCCGCGGTTGGTGTGCTCGCGGTTCACTTCCTCCACCACCTCGGGCGTGGTCGACCACAGCACGACCTGGTGGCCGGCGCGGCCGACCAGCGCGGCCAGGGCGGTGCCGAAGCTGCCGGCTCCCACCACGCCGAGCGCCGCGCGATCGCCCGTCACCATCGGGCCGCGCTCCTGTCCGCCGCGTCCGCCTCGTCCGGGATGTGCGCGGTGCGGTTGCGGTAGTAGTAGCAGAGCTTCATGGCCCCGATCTGGATGCGCTCGCCGGCCGGCTCCAGCACCGGGTGCGTGTGATAGGTGGTGAGCGCGCGCAGCGCGTCGTCGAGCAGCTCGGGCGCGCTCATGACCGCCACGCGCTCCTCCACCCTGCCCCACTCGGGGGCGGCGGCGATGCGGCGGCGCAGCTCCTCGACCCGGCGGCACACGTCGTCGCGCCCGACCACGACGGCCGACTCCGGCAGGCGCAGCAGGCGGTAGATGTCGCTCTGGCGCGTGCGCTCGACCACCGCGTCGAACACCGCGCGGCTGACCAGGTGGGTGGACATGAAGACGGTCTCGCGCCGGAACCCGTCCGACAGGGCGTCGCCCAGCTCGCGCGTGTAGACCGCCTCGCGCTGGTGGTCGGCGTCCAGCTTTCCCGCCGCGTCGGCCAGGTAGGTGGCCGGGTCGATGCGGCGCCCGTGACGGTCGACCGACTCGCCGGCGTCGTCGACGCCGTTGCCGAACGGATCGAGCGGCCGGCCGAAGCGGATGGTGACCGCGCCCTCGTGGACCAGGATCTTGCGCACGAACTCGACGATGCGGCCCAGGCGCGAGAACTCGTCGTCCTCGATGATGTAGCGCGACTTGCCGGTCTCGGCCAGGTAGTCCTCGATCAGCGTCTCGGCCTCGAGCACCAGGCGGTAGTTGATGGTGGCCGGCACGACGTAGATGCGGCGGTGGCCGGCGCCGGCCACGACGCTGTTGCGGTACGCGGCCACCCCGGTGCCGAGCAGGCCCAGCTTGAGGTGGCTCTCGATGACGTTGGAGCGGCAGCGGGTGCCGCCGGGGAAGAACAGCGAGTGATAGCCCTGTTCGAGCAGGACCGTGGAGTACTCCTTGAGCACGTCCTTGTAGAGGCCGAAGCGCAGCCGGCGGTCGACCCGGTAGGCGCCCAGGTTGTGCATGAAGTAGCTGATGAACGGGTTGGAGAAGAGGTTCTTGCCGGCGCCGTAGGTGACCGGGGGCAGGAGCGCCAGCTTGAGGCCCAGGCCGATGACGACCGAGTCCATGTTGGACGAGTGGGTCGGCGTCACGATCAGCGTGCCGCGATCGCACGCGGTGCGCACCGCGTCGAGCTCGCCCTCGACCCGGATGCGGCGCGACATCGAGTCGAGCGCGCCCAGGCCGTGGCGCAGGCTCGACATCGGCGTGAACAGGATCGACAGCGCCGGCGGCATGACGTCGTTGGCGAAGCGATAGACCCGCGGGTTGAAGTTGCCGACGATGTCGCGCGCGTAGTGGGCGACCAGGCGCTCCAGCTCGCCCCGCTTCTCCACCTCGTTCATGCGGCCGAGCCGGCCGGCCAGGTCGCGCCAGCGCCCCGCCCCGCGGCGGCCGGACGGGCTCGAGTCGCGCTCGTGGCGCTGGATCTCCGAGTAGGCCACGTCGTTCAGGACGTACTCGATGGAGGCGTCCGGGCTTCGCTCGGCGGCGGCGAGGTGGCTGTCGGTCACGCGCCTGGTGACGAGCGACAGGATCGCGTCGCGCTCGCCGTTGAAGCGGACCAGGCGGTTCTCGGCCTCGGCTACCGGGCGAGGTCTCGTCATGCTGCTCGGCGTTTTAGCTGATCGGCGGGCGCCGACACAAGGCACTCACCATGTCAAGCCCCTGGAAATGCGAAAGAAAAGCAATGCTTCGCGGCGCGCCGCGACAAAGTTCGAAGAGACGGCTAGGCACGGCTGTGCTAAGGTGCTACAGACTCCCGCCGAGTAGCGGTTCGCCGCGAAGCCGGCCCCAGCGCGGCCGCCCGAGGGAGCGAGATCGGCTACCCGTGCACGTTGCCCGTTCCGCGGCGCCCGGCGCGCCGCCAGCGCAGGAAGTCTTGCAACTCAAGACCGCCCGACCGCACTCGTGACCAGCAAACCACCCGGAAGAGGCCCCGCGTCTGGCTCCACCGACGCGGAGGGAGAGTCGAAGTCCAGGAGCGCACGCGCGCGCCGCAACAGCGCGCACGGCCAGCAGTCGACCCAGCAGTCGAAGGTGAAGTCGACGGCGTCCGCCGCGAAGTCATCGGCCGGCGCGAGCAAGACCTCGCGCTCCAGGGCCGCGACGACTCCGCCGCCCAGCGCTCGCACTCGAGCTCGCCCGGGCACCAGCAAGCCTGCGGCCAGGTCGCCGGCTCGCGCGGTCAAGGAGAGCAAGGCGAGCGCGAAACCGGGCGCGAAGGTCAAGGTCGAGAAGAGGTTGGAGAGGTTGGAAAAAGTACAGAAGGTGGCGAAGGTCGAGAAGGTCGACCGCAAGAGTCGTGCGGCGGCGCCGGAAGCGGCGAGCCCGGCTGTGGCGAAGGGATCTGTGAAGACGCGCTCCCGCAAGGCGGCGGCGACCGCGGCACCGACACACGCCGTCACCCACGCCCCGTCGGCGGCGAGCACCGCGGCCGCGCTCGGCGTGCCGATGCCCACGGTCGTGCTGCCCGGCGAGGAGGGCTATTCGCCCGAGCTGCGTCACCTGGTCGAGGTGGGCCGCAGGCGGATGGGCATCAAGAGCCTCCGCCCCGGTCAGGCAGAGGCGCTCGAGCACATCCTGCGCAAGCGCGATGTCCTCGCGGTCATGCCCACGGGCAGCGGCAAGTCGCTGCTCTATCAGCTCCCGTCGCTCATCCTGCCCGGGCTGACCGTGGTCGTCTCACCGCTCATCGCCCTCATCAAGGATCAGATCGACAAGATGAAGGCGCTCGGGGTGGCGGTGTGCCGGGTCGACTCCACCCTGACCGTGCGCCAGAAGCGGGAGATGCTGGCGCTGGCGGCGGCGCCCGGCGGCAAGCTCCTGCTCACGACTCCGGAACGCATGGCCGATCCGGACTTCCGCCAGCTGGTGCGGGAGAGCGCGAGCGGGGTCGGCGCGTCGCTGTTCGTGGTCGACGAGGCCCACTGCGTGTCGCAGTGGGGACACGACTTCCGCCCGTCCTACCTGGTCCTGCGCAGGGCGCTCGACGACCTCGGGCGGCCGCCGGTCCTGGCCACGACGGCCACCGCGCCGCCGCACGTGCGCGAGGACATCCTCCATCAGCTCGGCATGCCGCGGGCGGGCAGCAGCGTCGAGATCGTCACCACGACGTTCGACCGGCCCAACCTCCACTACGAGGTGATCGCGCTCCCGGGCGACGACGACAAGAACCGGACGCTCGTCACCCTGCTGAAGAAGCTGCCGCGGCCCGGGATCGTCTACTGCGCGACGGTCAAGAAGGTGGAGGAGCTGTACGAGTCGCTGTCGCGCCACGGCATCCCGGTCGCCCGCTACACCGGGCGCATGAGCAAGAACGACCGCGACGCCGAGCAGCTGCGCTTCATGGCCCCGAAGTCGGAGCTGGTCATGATCGCGACCAACGCCTTCGGCCTCGGCGTGGACAAGCGCGACATCCGCTACGTCATGCACTACCACGTGCCGGGCTCGCTCGAGCAGTACGCGCAGGAGGCCGGGCGCGGGGGGCGCGACGACAAGCCGGCGCGCTGCGTGCTCCTGTTCTCGCCGGACGACGTGGCGATCCAGGAGTACTTCCTCAAGGGCACCTATCCCACGCGCCGGCAGGTGCGGGCGGTGTTCAAGGCGCTCGAGGTGTGGGGCGACCACGACGGCGAGCCGCCGAACCTGCCCAACCTGGCCCTGGGCGCGCGGGTCGGCGTTCCGCGCACGCGCACGGTGCTGTCGCTGCTCAAGGACGAGGGCTTCGTGGTGGAGGACGAGGACGGCCTGTTCGCGCTGACCTCGCCGCCGCCCGACGAGAAGGTCCTGAACGACAAGGCCAAGCAGTACGAGGCGCGCCGCATCGCCGACCGCCAGCGCCTCGACGCGCTGCTCGACTACGTGCGCACGCCGGGCTGCCGCAGCCAGGTCATCCTGGCCTACCTCGGCGAGATCGACCCGCCGGTGTGCGGCCGCTGCGACAACTGCCTCCGCTCCAAGGAAGCGGCCCTGGCCGCGGCGCGCGAGGCCGCCCTCCTCGAGGACGGCGTCATCCGGCAGCTGCGCGAGGAGGACCAGGAGGACGAGGACTCGATGGCCAAGGCGCGCCGGCAGGTGCGGACGCGCCTGGTCCGCATCGATGCGCCGGCGGCCGATTCGGCCGGCAAGCCGGCGGCGGTGGCGCCGGCCCCCATCCCGGTTCGCGCGGAGCTGGAGCGGCTCATCGCCGAGCAGAAGGCCGACGAGGCCGAGGCCGAGGCGGAGGGCCGGCGGCGCCGGCGGGCCGAGGAGGCGCGCGGGGCGGGCGCCGAGGCGGCGGAGGGCGGCGCGCAGCGGGCGCTGGCCGACGGCGACGAGGGGGACGAGGACGACGACGATCTCGCCGACGACGAGTGGGACGAGGACGACGACGACGACGGCGACGACGACGAGAGCGCCGAGGACGAGGACGACGACGAGGGGGACGAGGACGACGACGACGACGACGAGGACGACGAGGACGACGACGAGTGGGTGGAGGCCATCAACAAGACGGCCGCCGCCATCGCCGAGGAAGGCCTCGACCTGTCCGAGTCGGAGATCATGGTGCTCGCGCGCAAGCGCGTGCCCAAGCCCCCGCGCAAGAAGAAGCTCGCGCGCGATGCGGGCGAGGTCGGCGAGGGCAAGCGCAAGCGGCGCCGGCGCCGGCGCAAGAGGCGCGTCGCGCTGCCGCCCAGGTCGGCCTTCACCACCCCGGTCCTCGTGCGCCCGGTCGGCGCGCCGCCGCCCAGCGCGGGCGGAGCGCCGCCGCCGCCGCCCAGCCGCGGAGGCGGTGCCGGCCCGCTGGTCGAGTACGTGCGCGGTCCGATGCGCATCAACATGACGCCGGTCGCCTCTGCCACGCCCAACGACGTGGCCCCGAGCGCGCGCAAGCAGCGGCGCGGCCGGCGCGGACCGCTGCCGGGCGGACCGCGCGGCTCCGGCGGTCCCATCAACCGCTCGGTGATGAACGGCGCATCGCCCTCCGGCATGCACACCCCGCGTCCGGCGCCGCCCGCGGTCGCTGCCCCTCTGTCCGACGGGGACGCCGGCGGGAAGAAGAAGCGGCGCCGGCGCAGACGCCGCCGGCGCGGCGAGGGAGCCGGACCGCCGGGCCAGTCGTTCGACACCGGCGCGCCGGTCAACTTCTTCTCGGTCGAAGGCCAGCCGGGCGGCAACGGCGCCCCCGGACAGAACGGGCTCCGCCGGCGGAGACGCCGTCGCAGGCGCCGCGGACGCGGCGGCCGGCCCGACGCGCCGGGGGGAGGGCCCGGTCAGGACGGCGGGCCGGCCAACCAGAACGGCGCACCGCAGAACGGGGCGCCGCCGCAGGCGAGCCCGCCGGAGGCCCGGCCTCCGAGGCCCGACGGCTCGCACGACGCGGACTGAGCCGGACCTGCGCCACGGAGACGACACCCGTTGCGCGGCGCAGGCGCCCCCGGACGCCGACCGGCCATCGCGGCCGTGGTGGGACGACCGTCCCTAGTCCAGCTTCTCTTCGCTGGCCATCTCGGGCGCGGCCTCGTACTCGAGGCGGAGCTCGGCAACGTCGGCGATCGCCTCCGCCATGCGCAGGAGGGCGGCGCAGCGGCGCGCCTCGTCGAGGTAGATGGCGTCGCCGACCCGGCGATCGAGGTAGGCGACGTAGCGCCCGGTGGCGGGCAGGCCGCGCATGCCGTCGGCGCGCCGGCGGGCGACGATGACGACCGCGCGCAGGTGGAAGAGCGGCACCACCTGGCGGTTGGCCATGCCGAAGGCGCTCTGGTCCACGCGCAGCACGCCGGCCTCGCGGTCGATGGTGAGCTCGCGGCGCAGGGTCACGAGCACGGCACCGAAGATGGCCACCAGCGCGGGGAGAAACGCGAGCCACACCGAGACCGGCCACGCCCGCGTCGCCACCAGCGCGCCGGCCGCGAGCAGGAGCAGGCCGGCCAGCTGCGTCGTGCGCGACAGGGACAGGACCACGCGCACGTGAGAGCGCTCGCGAATTCGCAGGGAGCCGATCCAGTCGAACATGACGTACCTCGGCTAGCATAGCGGACGACCGCGGACGGGGCGACCGCGGGCGGTGGATTAGCGCGCGGGCGCGGGTCGCACGACGGCCCGGCTCCGGCGCGGTCACAGGTCGTACAGATGAAACACTGCCGGCTGGTTCCCGTTGCGCAGCGGCTTGACGATGCGGGCTCGGCCGCCGAACGCGGAGGCGAAGTCGCGGTGTGCGACGAGGAAGGCGGCGCGCCAGCCGCGGAACTGGCGGCACCACGCGCCCAGGTCGCGGTAGAGCGGCACCGGATCGCCGCGATCGAGGCGCGCGCCGTAGGGAGGGTTCGACAGGATGAGGCCGCGCTGACCGGCGCGGCCGGCGCCCTCCATGATGCGCTGCAGGCGCGCGGCCGACAGATCGCGGAAGTCACCGTGCAGGGGGTGCACCCAGCGGGAGGCGCCGGCGGCCTCGATGTTGGTGCGAGCCAGCGCCGCCGTCGGCGTGTCGATCTCGTTGGCCACGGCCAGCGGCTGCGTGTCGCCGAACAGCGGCTGCGCCCGCGGCGCGAGATCGGCGAACGCGGGGAGGCCGAGCGCCGCCGGCGCGCGGCCGGGCCGCCACAGCGGCGCCCCCTGCCCCATCAGCGCGGCCTCGATCGCGATGGTCCCCGAGCCCGCCATGGGATCGACCATCACCTCGCTGCGCGCGTCGTGGCGCGCCAGCATGACCAGCACCGCGGCCAGGTTCTCGCGCAGCGGCGCCACGCCGCCGCCCTGGCGGTAGCCGCGCTGGTGCAGCGCCTGGCCGCCGAGGTCGACCGACACGGTGAGCGCGCGGTCGTGCTGGCGCAGCGCCAGCAGCACGTCGGGCCGCTCGGGGTCGACGTGCACGCGCAGGCCGCGCGCGCGCGCTCCGTCGATGATGGCGTTCTTGACCGCGCCGACCAGCTGCAGCGCCGCGGCCGGGAAGTCGCCCAGGTTGCGCGGGCGGATGCTGAACGAGGCGCCGTCCCACAGCCAGCCGCGCGCGTCGGCGGCCACGTCGAGCACGAGCTCGTCGTGGAGCGGCTCGAGCCTCTCGGCCTCGCTCTCGTAGAGGTCCCACAGCGCGCGCGACGCGGTCCGGCAGTAGCTGGCCGCGAGCAGGGCCAGCTCGCGGTCGAACGGATAGACGAGCGCCCCGGGGCCGGCCTTGCGCGGCTCGGCCAGGCGAAAGCCGTCCAGCCCGCGGCGGGCCAGGCGGGACAGCTCGCCCGCCATGACCCGGTTCGAGCCGGGCGGGCCGACCAGGCGCAGGTTGTCGCGCGCGCTCACGCGGGCCCGCCGTTCAGGGTGAAGAGGAACCCGGAGCGGGCGAAGAAGCGCTTGTGCAGGTACCAGCCGCGCGTGCGATCGCCGGCGCCGCCCTTGGGCCGCGTGTGCAGCGCCGCGCGCATCAGCTGGTCCAGCGCCGCGTCCCGCTCCTGGTAGTACCAGGACAGGATCGGCGAGTCGCCCGCGTCGGCCACGCGCGCGATCCACAGCACGCGGCCGAGCTTGCTCTCCGGCGCCACGCCGTCCATCGACACCGCCGGGTCCTCCTTCACGCGCCACAGCCCGCCCCGATCGCGCACCACCGGCACGGTCTTGAGCTCGACCTCGCCGCGCCAGTCGGGTTCGGCGTGGCCGAGCTCGCGCACGCCGAGCAGGTGGGCGACCCGCGCGCCGAGCTCGCCCTTGTCGCGCCCCGCCCGGCCGAGGCGCACGCCGAGCAGGCGCGTGGCGCGATCGAGGAGATCCTCGAGCGTGTCCGGCTCGTCGGGTGCGGCCGGCTCGCCAGCCGGCGGGTCGGGTACCGGCCGCGGCCAGCGCGGCGACGGCGGCGCGGCCCCGCGCTGCGGCCCGAGGTGGACGAGCCGGCCGCCGAGCACGTGCGGCACCGGCTGCCACGGCCGCCCCAGCTCGCCGGTGCCGCCGGCCTCGAGCTCGGCACCTCGCCGCCACAGGCGCGCGCGCAGCTCGCCGACCGGACCGCCGCGATCGATGCCGGCCAGCGCGGCCATGTCCTCGAGGTCGGACCGCCGCGCGGCGTTCAGGAGCGCGGCCAGGTCGAGCGCGAAGGCGCGCCGCAGGGCGGAGTCGGTGTCGCGGTCGGGCGCGGGCCGCCTCCTGCAGCTCCGTCCGCGAACCAGGCGAACCAGGCGAGCCTGCGAGGAGCGCGGCAGCGCCGACGCGAAGTGAAGCGCGGCGTTCATGCGAGGATCTGCGCTAGAGTAGCAGCCGGTGATGACGCGCGCGCGCACGGCCCTCGCCATCGTCGCGCTCGCCGCGTGCGCTGCCGCGTGCAAGGGGGACCGATCGCGCCCCCTCGCGGCCGCCGCCGACGCGGGCGAGGCGAGCGAGGCGGCGGAAACCGCGCGCTCGCCGATCGCACACGGCGGGGCCGACGACGCGTCCGCGCCGGGCGCCGCCGACGCGGCCGCCCCATCCGCCGCACCGGGCGCCGGCGGCGACCCCGGCGCCGCCAGGCCG
>DATFRY010000509.1:0-20646 GCA_035262925.1 Kofleriaceae bacterium | reverse complement strand
GGCTGTTTCAGCGTGCCTTCCACGAGTGCCGGGATGTCGCTTTCGCCGTAGCCGAGCGCCGTGATGCCGTTCGGGATGCCAACGTCGCGCATCAAGGCGAGGAGCGCGGCGGGCAAAGCCTCGCGCGATTCGCGATCGGAGAGGCCCGCGGTCGGGAGGCCCATGAGCTCGGCTGCGCGGAGGTGGCGCTCGGGGGAGGTGGCGTAGGTGAAGCGGAACGTGGCGGGCGCGGTCACTACGACCGAGACGCCGTGGGGGACCAGGGCGTGGGTGGTGCGATAGCCGCTCGGGATGTAGTCGCGCACGAGGCCGGCGATCGGATAGGCCAGGGCGTGCGGGATGTGGACGCCGGCGTTGCCGAAGCCCATGCCGGCGAAGGTGGCGGCCAGCATCATGTCGGTGCGCGCGGCCAGGTCGGCGCCGCTCCTGACCGCGCGCCGGAAGCTCCGGCCGAGCAGACCGAGCGATCGCTCCGCCCACACGTCGGAGATCGGGTTCGAGCCGTTGTACGCCACCCGCGCCGCGGCGGCGTGGCGCGCGTGCGCTGTGTACGGCCGCGCCGTGTACGACTCGAGCGCGTGGCACACGATGTCCATGCCGGCGCTGGCGGTGACCTCGGGCGGCAAGGACAGGGTGACCAGCGGATCGACGACCGCCAGGACCGGGCGCAGGGATGGGTGGCTGATGCCGGTCTTGACTCGCAGCCCGAGGATGTCGAGCACGCACACCGGCGTGCTCTCCGATCCGGTGCCCGCCGTGGTGGGGACCGCGACGAGCGGGCGCGGCGGATGGACCGGCGGTCGCCCCTGGCCGACCGGCACGTTGACGTAGTCCATGACGTCGCCGCCCGACGTGATGAGCAGGTTGACCGCCTTGGCGGTGTCGATGACCGAGCCGCCGCCGACCGCGACGAAGCCGTCCCACGCGCGATCGCCGCCCAGCTCGGCGGCCGCGCTCACCGCGGCGCGCAGGCTGACGTCGGTCGGCTCGCAGTGGACGCGGTCGTAGAGCGCGTGATCGACGCCCGACGCGGCGAGCGACTCGCCGATGCGCGCTGCCAGCCCGGTGGCGGCGACCCGCGGGTCGGTCAGCACGAGGACGCGGCGCAGGCCGAGCCGGGCGACGTCGTGGCCGATCTCGTCGGCGGCGCCGGTCCCGAACTTGAGCGGCGGAGCGCCCCAGGTGAACACGGTCTCGCCGGCGGCCTCGGGCGTCTCGGGCATGCGCGCAGGCTACCCCGCCGGCGCGCGCGGATCGAGGTCATCTGCGACGCCCGCCGCCGCGAACCGGGCCCCGGTCGCATCGCGGACCGGCGCGAGCACGGCTCGCAGCTCGGCCGGGATGTCGATCGGCCGCCGACCGTGGCGGTCGACGTACACGTGCACGAAGCGGCCGAGCGCGCATGGCTCGTCGTCGCCGGCGCGGAACACCGCCAGGCGGTAGGTGACGCTGCTCCGGCCCAGCCGCGCGATGGCCAGGCCGACCTCGAGCGGATCGGGGAAGCCGATCGGGCGCAGGTAGCGGCACGATGTCTCGGCCACGATGCCGATCGCCGGCAGCGCGCGGATGTCGCGGCCGCTCGCCTCGATCAGCCACCCGTTCACGGCGGTGTCGAAGTAGGAGTAGTAGACGACGTTGTTGACGTGGCCGTAGTGGTCGTTGTCGAGCCAGCGGGTCTGCATGGCGCGCACGACCGGGAACGCGGCGCGGGGCGGCAGCGGCGCCAATCTGGAGAAGCGTGCTTGCATCGCCCGATCCTGCCCCGCCGGCCGGCCGCGGGCGAGCCCGCCGGGCGATCGCGTGCGCGCGCCCGGGTCGCGGCGGTCACTCGATGTGGCGGGCGTCGTCGGCGTCGCGGACCAGGTCCGCGGGGCGCGGCGCCGCGGTCCACAGCGCGAGCACCGCGAGCGCGCCGATCATCACGGCGCCGCCGGTCACGCGGAACGCGCGGCCGATCTCCTGGCCGGACGACAGCAGGCCCCAGCGCCCGAACAGGAAGTGCCAGTCGTGGATGTTGCCGCCGACCAGCGGCAGCTCCTCGAACGCGGCGTCGGCCATGTAGCGGCCGATGCCCATGAAGTTCTCTCCGAACCACCACACGCAGGCCGCGGTCGCGAACCGGTCGCGCCGCCGGAACCAGAAGTAGGCGGCGAGCCCGCCCGGCCACAGGAGCTGGCCCAGCGTCCCGCCGAGGGCGTGCAGGGCCTCGCCGCCCCACGAGAACAGCACGTGCCCCGCCTCGTGAAAGAGGAGGTTCACGTTGTCGATGAAGACCCACTGGTGATGGAGCGCGACGTGGCTGAGCGTGAACCAGCCCAGCAGCGCGACCAGCGGCGCGCGCGTGACCCGCCACATGAGCCGCCGATCCGGCGCGTCGATGTCGTCGTAGCTCGTCGCCGCCCCCCTGCCCGAGGTGCTGCCCGAGGTGCGGGCCGCCGGCGCACCGGTGGCCGGCGGCCGCGCGCGCGGCGGCGGCAGGTCGAGCTCGAGCGCGACCTGCGCCTCGATCGGCGCGCCGCACACCGGACACACACCCCCCGATCCTGCCGGCTGCGCTGTGCAGCCCGGACATCCCCCCATTCCGCCACTCTACCCCGGCCGCGGCCGCGCCACCACGGCCCCGCGAGGGCGCGCGCTCTTGCGCCCCGCCGGCATCTCATTAGAACAGTGGGGCAGCCACGAGAGCGAGGCACCATGGAAGAGAAGCTCAGCCGAGCGGGCGCGCCCGAGGGCGGCGCGCGGCCACACGTGGTCATCGTCGGGGCCGGGTTCGGCGGCATCTACGCCGCCCGCTCGCTGCGGCGCGCGCCGGTGCGCGTCACCGTGATCGACCGGCGCAACCACCACCTGTTCCAGCCGCTCCTCTATCAGGTGGCGACCGCGGGGCTCAACGCGGCAGACATCGCCTACCCGATCAGGAGCGTCGTGCGCCGGCAGGACAACGCGCGCGTCCTCCTGGGCGAGGTGAGCCGCATCGACACCGCGGCCCGGCGGGTCGTGCTCGACGGCGAGTCCATCGACTACGACTATCTCGTCGTCGCGACCGGCGCGACCCACTCCTACTTCCAGCACCCGGAGTGGGAGGCGGTGGCGCCCGGCCTCAAGACCATCGAGGACGCGCTGCTCATCCGGCGGCGTGTGTTCCTCGCCTACGAGGCGGCCGAGCGCGAGCCGGATCCGGCGCGGCGCGCCGAGTGGCTCACCTTCGTGGTGGTGGGCGGCGGGCCGACCGGCGTCGAGCTGGCCGGCGCGCTGTCGGAGATCGCGCGCCACACCCTCAAGCGCGACTTCCGCTCCATCGATCCGACCATGACGCGCGTGCTCCTGCTCGAGGGCGTGGACCGCGTGCTGCCGCCGTACGTGCCGGAGCTGTCGCACAAGGCCCGCCGCCAGCTCGAGCGGCTCGGCGTCGAGGTGCGCACCGGCGCGCTGGTGTCTGCGGTCGACGGGCGCGGCGTCGAGGTCAGCGGCGGCGAGCGCATCCAGGCGCGCACGGTGCTGTGGGCGGCCGGCGTGGCCGCCTCCCCGCTGGCGCGCACGCTGGGCGTGCCGCTCGATCACGCCGGCCGGGTCGAGGTGAAGGAGGACCTCGGCCTGCCCGGCCACCCGGAGGTGTTCGTGGTCGGAGACCTGGCCGCGGTGACCCAGGCCGACGGCTCGCCGGTCCCCGGGGTGGCCCCGGCCGCCATCCAGGAGGGGCGCTTCGCGGCCCGACAGATCCGCCGCGAGCTGGACGGCGCGGCGCGCGAGCGCTTCCGCTACCGCGACAAGGGTTCGGTGGCCACCATCGGACGCGCCGCGGCGGTCGCCGACCTGGGCTGGATCAAGCTGTCGGGGTTCCTCGCCTGGCTCGCCTGGTGGGCGATCCACATCTTCTTCCTCATCGGCTTCCGCAGCCGGCTGCTGGTCATGTTCGGGTGGGCGTGGTCCTACTTCACGTTCCAGCGCGGCGCCCGGCTCATCACCGGCGAGGTGCCCCCGCTCGTCGGCGGCGAGGCCGGCGCCGCGCAGTCGGCAGCGCCCACGCCGGCGCCGGGGGCGGGCGCCCCGGCGCCGGACGCGCCGGCAGACCCTGCCCGATCCGCCGCGCGCCCGCAGCGAGCGCCCCTTCCGCGGCCGCTGCGCTGATCGCCGCCGAGCCGATCGCCCGGCCGAGCCGATCGCCCGCGCGCGGCGACGCGGCCCGCGGCCGCCGCGATCAGAGGACCACGCGCAGGTTGCGCATGCGCAGGTCGCGGCCGGTCAGCGTCACGCGGCCGGGCCGCAGCCCGCGGAACACGGCGGTGCCCTCGGCCAGCGAGCCGAGCTCGATCGACTCTGCCGTGAAGCGACGGCCGAGCTCGACCGGCCCCGCCGCCAGCTGCGTGCCGCTCGCGCTGGCCCGCGTCACCTCGGCGCCCTCGCTGGTGCGCTGCGGGTCGTGGGCCAGCCGGCCGGTCACGCGCAGCGCGCCGGCGCTGGCCCGGCCGATCGAGCAGCCCTGGTCGGGCGGCGGCGCCGCCAGCGCGATCGAGATGTCGATGTGGTCGAAGCGCAGGCTGCGGATGGCCAGGCTCGAGCGGTCGCCGCGGTCGCCGCCGCGCGCGGCCATGCGCAGGCGCGGGATGGTGCGGAGCCGGACCAGGCGCCGGCGGGCCAGCTCGAGCTCGCCCGGGTCCAGGTCCCACATGACCAGCGGCTTCTCCAGCCCCGGGATGAGCGGGATGGCGCGCTCGATGACCAGGGCCTGCCCGCGCACCTCGACGTCGATGAACGCGTCCTCGAAGTTGGCCAGGTCGCGCTCCAGGTCGCGGTAGTTGATGACGCCGCCGGCGATCGGGACGCGGAAGTGGTGGGTCGCCTCGCGCCGGCCGAGGACCGGCACCGACATGTCGAGCGTCATGTCGACGTCGAGCCGCCCGCTCACCCGATCGAGGAAGCCGTAGTCGAACGGCGCGCGCCGCGGCGCCGGCTCGGCCGCCCTGCCGGCCGGCTCGGGCGCCGGGCGCGGGCGCGGGCGGAACAGCTCGACCACGTCGTCGACCGCGATGCGCACCTCGGGCACGACCAGCTCCGGGATGACCAGGGCGCCGGCGCTGGTGCGCAGCCCGGCCGGCAGCTCGGCGCGATCGATCTCGACGGTGAGCCCGGCCGCCGGCACGGTCACGCTCAGCCCCTGGGTCACCGCTGCGGCCGCGCCGATGAGGAGCTCGCCCGCCTGCCAGTCGACCCGCGCCCGCTCCAGCACGGCGCTGGACAGCCGGCACACGGCGCCGGCCAGGACCGCCTGCACGTTGTCGAGCTGGAGCCGGTCGGCGGCCGCGTGACCGACGCGCTCCGGCGAGTGCACGACCTCCGCGCCCTCGAGCTCGGCGTCGAGCGCCAGGCGCGCGCCGTCGCGCAGCTCGATGGCGACCGCGTCGGCGTGGGCGTGCCCGGCCTCCACGCGACCGGACAGCGGCGAGGCGTCGGGCCCGGCTGCGGCGTCGAGCTCGACGCCGAGCGCGTCGAGCGTGGCCGGGCTGGTGATGGAGAGCCGGCTGCCCGGAGCCAGCGGCCACTCGAGCGCGGCCAGCACCACGCGGCCGGCGCGCAGCGGGCGAACCCGCGCCGTGCTGCCGCCGCGCTCGAGCTGGCCGACCACCGCGCGCAGCCCGGTGAGGCTCACCCGGCGCACCTCGCCGTCGACCGAAAGGTCCACGTCGAGCCTGGTCGCGTCGGCGTCGTGGAGGTTGATGCGCACGCGGGTCCGCTGGCCGGCGGCGCTCGCGCGCCTAGAACCGATCCTTCCAGGCGCGCAGCTCGGCCAGGCGGTCGACCGAACCGGCGCGCACGAATGGATTGGTCGCCTGCTCCTCGGCCATCGTGAACGGCACGCTGGGGTGGCCGGCCTTGCGCAGCTCGGCGACGCGCGCGCGGCGCTCCGCGATCGCGGAGTTGTCCTTCTCGGCCTCGGCGGCGAACGCCAGGTTCTTCTCGGTGTACTCGTGCCCGCAGTAGACCTGGGTCGCGCCGGGCAGCGCGGCCAGCTTGCCGAGCGACACGCGCATGTCGGCCGGCGTGCCCTCGAACAGGCGGCCGCAGCCTGCGGCGAACAGGGTGTCGCCGGTGAACACCGCGCCGGGATCGGCGATGTGATAGCTGATGGCGCCGCTGGTGTGCCCGGGGTTGTGGATGATGACGGCGCTGACCTGGCCGATCGACACGGTGTCGCCCTCGCCGACGAACTTCGTCTGCGCCGGGACCCGGCCGCGATCCGACTCGTGCGCCACCACCTCGAGGCCGCCCACGGCCGCGACCAGCTCCTGGTTGCCGCCGGTGTGGTCCCAGTGATGGTGCGTGTTCCAGATGGCGCCGAGCTCGACGCCGTGCTGGCGAACGGCGGCGAGCACGGGCGCGGCCTCGGACGGATCGACGATGGCGGCGCGCTGGGTCGCCTCGCAGATCACGAGATACGCGTAGTTGTCGGAGAGACAGGGGATGGAGACGATTCGCATGAGGGCTCCGGGCTTGGCTGGTTCCCTGCGGGGTTTCGGGTTAGAACTTAACCGCCAAAGCGCCGCACGCGCCAAATGGAAAATGCCGGTGGCGGCGCGGGGCGGCAGCCGGCACCACAGGCCGGCGGCCCACGCCAGCGCAGACGCCCGGACGCCCAGCGCAGACGCAAGCGAAGACCATCGATGCCCGGACGCTTCGTCATCGTTCATCGCACCTATGATCCGATGCAGGCGGACATGCTGCGCGACCTGCTCGGCGAGGCCGGGGTCCCGGTCCGCGTGACCGGCACGCGCTCCGGCGCCATCATCGGCGTGGCGCAGAACATCCTCGAGGTCACGCTGGCGGTGCCGGAGTCGCAGGCGGGGCAGGCGACCGACTTCCTCGAGGCGTTCTTCTCGACCGGCGGGGACGGGGCCGCCGCGGATTCGGCGTCCGCGCTGCCCGGCCGCGATGCGGACGGGGCCGCGCCCGAGGACGACGACGGCGAGGACGACGACGGCGAGGACGCCGCCGCCGGGAGGGCGCAGCCGCTGCGACCGCTGCTCGCGGCCGGAAGCGCGTTCCTGACCTTCGGCGTGGGACATCTTTACGCGCGGCGACCCGCCACCGCGCTGGCGCTCCTCCTGGGCCAGCTGGTGGCCATGGGCCTCCTCCTCATCGGCGACAGCTGGTACGCGTGGACGGTCGGGCTCACCGCGCTGGGCGCGATCGTGGGCTGCGACATCGTCGGCTCGATGCTGGCCGCGCGCGCGCACGAAAAGGGAGTGCGCCGCGGACGCGCCTGGCAGGCGGCCATCGGCCTGGCGTACGTCGCCGGGGCGCTGCTCCTGGCCCACACGGTCGGCCCGCGCCTCACCGATCCGAAGGCCGGCGATCCGACGGGGGGCTTGCGGCAGAGGCAGATGCAGGACCGGGGCGCGCTCGAGAAGATCGACAAGCCGCTCGAGCGGGACCCGTGGTTCCCGCCGCTGACCAGCCAGCACCCGGCCAACCCGTCCCGTCACTAGACGGTGATCATCTCCGTGGCCTGGGTCCAGGCGCGGGCGCGAGCGAAGGAGGCGAGCGGGTCATGCGAACCATGAAGGCCGTGGTCCTGCGGCGACACGGAGGGCCCGATGTGCTCGAGCTCTGTGACCTGCCGGTGCCGGAGCCGGGACCGGGCGAGGTGCGCGTCGCGGTGCGCGCGGTCGCGCTCAACCACCTCGATCTGTGGGTGCGGCGGGGCGGGCCGGCCTTCCACCTCGAAGTCCCGCACCCGCTCGGCTCCGACATCGCGGGCGTGGTGGATGCGCTCGGGCCGGGGGTGACCGACGTCGAGCCGGGCGCGCGCGTGGTGCTGAGCCCGGGCCTCTCGTGCGGCGCGTGCCGCGCGTGCCTGAGCGGCCGCGACAACCTGTGCCCGCGCTACGGCATCCTGGGCGAGACTCACCCGGGCGGCTACGTCGAGTACATCGCGGTGCCGCGGCAGAACCTCGCCCCCTATCCGGGCGAGCTCTCGTTCCCGGAGGCGGCCGCGTCGATCCTCACCTTCATGACCGCCTGGCAGATGCTGGTCACCAGGGCGGGCGTTCGCCCGGGCGAGACCGTGCTGGTCCACGGCGCGGGCAGCGGGGTGGGCGTGGCGGCGGTGCAGATCGCGCGGATGTTCGGGGCGCGCGTCATCGCGACCGCAGGCTCCGACGGGAAGCTGGCCCGCGCCCGCGAGCTCGGCGCCGACGAGGTCATCAACTACCAGACCCAGGACTTCGTCGCCGAGGTCAAGCGGATGACCGCGCGGCGCGGGGCCGACGTCGTGTTCGAGCACATCGGCGGCGAGACCTTCGCGAAGAGCATCCGTGCCGCCGCGTCGGGCGGGCGCATCGCGATCTGCGGCGCCACCTCGGGCTTCAGCCCGTCGATCGATCTGCGCCACGTCTTCTTCCGCCAGATCTCGATCCTCGGCTCGACCATGGCCTCCAAGGGCGACCTGCTCGAGGTCCTGTCCCATGTGGGCGCCGGCCGCCTGCGCCCCGTCGTCGACCGCGTCCTCCCGCTCGCCGAGGCGGCCGAGGCCCACCGTCTGCTCGAGGCGCGCGGCGTGTTCGGCAAGCTGGTCCTCGAGCCGTAGCCCGCATCCAGCGAGCGCGGCGAGCGGGCGGCTACCTGGCGAGCACGAAGTAGTCGATGCCGAGCGCGACGACGGCGCCGACCGCGAAGCCGAGGAACGCGGTGCTCAGGCAGTCGTACCCTTCGTTGCTGTCGCCGCGGCTGTTGCAGATCGCCGCTCCGGCGTATGCGCCGGCGATCGGCGCACCGACGCGCAGCCCCAGGCTGGCGAACCCGGTGCCGAGGTGACCGTGCGCCGTGTGGATCACCGGCCCGGTCAGGCCGAGCCCGAGCAGCACCTCGCCGCTCCCGCTGCCCAGGGCCATGGCCGCGAGGATGCCGTCGACCGCGAAGATCTGGCCTCCATACGACGGCGAGTCGGCTTGCGGACGCTCGCCGGCCGGCGGCGCGGGCGCCGGTGCGAGCAGCGCATCTCTCGGCTCGGCGAGCGCGCTCCGCGGCGAAAGCAGCAGCGCCGCCGCCACCGCGATCCCCGACCAGCGCGCCGCCCGACCCATGGGTCGATGATGGACCTCGACGACGCGCAGTGGATCGGGAGATGCCAAAAAACGTGCCGCCGGGACCGTGCGCCCCGCGATGGGCGATGGAGGGAGGCGCGGCGGGCGAGTCCCCGGCTGGCCACCGCGTGGGGCCGACGATAGGATGCGAGGCATGTCGGACATGCCCATCCTCGGGCGGTCGTCGCTTCGGCCGCGCCGGCGGCGGGGCAGGCGGGTGGCGCTGGTCGTGATCGCGGCCGGCCTCGGCGTGGTGGCCTGGCGGTTGACCGCCGCGAGGGACGGGGCGACGTCGCCGCCTGCGTCTCCGCGCGCCGCGCCGGGAACACCGGCCGCGCCGCGAACGCCGGCCGCGCCGGGAACGCCGGCAGCACCTCTAACGCCGGTCGCGCCGGGAACACCGGTCGCACCGGGAACGCAGGTCGCGCAAGCAACGCAGCCCGCACCGGGAACGCAGGCAACGCCTCCGGCCGCGGCGGCCGCGCCGGCCACGCAGCCCCCGCCGCCCGCAACGCCGGCCGATCCGGCCGCGCCGCCGCCCGCGCTGGCCGCGACCGCCGACCCGCGCGCCGCGGCCGCCGCCGACGCAGAGCTGGCCCCGCTCGGCATGCGCTACACGCGGGTCGAGGTGTCGGGCCCGCTCGAGACCGCGTTCGTGACCGCCCTCGGCCGCGACCTCGGCGCGCCGCTCACCCAGGTGGTGACGCGCGAGCTGGTCTGGTGGGTGTCGGTGCCGGGCGATCTGCGCAGCGGCGACGTCGTCGAGGCGCTGTTCAGCGAGCGAGCCGGCGCCGAGCCGCTGGTCCACGCGGTCCGCTTTCGCAGCGGCAAGGCGGGCAAGACGTTCGAGGCGTATCGCTTCCAGCCGCCCGGGGCGGCCTTTTCCCGCTTCTACACCCGCGACGGACAGGAGCTGGAGCTCCGCCTCGAGGACGCGCCGCTCGACGATCACGAGCAGGTCACCTCGCTCATCCGCGACGGACGCGGCCACCAGGGCGTCGACTTCCGCGTCCCCATCGGCACGCCGGTCAAGGCGACCTTCGACGCCGTGGTGCAGCGGCGCAACTGGAACTTCCGCGCCAACGGCAACTGCCTGGCGCTGCGCGAGCGCGGCGGGGCCGGGCGCACGGTCTTCTTCCTCCACCTCTCCGAGGTGTCGCGCGACCTCAAGGTCGGCGATCGCGTGGCCAGGGGCCAGGTCGTGGCCAGGAGCGGCAACACCGGCCACTCCTTCGCCCCCCATCTCCACTATCAGCTCATGTCGCCGTCGGGCCGGGTGCTCGACCCGTTTGCCGTGCAGCGCACCGACCGCCGTACCTTGCCCCGCGCGCAGCGCACCGCCTTCGACACCGAGGCAGCGCGGCTCGCCGCGCTCCTCGACCGCGCCGCCGCCGGCACGCGGTGACGCCGCCGGACGCGAGCACGATCCGTCGAGGACGATCGGTCGAGCACGATCCGTCGAGGACGATCGGTCGAGCGAGATCGGTCGAGCGCGATCAATCGAACACGACGGTCTTGCCGGCGTAGACCAGCACGCGGTCGTCGAGGTGCGCGCGGACCGCGCGCGCCAGGACGGTCTTCTCGACGTCGCGGCCCTTGCGGACCAGGTCCTCGACCGCGTCGCGGTGCGAGCAGCGGATGACGTCCTGGTCGATGATGGGCCCCTGGTCGAGGACCTCGGTCGCGTAGTGGGCCGTCGCGCCGATGAGCTTGACCCCGCGCTGGTGGGCCTGGTGATAGGGCTTGCCGCCGACGAAGGCGGGCAGGAACGAGTGGTGGATGTTGATGATGCGGCCGTCGTAGCGCTCGAAGTAGGCGGCGCCCAGCACCTGCATGTAGCGGGCGAGCACCACGAGATCGATCTGGCGCTCGTCGAGGAGCGCGAGCTCGCGCCCCTCCGCCTCCGCGCGCGTGGCGGCGTCCCTCGGCGAGACGACGAACTCCACGCCGAACTGGGCGGCGACCGGCGCGAGGTCGGGATGGTTCGACACGACGAGCGCGATGTCGCCGTGGATCTCGCCGGCCTGGTGGCGGAGGAGCAGGTCGTACAGGCAGTGGTCGTACCTCGAGACGTAGATCGCCACGCGCTTGGGCCGCTGGGCGTAGAGGACCTGCGCGCGCATGTGAAAGCGCCCGGCGACCTCGCGGATGCCGCCCTCGAGCGTGTGGCGGTCGGTCTTGAGCTCGGCGAGGTCGAAGCGGATGCGCTGGAAGAAGTGACCGGCCTCGGCGTCGGTGTGCTGGTCCGAGTCCAGGATGTTGCAGCCGTGCCCGTAGAGGAGCTGCGCCAGGCCGGCGACGATGCCGGGGCGATCGGGGCACGAGACGAGCAGCGTGGCGACCTCGCGGGCCATGCCAGGACTATACCGACGCGCGGCCCGGCCGCCCGTCTGCGCGCCGGGAAGCCACTCGACGGGCGGCTACCGGCCGGCCCGGGCCGCCATGTCGCGGCGAAAGTGCTCCCACGAGGCGACGACCTCGCGCGAGAGGTCGCGGATGGCGGCGCGGACGTCCGGCTCCAGCCGCGCGAGGTCCTCGAGCAGCTCCGCGCGCAGCTGGCGCTCGAGCGGATCGGCGATCTGGTAGGGGTGGCCGCGGCCCAGCTGCACGCCGGCGTCGAACGCGACCTCGCGCAGGTCGTCGGCCGTGCGCGGCGTGTCGGCGATGTCGAGCTCGCTGTAGTGATCGTCCCAGGCGTGGATCCAGAAGGTCTTGTCGCGCCAGCGGGCATAGCCGATGTAGCGGTGCGGCGTGTACGCGATGCGCGACTCGACCACCAGGATGCGGAACGGGTCGGCCCGCCGCGAGGTGTCGAGGCACTCGATGCCGTCGAGGCGGCGCAGCTCCTTGGCCTCGAGCAGGACGTCGTCGCCGGGAGCCGGCGTGCGCCCCTGCACCCGGATGACGTACTTCTCGTCGAGCGCGCTGCCCACGCCGGCGTGCAGCCGGCCGATCGCCACCCGGTCGAAGAAGTGGCGCGGCAGCTCCGGCCTTTCGGCGCGGATGGTCGCGGCGTAGCGGGCGAGCGGCCGCTCCATCATCGCCTGCGCATCCAGCGCGATCGGGGAGAGCTCGCGGCTGACGGCGGCGAGCTTGTCGGTCCGGTCTCCGGCGAAGCCAGATCGCATGCGCGCGACCACCGCCGGCTCGCCGGGGCGCCGGTGCGGATCGGCGAGCGCGGCCCGGTAGCCCGCGAGGAACGCGCCGACCAGCTCGTCGGTGCGATCGTCCCAGCCGCGCTGCTGGGCGGCCAGGGCCAGCGACACGCCGAAGCGGACCAGATCGATCACGTTGGGGCCGGCCGACGAGTCGTCGAAGTCGGTCAGGCCACGGCCGTGATCGGTGACCGCGTACTGCTCGACGTGCGCGTCGCCGTGGAGGTTGACCGCCGGCATCGCGCGGATCTGGTCGCGGAAGCGCTCGCACACGCTCTGCGAGAACGCGCGGTTGATGAAGCGAAAGTAGCTGTGCGGATGCGCTACCAGGCGCGCCACCAGCGCGGGATTTCGAGCGAAGTCGCGGCTGACCGGCGCCAGGGCGGCCGGCGGCGCCGCCTCCTCACCGCCCCCGCAGGCGAGGATCGCAACGAGCCCGATCATCCGACGTCGACAGCCCATACATCCGCTCGTTCCGATGCCGACCCTACCACCGGGCCCGGCCAGCCGACCATGACCCGCGTCGCCGGCGGGTGTCAACGCGCGTCGGGCCGGTGCCCGGCCGCACCGATCCGAGCGCCCCGACGCGAGGGGTGGAGCTCACGCTCGCCTCTCACTCGCATCGGGTATGACCGCTCTTCCGCCGGGTGAGCGCACTCGAGGTTGCGACCCATCCACCTCACCTGCGGGCGGTGACGAGCGCAACTTTTTCCGCGGGCTGCGTCTTTGATGGGTTCAACCGCGCGCGCGTGAGCTAGCCTGGACTCATGGAGCGCATCCAGCGGACCATCGGTGAAGTGCTCGGGTTGGACCCCTGGCCCGAGCTGGTTCCATCGGCGACCGTCGCCGCCGCGGTGGAGGCGATGGCCCGCGACAGGGCCGACTGCGTGCTGGTGGTGGAGCGAGGCCACGTCGCGGGGGTGTTCACCGCGCGCGACTTCCTCCACCGCATCGCCGGCGCGGGGCTCCTGCCGGCCGACGTCGCGCTGGCGGATGTGATGACGCGCAATCCGGTGGTGCTCCGCCGCGACGACTGCATCACATACGCCATCAACTGCATGGCCACGCGCAACATCCGCAACGTCCCGGTGGTGGACGACCACGGCCGGCCGGTGGGCGTGCTGCGCGTGTGGGACGTGATCGCGCACCTGGCGGACGTGTTCGAGGAGATCGCGCAGGTCCCGCCCGAGAGCGAGACATCAGATATGTGGCTCGACCTGGGAGGAGGCTGAGCATGGCGCTCGAGCAAGCGGTCAACGTGCCGATCTCGCAGGTGCGCTCGCGCGAGCCGATCCGGGTGGCGCCCGACACGCGCATCGGCGAAGTGGTGGGCATGATGCACGGCGGGCGCACCGGTGCCGCGCTGGTGGTCGACGGGCGCGGCGAGCTCATCGGGATCTTCACCGAGCACGATCTCCTGCGCCGCGCCGACCACGACAGCAACGCCTGGCGCGAGCAACCGGTCGAGTCGATGATGACGGCGCGGCCGCGCATCATCCACGAGGACGACACCGTGGCCGAGGCGCTGCGCCGCATGCACGAGGGCCAGCACCGCCACCTGCCGGTCGTACGGGGCCGCATCCCGGTCGCGGTCGTGTCGGTGCGCGAGCTCCTGGCCCACGTCGCATCGAACTTCCCGGCCGACTTCATCAATCTCCCGCCCGATCCGGACAAGGAAGCCCGCGAACCCTGGGGCGGGTAGGGCGCGCAGTCCATCCTCCTGCCCGGCGGCCTCTTCGCCGTCGCTCACGCCACCGGGCGGCGCCGCTCCTCTACGCGGGGGCGCTGTGTCCGGTGTATGCCACGGTCCTGACCGGGATCGGGCTCCTGCGGCGCGGGCCCGAGCTCAGCCGATCCACGTGATCGTCCACTCGCGCGCCTCGCCCTCGACGGTGACGTCGACGATGTCGCCCAGGCGCCGGCCGAGCACGGCGCGGCCGATCGGCGAGGCCGCGGTGACGACCGACAGGAAGCCGTCGCCGTCGGGGCCGGTCAAGGTGATGCCCGCGCCGGCCGGGGCGAGGAAGAAGGTGCGGCCCTGGCGCGAGTCGGCGTCCTCGACCTCGACCACCGCGCCGGTGCCGACCGCGGCGCCGGGCCGCCACGGTGGGGGGCGAAAGCCGGTCAGCGCGTCGATCTCGCCCTGCACGCGTCGGGCGCGGCGGTTGTGGGCGCCGGCCAGCGCGCCGAACTCGAGCGCCGCGCGCGCGTCCTCGCGCTTCTCGGCCGGCGTCGCCCCCTCGGTCACCTCCGCGCCGGCCACCTCGCTCGCGCTCAGCGCCGCGCGCACGGAGGCGCGCAGCTCGGTGATGAGCTGATCCACCAGGAACTGCTTGTCCATGTCGTGATCGTTCTTCGGCCGGCGGCGGCGGGCAAGAAAAGGGCGGGCGGGCCGCCGGCCGGTCGGACCATCGCCAGATGCGCGCGCTTCGCGGGCCGGCCGGCGCGCAGGGGCCCGAGGGCCGTCCGGTGCGCCGACTCCGCCGCGCGATCGCGACCGGCTCGAGCCCACCGCGGGTCATCGCGGCTGTAGACTGCGCCGATGTCGATGTCGCGCGCAGCCGATGGCGGCGATCCGGCGGACCCGATCGACTTCGACCAGCTGGTGACGCCCGCGGCGGCCGGACCGGGGCGGTTCTCGATCGACGTCCCGGACGGCTGGCAGCAGGGGCGCGGCGCGTTCGGCGGGCTCGTGCTGGCCTACCTGGTCCGCGCCGCCGAGGCGACCGCCGCGGATCCGGCGCGCGTGCTGCGATCGCTCGGCGCGCAGCTCGTCGGGCCGCTGCGGCCCGGTGCGGCCGAGATCGCGGTCGAGGTCCTGCGCGCCGGCTCGTCCTTGACCGCGGTCGCGGCGCGCCTGCTGCAGGGCGGCGAGGTCCAGGCCCACGCCGCGTTCACGCTGGCGCGCGCGCGCCCGACCTACGCGGCGCCGCACTCGCTGGCCGCGCCGCCGCCCGATCTCCCGCCGTGGCGCGAGGTCGCGCCGCTCGCGCGCCCGGTTCCGCCGTCGCCGGTCTTCACCCGGCACCTCGACTACTGGCCCACCAGCCCGCTCCCCCTGACCGGCGCCGATCCGGCCGACGCCCTTGTCACCTCGGGCTGGGTGCGCCTCCGCCGGCCCGGCCGCGCGCGCGACGCCGCCTTCATCGTCGCTCACGTCGACTCCTACTGGCCCGGCTTCGTGGTCGCCGCCCGCGAGCCGCCGCCGGCCGTGACCCTGACCTTCTCGCTCGAGACCATGTCCGACCTGGGCGGGCTCGATCCGGACGCGCCGCTCTTCTACCGCGCGCGCATGCTCGGCGGCCGCGACGGCTACGCGGTCGAGGCGCGCGAGCTGTGGGGTGAAGACGGGCGCCTCATCGCGCTCAATCAGCAGGTCTTCGCGGTCCTCGGCTGAGAGGCGCGTCGAGTAAGGTAGATGCGTGGCGCTACTCGAGTGCCGGGGGCTGGGCAAGGACTACGGCGCGCTGTGCGCGGTCGAGGCGTTCGACCTGGACGTCGAGGAGGGGGAGGTCTTCGGCCTGCTCGGGCCCAACGGCGCGGGCAAGACGACGACCATCTCGATGATGTGCGGCGTGGTCACGCCGAGCCGGGGCAGCGTGCGCGTGGCCGGGCACGACCTGGCGCGCGACTCGTTCGCCGCGCGGCGGGCCATCGGGCTGGTGCCACAGGATCTGGCGCTCTACGAGGATCTCAGCGCGCGCCAGAACCTGCGCTTCTTCGGCGGCATCTACGGGCTGCGCGCGGGCGAGCTGGCGGCGCGCATCGACTGGGCGCTGTCGCTGGCCGGGCTGGTGGATCGATCGACCGAGCCGGTCCGCCGCTTCTCGGGCGGCATGAAGCGGCGGCTCAACCTGGCGGCCGGCCTCCTCCACCGCCCGCGCCTGGTCATCGTCGACGAGCCGACCGTGGGCGTCGATCTCCAGTCGCGCAACCACATCTTCGCCACCATCCGCGCGCTGTGCGCCGACCACGGCATGTCGGTCCTCTACACCAGCCACTACATGGAGGAGGTCGAGCTCCTGTGCCAGCGGGTCGCGATCATGGACCGCGGCCGCGAGGTGGCGCGCGACAGCGTCGACGGTCTCATCGGCCGCCACGGCGGCGGCTCGCTCGAGGTCGAGTTTCGCGGCGAGCCCGCGCGCGTGGCGTCGGCGCTGGGCGCGCTGGGCGGCGTCGCGCTCGAGGAGCAGGGCGCGGCCGGCGGGCGCGTGCGCCTGCGCGAGAAGGAGCCGGTGAAGCCGGGCGCGGTGGTGCGCGCGGTGGAGGCGGCCGGCGGCGAGGTCGAGTCGCTGCGCGCCAGCAAGCCCAGCCTGGAGACGGTGTTCCTGGCCCTGACCGGGCACAGCCTGCGGGACGACGAGGCATGATCGTCGCCGCCATCCGCAAGGAGGCGCAGGTCCTGCTGCGCGACCGCAGCGCGCTGACCAGCCTGTTCGTGCTGCCGATCGTCTTCATGGCCGTGTTCGGCTCGATCTTCTCCGGCGACGGCGGCGCCGCCAAGCCGCGGCTGGTCGCGGTGGTGCGCGGGCAGGGCGACGCGCGCGCCGCGGCCGCGGTGAACGCGATCGCGACGTCGGGCCTGTTCCGCGTGCGCGAGGAGGTCAGCCGCGCGCGAGTCGAGGAGCTGGTGGCCGACGAGGACGTCGCCGCCGGCCTCGTGTTTCCGCCCGGCTTCGATCCGATGGCGGGCGTGCCGGCCGAGCTCATCATCGATCTCGGCGCGTCGCCGGTGGTGCGCGGCCCGCTGCAGGGAGCGCTGGCCGGGCTCATCGGGCGGTCGATGTTCGGCGCCGCCGCGCCCGATGTCCTGGTGGCGAGGAGCCCGCACGGCGCGCGCCCGCTCGCCGGCGCGACCGCGTTCCAGCTGCTCATCCCGGGCAACGCGGTCCTGTTCGGCTTCTTCCTCGCGCTCACCGTCGGCATCTCGTTCGTGGAGGAGCGCAAGACCGGCACCTTCCGCCGCCTGCTGGCCGCGCCGGTCAGCCGGCCGGTCCTGCTCCTGGCCCGCCTGGTCCCCTACTACCTGGTCGGGCTGGTGCAGATGAGCTTTCTGTTCGGGCTGGGCGCGGTCGGTTTCGGCCTGCGGGTGGGCGGCAGCCTGCTCGCCTTCGCCCTCTTGACCGCGGTGATGGTGTTCGCGGCGGTGTCGCTCGGGCTGCTCATCGCCTCGTTCAGCGGCACCGAGCGCCAGGTCGGCGCCATCGGCTCGGTGTGCCTCCTCTTGATGGGGCTCCTCGGAGGAGGCATGGTGCCGCGCCCGCTCATGCCGCACACGATGCAGACGATCGGTCTGTTCACGCCGCACGCGTGGGCGCTGGAGGGCTACTACGACATCCTCGTACGCCAGGGCACAGGAATCGGCGATGTCGTTCGCGAGATCCTGGTCGTCGCCGGTTTCGGGATCGGCTTCGCGCTGATCGGCTCGCTGCGCTTCCGCTTCGAGCGCTGAGGCTCCGCGGCGCCGGCGCGTGTGCGATGATGCCCGGATGGGTGTGGGCGGTACCGAGCGCAACGGAGAGGACTCGTTCGAGCGCCTCGCCGATCTGACCGCCCGAGTGGCCTCCACCGCGCACCTCGCTCCGATCGTCGACCAGGTGGCCGGCGAGATCGCAAGGCTCGGCTTCGGCATGGTGTGGCTGGCGCGCTTCGACCAGTCGACCGGTCGTCTGCTCACGCTCAAGGAGCTGATCGACGGAGTCGACACCACCGCCAGCACGCCCGAGGTGGTGCTCGACACGCGACGCGCCATCGGCCAGGGCTTTCGCGAGCGCCGCATGATCAACGTGCGCGATCCGCGTGCCCTCTACATCGTCGACGAGGACGCGGAGCCGATCCCGCCGGGCCTGATGGCCGTGTCGCGCTCGATGTACCGGCACCTGGGCGGGAATCCCTTCGCGTGCGGTCCGATGCTCGGCAGCGACGGCGCGCCGGTCGGCGCGGTCGGTCTGTGCTCGTATCGCGGCCGCCAGCCGATCCCCGACGAGCTGCTCGAGCGCGGCCTCCTGCGCGCGCTGCGCGATCACCTCGCCATCGCCACCGAGCGCGCCATCCACATCGCGCGGCTCGAGCGCATGAGCGCCGATCTGGTCAAGGTGCAGGAGGTGGTGACGCGCGACGCGCACCTCAAGGCGGTGGGCGAGCTCGCCGCCGCGGTGGCCCACGACCTCAATCACCTGTCGGGCATCGCGCTCATGGCGGTGAGCTCGGGCATGCGCTCGCCCGAGGCCGCGCGCGACTCGCTGGTGCCGATCGAGCGGGCCAGCCGGACCATCGGCGACCTGGTGGCGCGGCTGCAGCGGGTGGCGCGCGCCGGCGCCGTCAGCGGCCAGGGCGGCGGCACGGCAGACCCGGGCGAGGTGGTGCAGGACATCCTGCTGATGCTGGGACCCGTCCTGCGCGAGCACTCGATCGCGGTCGAGCTGGATGCCGGCCCGGTCTCGCCGGTGCGAGGCGATCCGGCCATCCTGCACCAGGTGGTGCTCAACCTGGTCATCAACGCGCGCGACGCGCTCGAGCAGGTGGCCCCCGACCGGCGCGCGCTGCGCATCCGCGTGCGCGACGAGCAGGGCGGCGTGCGCATCACGGTGTCCGACACCGGGCCGGGGGTCCCGCCCGAGGGCTGGGCGCGCATGTTCCAGCCGTTCGTCACCACCAAGGGCCCCGGTCACCTCGGGCTCGGCCTGGCCGCGGCGCGCGCCTCGCTCGAGCGGATGGGCGGCGAGCTCGGCGGTCACACCGCGCCCGGGGGCGGGGCGGTGTTCGAGGTGGTGCTGCGCCGCGGGGCGCGTGCGGGTCGCGCCGAGCCGGCGGCGGGCGAGTGCGCGGTTGCGGTTGCGGGCGCGAGCGCGAGTGCGGACGCGGGTGCGGACGGGCTCGCGGGCGCGGGCGGGCTCGAGGCCGCGGGCGCCGAGGTGCTCGTGATCGACGACGACAGCGACCTGGTGAGCGTGATCGGCTCGTTCCTCCGGCCGCTCGGCTACCGGGTCACGACGGCCACCAGCGCGGCCGAGGCCCTCGAGCTGGCGGCGGAGCGGCCCTTCGACCTCGTCCTGTGCGACGTGGGCCTGCCCACCCAGAGCGGCCCCGACGTGTGCCGCGAGCTGCGCCAGTCCGGCTTCGCTGGCCGCATCGTCCTCATGACCGGATGGGACGGAGATCAAGTCACGTCCGGGCAGCCAACCTCCGACCACGACCATCTGCTGCGCAAGCCCTTCTTCGGGGCGGACTTGCTGCGCGCGATCGAGACCTCGCTCGGCGCCTGAGGGTCGGGCGAGGATCGGGCCCGGATCAGGCGGCCGACGACTCCTCGATCTTGGCCGCCACGATGAAGTCGTTCTCGCTCAGCCCGCCGACCGCGTGAGTCCACATCTCGACCGACACGCGGCCCCACGACAGCTGGATGTCGGGGTGATGGTCCTCGCGCTCGGCGATCTCGCCGATGCGGTTGACGAAGGCCAGCGCGCCGGCGAAATCCGGGAATCGGAACGTCTTTCGCAGGCGGTCGCCCTCGACCTGCCAGCCGTGGCCGAGCTCGGTCGCGAGCGCCGTGAGCGGTTCACCGCTCAGGCGAGGTGTGTCGCTCCTGCACGGGATGCACTGCCTCTTTGCGAGCTCCATGGTGCCGACCGTATCCTACCCGGCCGGTGGCCGTCGTCATCTGCTATCTCGTCTGCGCCCTGGTCTGGAGCACGACCTGGTTCGCCATCCGCGTGTGCATCGCCGCGGGCGGCTATCCGACCTACGCGGCGGTCGCGATCCGCTTCACCCTGGCTGCCCTCGTCCTCATCGCGATCTCGCGCTTCCGCTTCGCCGGCCCGCGCCCGCGCACGCGGCGCCACTTCCTGGCCCTCGGCGCGGCCGGCCTGTTCCTGGCCCTCGGCTACGCGTGCGTCTACCGGTCGGAGGAGGACCTGCCGGGCGGCCTGGTCGCGGTCCTCTTCGGCACCATGCCCCTCTTCACTGCGCTGGCCGCGGCCGCCACCGGCATCGAGCGCGTGCGCCGCGCGGACGTGGCCGCGGCCCTGCTCGCCCTGGTCGGCATGACGATCCTCTTCTGGGACCGCCTGTCGATCTCGACCGACCAGGCGGCCGGCATCGGCTTCGCCATCGCCGGCGTCCTCGCCACCACCGTCTACAACCTGGTGATGAAGCGCGAGGCGTCCGCGCTCAATCCGCTCTCCGCCAGCGGGGTCTTCTTCGCCGTCGCCGCCGCCGCCCTGTGGATCCCCGCCGCCGCCGAGTCCGCGCCCCTGCCGTCGCCCCTGCCGCTGGCGCCGACCCTGGCCCTCCTCTACCTGGTCGTGTTCGGGTCCATCATCACCTTCGCCTGCTACTTCTACCTGCTCAAGCGCGTCACATTGATGACCGCCGCCACCCTGGTCCTCGTCGAGCCCATCATCGCCCTCGTC
>DATFRY010000508.1:0-5752 GCA_035262925.1 Kofleriaceae bacterium | reverse complement strand
GCGCCGGCCGCGCGTGCTACATCGCCCCGCCGGGCGAGGAGGATGCCGGCCTGGTCGCGATGGGCGAGCCCCGCGGCCCGCGCCATCGCGGGTAGGGCAGGGCTCGCCGCGCGAGATCGCGGAGAGACGCCGCTACCCCCGATCGGGTGGGCCGACGCCGGTGGCGGCCCACTGGCCGCGGTGGTGAGCGGCGAGGGCCATCGCGACCCGCACGAGGTTGGCGGCGGGCAGGCTCCACCACACTCCGGTGGCGCCGAGGCCGGCTGCGAAGCCGAGGCCCAGGCCGACCGGGATCTGGACCAGGAACACGCTCACCGTGCTGATGAGAAGCGCGGTGCGCGTGGTGCCCGAGCCCTGCATGACGCCGAGGAAGGCCAGGTAGATCGCGAAGGGGACGTTGGCCACCGCGCCCAGGATCAGGCACCGGACGCCGTAGTCCTCGAGCGGCGAGCCGCGCCGCACGTCGAACAGGTGGAGGAGCGGGCGCGCGATTCCGCGCAGCGATTTCCGCGGAACCGCTGCCGCCCGCCGCCGCGTCGGCGATGATGGGGCGATGGGCAGCCGGGCGCCGGCGTCGACGTGCAGAGCCGCCACGGCGCGGTCAACGCCGCCAACCGCCACCTCTTCGTCGACGACGCGGCGCACCCCTACGCCTGCCCCGAGGACCGGCGCTTCACCTGGATCCGCGGCCGCCAGGTGGGCGGGCGGTCGCTCATGTGGGGCGGCGTGGCCCTGCGCATGTCGGACCACGAGCTCCTGGCCGCGCGCGACGACGGCTGGGGCGAGCCGTGGCCCGTGTCTCACGCGGAGCTCGCGCCCTACTACGCGCGGGCCGAGGCGTTCATGCGCGTCGCCGGCGCGCGCGACGGCGTGCCTCAGCAGCCCGACGGCGCGTTCGAGCCGCCGTTTCCCCTCACCGGCGGCGAGCTGGCCCTGCGCGGCCTCATCGAGCGGCGATGGCCCGAGCGCCGGCTGATCGCGGCGCGCGGCATCCCCGAGGCGCCGGCCGGCTGGGACCTGCCGTTTCCCGCCTACTCGTCGCAGGCCACCACCCTGCGCGCCGCGCACGCGACCGGCCGCCTCACGGTGCGGACCGGCGCCATCGCGGCGCGCGTCGAGCTCGATCCGACGGGCGACGCGGCCAGCGGCGTGGTCATCGTCGACGCGCAGTCGGGGCGCGAGGAGCTGGTGCCGGCCCGCGTCCTGGTCCTGGCCGCGTCGTCGATCGAGACCGCGCGCCTGCTGTTCAACTCGGCGTGCCCCGCCTTCCCCGACGGGCTGGGCAACCGGAGCGGCGCGCTGGGCCGCTACCTGATGGATCACCCGCTGGTCGGCATCCGCGGCCACGTTCCCGGCCTGTCGCGCGACTCGATGCCGCCGTTCGTCGGCCCCCAGGGCTTCGTCATCCCGCGCTTCCGCAACCTGGGCCGGCGCGACGCCGGCTACCTGCGCGGCTTCTCCATCACCGGCGCGGTCCAGCGCAGCGTGCGCGGCGCCGCGCCCGGCGAGTGCCCTTTCGTGCTCGCCGCGCTGTGCGAGATGCTGCCGCACCCGTCCAACCGGGTCATCCCGCGGCCCGACGTGAAGGACGCGTGGGGTGTGACCGGCGTGGAGATCGACTGCCGCTACGGCGACAACGAGCGCGCCATGATGGACGACGCGCTGGCGGTGCTGCGCGAGATGGCCGCCGCCGCCGGCTACGAGGTCCGCGAGCAGGTGATGCGCGCCGAGCCGGGCGCGATCATCCACGAGGTCGGCACCGCCCGCATGGGGACCGACCCGGCCACCTCGGTGGTCGATCCCGACCTTCGCTGCTGGGACATCCGGAACCTCTTCATCGTCGACGGCTCATGCTTTCCCAGCAGCGGGTGCCAGAATCCATCGCTGACGATGATGGCGCTGGCGGCGCGGGCAGGGGACCATATCGCCAAGGAGGTCCAGTCATGGCGAGCAGCGTGAAGCAGCCCGGGTTTCGCCTGGGCATCTACGTCTTCAAGGACGCGGAGATCGTCGACTTCGCGGCGCCGCACGGGGTGTTCTCGGTCGCGCGCCGCTTCGACCCGGAGCTGGACGCGTTCATCATCGCCGACGCGATGCGCCCGGTGCAGGCCCAGGCCGGGTTCACGGTCCTGCCCAACTACTCGTTCGCCGACGCGCCGGCGATGGACGCGTTCCTCATCCCGGGCGGCTTCGGCACGCGCCAGGAGATCCACAACCGGCGGCTGCACGACTACGTGCGATCGCTGCCCGACCGGACGCTGCTGGTCAGCGTGTGCACCGGCTCGTGGGTGTACGGCGTCATGGGGCTGCTCGACGGCCTGCCGGCCACCAACCGCAAGGAGCCGGACAAGGTCGAGGCGTCGCCGTCGGGCAAGGTCCCGATCGATCGGCTGGCCGAGCTGGCGCCGCGCTGCCGGGTGAGCCGCGCGCGCGTGGTCGACGCCGGCCGCATCGTCACCGCAGGCGGCATCACCTCGGGCATGGAGATGGGCTTCCATCTCCTCCGGCGCGCCGGCTACGCCGAGGCCTTCATCGCCGAGGTCGCGCGCGTGATGGAGTACACCGGGGCCTACGAGCTCTACCGCGACGACCGCGAGGGCAAGGGCTGAGCGTCAGGGCCCGCGGGTCGGCACGATCTGGTCGAACACGATCCGCCAGCCCGCCGCGCGCTTCTGCCATACCCGCACGTAGTGGCCGCTCCGGGCCTGGCCGTCCGCGCTCCAGCGCGCGTCGCCGTAGGTCCACACCAGATCTCCGGCCCGCGCCGCGCCGCCGCCGAGCTGAGCGAGCAGGGCGGTGCGGCCGCGCCGGGCGAGCGCGGCGGCGAAGGCGGCTCGCCCCACCGCCGGCGGCAGCCCGGCCGTGTGCATCCGCCCGTCGTCGGCCAGGTAGGCCAGGTACGCGGCCCCGAGGTCGCGCGCGGCGCGCCGCGCAAGCTCGGCCTCGGCCGCCCGCACCTCCGACGCCGCCGTCTCGGGCGATGCGGAGCCGACCGCGGTGGGCGGCAAGTAGCCGACCGGCGCGCTCGCCGGCGGCTGGCCGGTCGGATCGACCTCGACGCCGCCGTCGAACACCCACTTCCACTCTCCTCCCGGCTGCACCTTCCACACCGTGAAGTAGTGGCCTCCCGGCGCGCCGTCGATCGTGAACGGGCCGGTGGTGAAGCCGAGGTCGCCGGACCGAGACACGCCGGCCCACACCGGCCACCAGACCAGCGCCTTTCGCTTCGCGCCCGGCTGGAGGTCCGGCATCGCGGCCAGCGACTCGTGCGCGTTCACCGGACCGGGGCCCAGCACGATGGCGTCCGCCGCCGAGTGGGCGAGGAACGACGCCTTGACCCCGCGCGCGAGCCCGTCGGCGGCGAAGGCCCGTTCGGCCGCGACCACGGGAGCGGGCGTGGCTGCCGGTGCGGGCGGCGCGCGCTCCGCTCCCCTGCCCGGCGCGGGTGTCGCGCACGCGCAGGCGGCCGCGAGGGCCAGACAGGCGGCGTTCCGGTGCAGCGCCACGTTCGGCTCCACCCATGACGCCACGGCTCGCGCGACCGGAACCACTAACAGCCCCTGGCTTGCCATCGCCGGCGCTGACAGCCGCGGGCGCCGGCGGCGGAGAGGGGATCGCGTGGCGCAGGGCCGACGCCATTGGGGGTAGAATGGCCGCGGGGCGGAGCAGTTCGGGGTCGGTGCCGTCCTCCTCGCAGAAGGAGGTTCCCATGAGCAGAATCGCCGCGTCATGTCTCGGTCTCCTCGCGCTCACCGCCGCGTGCGGCGGAAGTCAGGCGAACACGGACCGGATCGATGTCACCGAGGGGGAGGTGGCCGGAGCGCCCGATGTGACGGTCCAGGTGATCAACCACGCCTTCCGGGACGCCTCGGTCTTCATGTACGTGGGCTCGTCCCGGCACCGGCTCGGCATCGCGGTCGGCAAGCAGACCACCGTCTTCAAGGTCCCGTGGCGGCAGTTCTCGCGCGGCACGGCGGTGGTGCTGACGGCCGATCCGATCGGGCGCGTGGACGAGGGGACCCAGGCCGGAGCGGTCGACATCAGGAGCGACACGTTCACGCTCCAGCCGGGCAACACCGCCGTGTGGACGCTGGAGTCGCAGCTCGTGATGTTCGAGGGCTCCGAGGCTCCCGGCCAGTCGAACGTCCTCGTGTACTGACGCACATCAGACCTCAGGCCTTGCGCCGCGCGATCGGCCCGGTGACCGCGCCGGTGGCGCGCAGGTAGTCGGCCGGGGCGATGACGATCTGGGTGCCGCGCGCGCCCGCCGACACCGAGACGCGGTCGAACACCTCGATGTTCTCGTCGGCGAACACCGGGTAGTCCTTGCGCGCGCCCAGCGCGGTGACGCCGCCGCGCACGTAGCCGGTGAGCGGCTGCACCTCGCGCAGCGGCACCGTGTCGACCTTGCGATCGCCGGTGAGGCGGGCGAGCGCCTTGAGGTCCAGCTCGTGGTCGCCCGGGATCACGGCGAAGCACACACCGTGGCGATCGCCACGCACGACCAGCGTCTTCCACACCTGCTCGGGTGGAAGGCCGACCTTTGCTGCCACTGCCTCGGCGCCGAGATCGTCGCCGACCTCGTAGTCGCGCAGCTCGTAGCGGATGCCGAGCGAATCCAGGATCCGGGCGGCGTTCGTCTTCACGCCGACTTACGGTACCACCGCGCCGGCGAGGGAAGTTTCTTGGGCCGCGAAGCGTTGCGCTGAGCACACCCCGGCGCGTTGAACGGCACGTGTGACGCGTCACCGCCGGGGCCGGTCGCTCCGGGCCCGCCGGCGCACCTTCGTGTATGTTCGGGGGCTGAAATGACAGGAGACCGGACATGACCGCGCAGCGGCGAGCGGCGGGGCGGCTCCTGCCCGGCGCCGCCGCCGGCGCGCTCCTGCTCGCGATGGTGATCCGCCTGCCCGAGGCCCCGGCGACGGTGGCCGAGCAGCGCGCGCGCCTGCCCCCGGCGGCAGAGTGCGAGAGCGACGTGGCCGGCCGGTGGCAGGCGCTCATCTACTCGATCGACACGCACTCCTGGTACGACTGGACCATGGAGGTCCGCCACGTCGACGGCAGCGCCGACGCCCTGACCGGCGTGATCTACGTCGACACCTGGTTCGGTACGCCGGACCAGAGCGAGCCGGGGCCGTGCATGGGGCGCGGCCGCTACAAGGGCAAGATGGAGGGCCACGGCCACTACCGGAAGGGCGAGGTCTTGTTCGGCGGCGGCGCGTTCCAGCTGAGCGAGATCGTGTGCGGTCAGGGCGTGGTGGGCTACAACCCGGACCAGTTCACCGGCAAGCTGGAGAAGGAGCGGCACGAGTTCCAGTCGGTCAACAACGACGGCGGGCTGGCGGTCAACGAGCCGACGGTGTTCCGCCGGGTCGCGTGCTTCGACGACGAGCCGCGCGCCCACCCGGACGTGGCCCCGCCGCCCTTCTTCCCCGAGCGCCGCGAAGGCGGCTGCTGAGCCGTGCGCTCGCCCCGGAAGCGCCGGCCCGTGTGGACGACGTTCTCGGACCGGCTGCGCCGCGCGCGCGACCTGTTTCCGCTGAGCGCCGCCGGGCTGGTGGCGGCCGGGGCGTGCCTGCTCGCCTACCTTTATTATGGGCGCGAGCGGCTGGACCACATCCTGCTGGCCGCCGGGGTCATCGGCCTGGCCCTGGTCGCGCTGGCGACGCTGGTCGTGCTGTTCGCCGCGCTCCTGGTGTGGCGGGCGGCGCGCCGGTCGCGGCCGGGCGACCCGCTGCGCGCCGAGTGC
>DATFRY010000507.1:0-15223 GCA_035262925.1 Kofleriaceae bacterium | reverse complement strand
TCGTCATCGACGAGGCTCGCAACGTCACCGCGATCGACGCCGGCGAGGCGACCCCCAAGCCGGTCAAGGATTTCTGGGAGGACTACAAGGACCAGGGCGGCCAGGCCCGCGGCGGCTGCAGCGCGGGCCAGGCCGGGCTGGGCGGCGGCCTCCTCATCGCCTGCGGGCTCGCGCTCGCCGTGTTCCGTCGACGGCGCCGCACAGGTCGCGGTCCCGGTGGCCGGCGCGGGCGCGGCGGCCCGGGCGCGGCGGCGGGCGGAGCGCTCCTGCTCGCGCTCGTGCTCGCGCACGGCCAGGCCGCGGCCCAGCCGTGGTGGGAGGACTACAACGAGCCGGTGCAGACGCAGGTCGGCCCCGAGCAGCCGCACTGGGGGCTCGAGCTCAAGCTCGGTCCCTACTTCCCCGACGTGGACAGCGAGTTCAACCTCGGCTCGGGCGAGAAGGGGCCGTTCGAGACCATGTACGGCGACGGCCCGTTCCTCATGAGCCTCGTCACCCTCGACCGCTATCTCCTCCATCCCCTCGGGCAGCTCGGGGTCAGCGTCACGGCAGGCTTCATGACCCGCTCGGCCAACGCCTTCGAGGTGGACGCAGACGGCAACGTCGTCATCAACGAGGAAAACGGCCGGCCGGAGCGCTCGGTCGGCGACACCACCACGTTCCGCCTGTTCCCCATGTCGCTCGGCATCGTGTACCGCTACACCCAGCTCGACGACCAGTTCCGCATCCCGGTGGTGCCGTACGGCCGGCTCGGCCTCTCCTACTACTACTGGTGGATCACCAGGCCGAGCGGCGGCGTCGCCGAGGTGCCGACCGACGGCTGCCCCGACCTCGAGAACGGCGACTGCGACGGCGACAAGGGCCGCGGCGGCTCGCTCGGCTGGCAGGCGACCGGGGGCCTGGCCATCCGCGCCGAGAGGGTCGACCCGCAGGCCGAGTCGGCCCTGCGCAACGAGCTCGGCATCGAGCACGCGGGCCTGGTCTTCGAGCTCACCTACGCCAAGGTGGACGGCTTCGGATCCAGCCACAAGCTCGCGGTCGGCGACGCGACGTTCTTCGGCGGTATCAACTTCGAGTTTTGACCGTGCCGCGCACGGTGCGGCTCGTGCTCGAGTACGACGGCACGGGGCTGTGCGGCTGGCAGCGGCAGGAGAACGGCCCCTCGGTCCAGGCGCACCTCGAGGAGGTGCTGGCTCGCATGACCGGCGCGCCCACCCCGGTGGTCGGGGCATCGCGCACCGACGCCGGCGTGCACGCGCTCGGGCAGGTCGCCAGCTTCGAGACCGCGTCGCGCATCCCGTGCGACGGCTTTCGCATGGGCATGAACAGCCTCCTGCCGCCGTCGATCGCGGTGCTCGCGGCCGACGAGGCGCCGCCCGGCTTTCACCCGCGCTTCTCGGCCATCGGCAAGCACTACCGCTACTCGCTGCTCACCCGATCGTCGCGCTCCCCGCTGCTCCGCCAGCGCGCCTGGCACCGGCCGGGCACGGCAGCGCTCGACCTCGGCGCCATGCGCGAGACCGCCGCCCACCTGCTCGGCGAGCGCGACTTCAGCGCCCTGCGCGCGGCCGGCTGCACTGCGCGAACCACCGTCCGGCGGCTCGACGAGATCGCGATCGGCGAGCCGGAGCCCCACCGCCTGGTCATCGATGTCCGCGGCAACGCGTTTCTGCGCAACATGGTCCGCATCCTGGTCGGGACCCTCGTCCAGGTCGGTGAAGGTCGCTTCACGCCGGCTCAAATCGTTGAAATCGTGGAGAGCGGCGATCGAACGCGGGCGGGCCAGACCGCCCCGGCCCATGGTTTGTGCCTGATGGAAGTGTTGTACGCTGCGCCGGCCGAGTGACGCGTCGCGCAAGGCGGTGCTCCCCGGAGCCCCGCCGATCGTAAGCCGGCCACGCCGCGCACGTTAACCAGAGGACCGGGTGGTGTCCGAAGCAGCCGTAGCCGAGAAGCTGGAGGAGGAGCGGCGGTTGGTTGCAGAGGCACAGTCCGGCAACCTGGATGCGATGCGCCCGATCCTCGAGAGCTACGCCGCCCCGCTCTACTCGACGGTGATCCTGCCCCGTCTGGGCGACGCCGCCACCGCCGAGGACGTCCTGCGCGACACGTTCACCACCGCGATCGAGAAGATCGAGCAGTTTCGCTGGACCGGGAAGAGCATCTACGTGTGGCTGCGCCAGATCGCGGTCAACAAGGTGTACGACGTGCACCGCCGGTCGAAGCGGTCGGTGGTGCTGGCCGATGCCATGGCGCGCGAGCTCCCGCACGCGACCGCGCCCGACGCCGGGGCCGACGCGCTGCTCATCGCGGCCGAGGAGCAGGCGCTCAACCGGGACCGCATCCGGCACGCGCTCCAGTCCCTGTCGCAGCGCTACCGCACCGCCATCGAGCTCCGCCTCATCGAGGAGCTGCCGCGCGACGAGTGCGCCAGGCGGATGACCGTCACCACAGGCACCTTCGACGTGGTGCTGTTCCGCGCGGTGCGCGCCTTCCGGCGCCACTTCGGCCAGAGGCCCGCGGACACGGCCGAGGGGACGCCAGCCGACGAGAGGGAAGAGACATGAGCCATGGCGATCGCCATCGCCCGGATGGTCCGGACGACCGAGACGGCGACGCACCGGTCACCCCGGCCGAGCTGGCCCGCGCGGAGGCGTTCGGCAGGTGGCTGGACGGTCTCGCGGCCGGCGACCCGCTGCCGCCGGCGATGGACTCGGACGATCGCGCGCTGCTCGAGACCGCCACGATGGTGATGGCGTCGAGCCACGCCGTGGAGCTCGCACCGGAGCGCGCCCGCAGCCTCATCGACGAGGCGCTGGAGAGCGCGGTGCTCGGCCGCTCCGGCGACGCGGACGCGGACGCGCTCGCGGACGCCGACGCCGAGACGGACGTCGACCTCGGCATGTTCGCGGGCGGCCGGGTGCCGGCGCGCCGGCCCGTGGCGGTCCGCGCCGTGCCCCCTGTGGCGGGCGCCGGCGACGCGCGCGACTCCGCGGCGGCGTCGTCGACCGACCTCGTGACCGTGCGCCGCAAGCGGGCCGACCGCGTGCTGCGCAACCTGCCCTGGGCGGTGGCGTCGCTCGCGGCAGCCGCGGCGGTCATCCTGTTCGTCACCCGCCCGGCCGTGGACCACGCGGCCCGCGAGACGCCGGCGCGGCCGCTGCGCCTCGGCGTGGCCAACACGTCGCGCCCGGCCGATTCGCTGATCGGGATCATCGCGCGCAAGGACGCCGGCCTCGCCAGCGAGCGGCTCGACGTGCTGTTCGCCGATCGCATGGACGGCTACCGCGACCTGACCCTGCGCCGCGCGCTGGGCAAGGAGGAGCCGTGAAGGCGCGGCGGCCACTGGTGCGTGCCGGTCTGGTGGCGCTGGCCGCCGTGTGCGCGGTCGGCGGTGCGCTCGGCTACGCGGTCGGGTGCGGCTCGCGCGACACCGACGGGCAGGCCGAACGGCGCGTCACCGAGCTGCCGCAGCCCGGGCCGGAGCTGAGCGAGGACCTGATGCTCGGCCTGGCCCTGGCGAGGAATTACCACCACAAGGCCGACGTCTATCTCAAGGAGGCTCGCTTCGATCAGGCAGTGGCGGCATTGCGACAGATCCTCTCCATCCAGCTCCCGGCCGGGTCGCCCGAGGCGCCAGAAATGGTCGACGTCGTGCAGGACGCCCGCGCGCGCCTGGCCAAGCTGCTGGTGACCAAGGGCCAGCTGGAGGACGCGCTCGCGGTGGTCGACGAGGGCATCGCCAGCGCGACCCGCCAGTCGTTCTTCCTGGCCAACCTGCACACGGTGCGGGGCGAGGTGCTGGAGGCGCGCGCGGTCACCATCGAGGAGCGGGACAAGCCGGCCGCCACCGTTGCCCGGCGCCAGGCGATCGAGGCGTACGACCGCGCGATCGCCATCGAGAAGGCGCTGATCGAGCAGCTGGCCGGAGGGCAGGAGCGATGACGTCGCGCACGCGTGTGTTGGTCGCCAGCCCGGTCGTGTGGGGGCTCGTCCTCGGGGCAGCTCTCGGGGCCGTCCTGGCCGCCTGCGCCTCGCGGCCGTCGATGATGCCGGCGGCGGAGCTGGAGCTGCGCCAGAAGGAGATCCAGGACTACTGGATGCAGATCCGCCAGTGGCGGGTCGAGCGCGGGTGGTCGGCCGAGCCGGTGCCGCCGCGGCCCGAGGAGCGCGCGGTCACGCCGCCCATGCGCAAGTGCGAGACGACGCGGGAGCCCTCGACCGACACCTGCCAGGACACCTGCAACCTCAAGGACGCCATCTGCGACAACGCGGAGAGCATCTGCCGCATCGCCAAGCAGCTCGAGAACGACGGCTGGGCGGACGGCAAGTGCCGGAGCGCCCGCGCCTCGTGCGCGGAGGCTCGCCAGCGCTGCTGCGAGTGCACGGTGAACGAGCAGGCCTCGGCCGCCCCGACCCGGGACGGCAAGCCGTAGCCCGACTCCGGGCTCCCACGGCGCGGCCGTCGGCGGGCCCAGAACGCACCGTCGGGCGCCGCCCCTGGCGGTTTCCTCCGCTGGCCCGCGTCGCATTCGCGGGGACGAAGGCCTCGAACCCACGAGCGGGCGCGGGAGGCGGCGCCAGTCGCCGCGCCGTCCGCGGCATCGCTGTTACACTCGCGCGCGATGGCCGCGCTAGCGAATCCTGATCCGTCGATGTGGGTCCTGCCAGGGGGGCGGCGCGCGGAGGACGCGCACGTCGTCGCGGTCGGCGGCGACGGCATCGGCCCCGAGGTGGTGGCCGCCGCGATCGAGTGCCTGGCCGCGGTGGCCCCCGGGCTGCGCGTGGTGCAGCCGGTCCAGGGAGCCGAGGCGGTGGAGCGGCACGGCAGCGCCTTCCCCGAGCCGCTCAAGGCCGAGCTGGCCCGCGCCGACGCGGTCCTGTTCGGCGCCGTCGACACCGAGCGCGGCCAGGCGCGGCCGATCCTGTCCTACCTGCGCTGGGAGCGCGAGTCGTACGCGAACCTGCGCCCGACCGCGACCCTGCCCGGCGTGCCGGCGCTGACCGGCCCGCGCGGCTGCAACCTGGTCATCGTGCGCGAGCTGACCGAGGGCCTCTACCCGGGCCGCGAGGGCGAGCTGGCCGCGCTCAATGGCGCGTGGCCGGCGTATCGCGACCGCATGGGCCGGCAGCTGCCGCCCGCGGGCGCCTTCGCCCTGCGCGTGGTGACCGAGACGGCCAGCCGCCGCATCGGCGCCTACGCCGCCCGCCTGGCCGCGCACCGAAAGTCGCTCGGCATCTCGCCCGGCAAGGTCACGGTGGTGACCAAGCAGAACGTCCTGCCGCAGACCGACGGCCTGTTCCGCGGCGCGTGCGAGGCCGAGGCGGCCGCGGTCGGCGGGCTCGAGGTCGATCACCTCTACGTCGACGAGGCCGCCCGCCGCATGGTGGCGCAGCTGGAGAGCTTCGACGTCGTGGTCACGACCAACCTTTTCGGCGACGTCCTGTCCGACGTCGCCGCCGAGGGGATGGGCGGCCTCCCGCTCGCGCCCAGCGCCGGCATCGGCGACGGCTGGGCCTACTTCGAGTCGTGTCACGGCAGCGCGCCCGACCTGGCCGGCAAGGACGTGGCCAACCCGGCCGCGACGATCCTCAGCGCCGCCATGATGCTCACCTACCTGGGCCTCCCCGACCCGGCGCGCCGCCTGGTCGGCGCCACCATCTCGACCATCGCCGCCGGCGTCCGCACGCGCGACCTCGGCGGGCAGAGCGGCACCAGGGCGTTCGCGGCGGAAGTCTGTCGACGGTTGTGACCCGGCGCGCCGTCGAAAGAAACAGGCCCGCCGCCCGCGTCGTCTCCCCTGTTTCTGCCCGTGCTCGCGCGCCCGGTCGCGCGCGGGCCGGCGCGTTCGTCGTCGCGTTCGCGCTCGTCGTCATCGCTGCCCTCCCCGGCCGTGCGCGGGCCGGCGGCCTCGACTTCGATCTCCTGGGCGGCCGCTCCATCGCCCACGCCGGCGCGACCACCGTCAGCGTCGACGGCGGCGCCGCCCTGGTCGGCAACCCGGCCGGGCTGGCTCGCACGAGCAGCCTGCGCGTCCAGCTCGGGGTCGCCCTGCACGACGACGACGCCAGCTTCCGCGCGCCCGACGCGGCGGCGATGAACTCGCCCACCGTGGCCGACCGCTCGGAGCCGGTCCTGGCCCCCAGCGGTGCGTTCCAGGGCGCGCTCGGGCCGGTGGTGCTCGGCGCCGCGGTGCTCGAGCTCGGCCACCTCGAGCGCCTCCTGCCCGCGCCCTCGTTCAACCAGACCGACGAGGATGTCGTCCAGCTCTATCCGCACCGCTACGGCGGGCTCGAGCTCGGATACCGCCGCCGAGCGGCCGTCGCCGGCGCCGCGATGCGCATCGGCGAGTGGCTCGGCGTCGGCATCTCGCTGGGCGCCTCCGATGTCGAGCTCGACGAGCGCCGGCGGATGTGGGCCGGGTTCGCGGACCGCGACCAGCTCACCTCGCCGGCCCGCGACCTCGACCTCTCCCTCCACGCGCGCGATCGGCTGGTCCCGTTCGCCGGCGCGGGCGTTCTGGTCGCCCCGCCGTCCTTGCCGATCGAGGTGGGCGCGGCCGTGTCGTGGAGCGCCGACGCCGACCTCGACGGCGACGTGGCGCTCGACGACACCGCGGACCACCCGTTCCCGGAGCCTATCTCGAACGGCGAGCCGCCCGGCGCGTCGCTGCGCCTCGGCATGCCGACCGTCCTGCGCGCCGGCGCGCGCTACGTCGGCGATCGCCTTCTCGTCGAGGTCGGCGCCGATCTCACCCGGTATCGCTCGTCCGGCAAGCTCCCGGTGTGGCACACGACCGGCGCCGCGGTGCGCGACGACACCGGGGTGACGGCCGATGTGGGTGACGTGCCGTCGCTCGTGGCCCTGCGCGATCACTCCGCGCTGCGCGGCGCGGTCGACGTGGAGATCGTGCCCGGCCTGCTGTGGCTGACGGCCGGCTACGCCCACGCGTCGGGCGCCACCGCGCGCTCTCGCCTGTCCCCCGCGTTCGGCGACCTCGCGGGCCACACGGTGTCGCTGGGCGCGGAGGCGACCTGGAATCAGATCACGATCGACGTGGGCCTCGCGCGCCGTCTGTCCCCGTCGGTCGACGTCGCGGCCGGCGACAGCCACGTGGAGATGCAGAATCCATTCGATGCCGGAACCGCCGACGCCGGCGCCGGCCGCCACGGTCGCGCACATGACGCGGTTGGCCTGACCATGGAGGTGGCCTGGGAGTGACCGTCCCGGCGGCCCGGGTTATCCTGTGCCCCTGCCAGTAGCTGAGAAGGCTGCTGCGGGAACGCAGCCGGGGATCTCGGAAGGAGTCCGCATGCACGTAGCTCGGCACCGCACCGCGATGGCGCTCGCGGCCAGCCTGTCCCTCGCCGCCGGCCTGGCACCCGGCTGCGGAGACGACGATGACGGCAAGGGCGGCCCCGACGACGCGGGCGGCGGCAGCCCCGACGGCAGCGCGGGCGGCGGCGACGCCGGCGCCCCGGACGCCGGCTCCGGGGCGACGTGCACGCCGCAGCGCGGCACCAACCTGAGCCTGCAGCTGGTCGCGCGCGGATTCGACCAGCCGGTGTTCGTCACCTCGCCGCCGGGCGATCCGCGCCTGTTCGTGGTCAGCAAGCACGGGGTCATCTCCATCGTCAAGGACGGCAAGGTGCTGCGCGACCCGTTCCTCGACATCGACGACCGCGTGGCGTCGGCCCCGGGCGACAACGAGCGCGGCCTGCTCGGCCTCGCGTTTCACCCCGACTACGCAAGGAACGGCCGCTTCTTCGTGTTCTACACCCGGGAGGCCGAGAATCCGCCCGACCGGCTCGCCGAGTTCCACGTGACCGGGGGCAACCCCGACATCGCCGATCCCGAGTCGGAGCGCGAGATCGTCGAGGTGCCGGACCTGGAGTCCAACCACAACGGCGGCATGCTCGCGTTCGGCAAGGACGACGGTTACCTCTATGCCGGCCTGGGCGACGGCGGCGGCGCCAATGACCAGCACGGCGACATCGGCAACGGCCAGGACCAGTCGACCCTGCTGGGCGACATCCTGCGCATCGACGTCGACGCGACCGACAAGCCCTACGCCATCCCGCCCACCAACCCCTATGCGGGCAGCGGCGGCAACCCGCTCGAGGAGATCTTCATCTCCGGCGTGCGCAACCCGTGGCGCTGGAGCTTCGACCGCGAGACCGGCGACCTCTACATCGGCGACGTCGGCCAGGGCCAGTGGGAGGAGGTCGACGTCCTGCCCGCCGGAAAGCAGGCCGGCCTCAACCTGGGCTGGAACCGAATGGAAGGCAGTCACTGCTTCCCGCCCGACCCGGACGATGCCTGCGATCGCACCGGCCTCACCCTCCCGGTCGCGGAATACGCCAACCCGGGCGACGGCGCGGCCGTGATCGGCGGCTACGTGTACCGCGGGGCCTGCAACCCCGACATCCGCGGCTGGTACTTCTACGGCGACTACAACAAGGAACACATCTTCAAGTTCATCTACGCCGGCGGCCAGGCGACCGAGCAGGCCGACGTCACCGACGACATCGACCCGAAGAGCGCCATCGACGGCCTGTCCAGCTTCGGCGAGGACGCGGCCGGCGAGGTCTACGTGGTCAGCCTGAACTCCGGCGAGATCTACCGCATCGTCGCCGGCCCGTGACCGCCCCCGCGCCTCTCGATCCGGTCGAGCGCACCCTCCAGCTCGGCACCGGCCTCCGCTACCACGTGCTCGAGTGGGGCGCCGACCGCCCCGAGCTCGACCACACGGTGCTGCTCCTCCACGGCTTCCTCGACCTGGCCTGGGGCTGGGTCGCGACGGTGCGCGCCGGGCTGGCGGAGCGATTCCACGTGGTGGCTCCCGATCTGCGCGGCCACGGCGACAGCGACTGGATCGGCCCCGGCGGCTACTACCACTTCATCGACTACCTGGCCGACGTGGACGAGGTCGCGCGCACCGTCGCGCGCGGCAAGCTGTCCCTGGTCGGCCACTCGATGGGCGGGAGCGTCGCGTCCTACTTCGCCGGCGCGTTCCCCGAGCGCGTGCACCGCCTGGTCCTGCTCGAGGGCCTCGGCCCGCCCGAGCAGCACGCGGCCGTCCCCGAGCGCGTGCGGCTGTGGCTCGACAGCTGGCGCCGTGTGCGCGAGCGCGAGCCCCGGAGCCACGCCGGCATCGACCAGGCGGCGGCGCGCCTGCGCTCGCACGACGCGCTGCTCGGCGAGGAGCTGGCCCGAGAGCTCGCGGTCCACGGCACCCGCCCCGCGCCCGGCGGCGGCGTGGCGTTCAAGCACGACCCCCTGCACATGACCATGGGGCCCATGCCGTTCCGGGTCGACTACGCGGCCGAGTTCTGGACCCGGATCGCCTGCCCGGTCCTGTGGGTCGAGGGCGAGCACTCGGCCTTCCGCCAGGCCCCCGGCGAGGTGAATCGCCGCGTGGACCTCCTGCCGGACGCCGAGCGCGCGGTGTTACCCGCCGCGGGCCACATGATGCAGCGCCATCAGCCGGCCGCGCTGGCCGAGCTGGTCGCGGCGTTCCTGTCGCGCTGAACCGGCGCCGCCGCGCCGATGCCGGGCGAAGCGAGGCCCGGGGACGGACGCTAGAATTCCATGGCTACTGCCATGTCGAACACGTCGAAGCTCGATCCACTCGATCCACTCGCTCCACTGCTCTTCGCGCCCGGGTTCGTCGACGACGTCTACCGCCGCTTCGCCGCGGACCCGGGCTCGGTCCCGCCGGACCTGGCCGCCCTCTTCTCGCAGATGACCTCGCCGCGGGCCTCGAGCGGCGCCCGCGCAGGCGAGCCGCGCCCCGCCGAGCCGCCTCGCTTCCTCACCGAGCGCGGCGCGCTGCCCGAGGGCGTGGCCAGGGCCGAGGTGGCGGCCGGCATCCAGATCTACGACCTCATCCACACCTACCGCCAGTTCGGCCACATGGCGGCCGACCTCGATCCGCTCGGCGCCAGCTCGCGCTCGCACCCGTCGCTCGACCTGTCCCAGTTCGATCTGACCGAGGCCGACCTGGAGGAGGTCGTCAGCTGCGCCGGCTTCCACGGGGCCGAGCGCGCCACCGTGCGCGACATCCTGGCCATCCTGCAGGAGACCTACTGCGGCCCGGTCGGCGTCGAGTACATGGAGGTCACCGACAAGGCGCAGCGCGACTGGCTGCAGTCGCGCATGGAGCCGGCGCGCAACCGACCTCACCTGTCGGGGGAGAAGAAGCGCGAGCTCCTGCGCGACCTCATCGCCGCCGACACCTTCGAGGAGCAGCTCCAGCGCATGTACCCCGGCGCCAAGCGCTTCTCGCTCGAGGGCGGCACCACCCTCATCACGCTGCTCCGCACCCTGACCGCCGAGGCGGCCGAGGCCGGCGTGGCCCAGCTCGTCCTCGGCATGGCCCACCGCGGCCGGCTCAACGTGCTCGCCCACGTGCTCGGCAAGCCGCTCGAGTACATCCTGGCCGAGTTCGAGGGCCGCCCGCTGCCCGAGGAGGTGCAGGGCTACGGCGACGTGAAGTACCACATGGGCTACTCGAACGACCTGGCGCTCGGCGACGGCCGCAGCGTGCACCTGTCGCTGGCGTTCAACCCGAGCCACCTCGAGGTCATCGGCCCGGTCATCGAGGGCATGGTGCGCGCCAAGCAGGACCAGATGGGCGACGCCGACCGCAGGAGGGTGGTCCCGGTGCTGATGCACGGCGACGCCGCCTTCCCCGCCCAGGGCGTGGTGGCCGAGACCCTGCTGCTCGGCGGGCTGGCGGGCTACACCACTGGCGGCACGGTCCACATCATCGTCAACAACCAGGTCGGCTTCACCACCTCGCCCGACGAGGCGCGCCCGACGCGCTACGCGTCGGACATCGCCCAGTCGGTGCGCGCGCCGGTCTTCCACGTCAACGCCGACCACCCGGAGGCGGTCCTCATGACCGCCCGGCTCGCGCTGGCCTACCGGCAGACCTTCCACCGGGACGTGGTCATCGACCTGGTCTGCTTCCGCCGCCACGGCCACAACGAGCTCGACGACGCCAGCTTCACCCAGCCGGTCATGGCGCGCCTCATCGCCCGCCACCCCGCCGTGTCTCGCATCTACGCCGACAAGCTGGTCCGCGCCGGCGTGGTCGGTCAGGACGAGGTCCACCACATGCACGAGCAGGTGGTCGCCCGGCTGGTCGCGGCGCGCAGCACCGCGCGCGCGATGTCGACCCAGGTGACGCAGCGCCTGGGCGGCGCCTGGAGCGGCCTCAAGCCGGCGGGGGCCGACTGGTCGGCCGCGACCGCGGTCCCGCGCGAGCGGCTCGAGGACATCGCGCGCGCCATCGCGGCCGCGCCCGACGGCTTCCACTGGCACCCGCGCCTCCACCGCATGATGCAGGAGCGGTCGCGCGCTGTGCTCGAGGACGGCGCCCTCGACTGGGGCTGCGGCGAGGCGCTCGCCATCGGCTCGCTCCTGCTCGACGGGCGCCCGGTGCGCCTGACCGGCCAGGACTCGGGGCGCGGCACCTTCGGCCACCGCCACGCCATCTACAGCGACGCGGAGACCGGGGCGCGCCACGTGCCGCTCGACCACATCGCCGGCGGGCAGGCCCGCTTCGAGGTCGTCAACAGCCCCCTGTCGGAGGAGGCGGCGCTCGGCTTCGAGTACGGCTACTCGAGCGCCGACCCGTGGAGCCTGGTCGTGTGGGAGGCGCAGTTCGGCGACTTCATCAATGGCGCGCAGATCGTGGTCGACCAGCTCGTCGCCAGCGCCGAGTACAAGTGGGGCCGGATGTGCGGCCTCGTCCTGCTCCTGCCCCACGGCTACGAGGGACAGGGACCGGAGCACTCGAGCGCGCGGCTGGAGCGCTTCCTCGAGCTGTGCGCCGAGAGAAACCTCCAGGTCGCCAACCTCAGCACACCGGCGCAGCTCTTCCACTGCCTGCGCCAGCAGCTGGTGCGCGACTTCCGCAAGCCGCTCGTCGTCATGAGCCCGAAGAGCCTGCTCCGCCACCCGCGCGCGACCTCACGGGTCGAGGAGCTGGTCTCGGGCCGCTTCCAGCGCGTGATCGACGACGCCGGGGTGCCGGACGGACGCGAGCGGGCGCACGTGCGCCGCGCGCTCCTCTCGTCCGGCCGCATCTACTACCGGTTGCTCGAGGAGCGCGAGCGGCGCGGGCTCGGCCCGCTCGACGTGCCGCTCCTCCGCCTGGAGCAGCTGTACCCCTATCCGCTGGCGGAGGTGCAGACGCTCCTGGCCAGCTATCCGGCCCTGGAGCGTCTCGCGTGGGTGCAGGAGGAGCCGCGCAACATGGGCGCGTGGCGCAACCTGCTCCACCGATTCGAGGCCAGCCTCCGTGCCGGCGTCGCGCTGGAGTACATCGGACGCGACGCACGAGCCGTCCCCGCGACCGGCTCGTTCGAGGTGCACCAGCAGGAAGAAGCGGCGATCCTCGAGGCGGCAATGGCCCCGCGCCGGAGCGAGAGCGGCGCTGCTCGCCCGCGCAGCGTTGCCTGAGGGGGCGCCGGCCGCGGCCCCCTTCGGGTCACCCAACCATGAAGTCGTGGGCGCGGACGGTCTTGCGGCCGTTCTGGGACGCGCGCGCGGTGGCCTGCTGGATGAGCCAGTAGACCCACTCGTTCAGCCCTTCGAGGGCGTCGCCGGCGGTGTTGCAGTTGGCCTCCTTGATGGCCGCCTTCACCTTGGAGCCGACGAGGAGCATCTCCTTGTTCGCGCCCGAACTCTTCTTCGCCGCCTTCTTGCCATTGCTCTTGGGTTTTGCCACGGGGAACCCCCTCGAAAGTTGGATTGTGTTGACCGGTTTTACTCAACCGCGAAAACAACGCAAGGCCCTAGATAGGGTTCCTGGGCCTTTTTTTCGGGTTTTCGTCCATTCTGAGCAGTCGGAGGCAGTCGGAGTGAGATCCGTCTGTGTCCTCATGTGCCCTGTGGGGCGCCGTCGGCTGCCTTGATGTGACGCTCCATGACGCCGCCGAGCTTCGGGATCGCCGCGCTCACGTTGCGCTTCGCCGACGGCCTCATCTTGCCGTAGAGCTTGGTCGCGGTCTTGTGCTTGCTGTGCGCGGCGCGCGCGTCGGTGACCGAAAGCAAGTCCTCGGCCACCTCGTCGGAGCGCGCGGTCAGATACTCGGTCAGCGATCCGGTGCCGCCCGCGCGCCACCTGGCGTAGTACGGCTCCAGCTTGGCCACCCAGTCGTCGAACAGGGCGTCGATGACGTCGGGCACGAAGCGAGGCTTGATCGTCTTCACCGTCCCGTACGCGCCCTTGATGGCCACACCGGAGAGGCCGCCCTTGGCCTTGACCTCTTCGTCGACGAGGGCGGCGCAGTCGGCCACCACCCGCTCGCGGGCCGGCCCGGTTGCGACGTAGTCGGCGAGGCTCTTCTGACTGGACATGTCTTCGTCCTTTCTCACGACCGCCGCGGCCTCCGCACGGGGAGGCGCGAAGGCGAGAACTCTATCAAAATTCGATCCCCATGCGGCGGCAGCGCCTCGCGATGTCGCGCTGACCCCGCGGGCTGAGCTGGCCGTAGTACTGGTGCGCCTGATCCGCGTCGCCCATGAAGCACGACGCCGAGGCCGCGACCCGCAGCATGCGCTCGGAGCCGTGGGGCCCGAGGCCCATCCCGAGCGCCTGCCCGGCCGCGGTGCGCGCGCTCTCGTAGTCACCCCGGTCGTAGTACTCGGTCGCCACGTCCATGGCGCCGGTCTGCTCGGGGGTCGGGTGGTCGGGGGCGGTCGGAGGGTCGCCGGCTCGATCGGTCGGCGCCTCGTCCATGCCGGCCCGCATCCCCTGCTCACCCGGCGGCGGCGCGGCGGGCCGCGGCGGCAGCGGTGCGGGCGTCGGCGCGGCGGGCGGCGGCGAGACCGGCGGCAGCGACGGATGCGTCGCCTCCCTCGGCTCCGGCATGCGCGGCGCGCTCTGCCGGGCCTTCCCCGCAGAGACTGCGCGGGCCAGATCGACCGGGGCGACGTCCGGCTCGGGCGCGGCCGCCCGCACCTTGAAGACCAGGACGACGATCGCCGCCAGCACCGCCGCGCCCGACGAGAGCACGGCCATGGTCGAAACCGATTGCCTCTCCACTGCGGGCTCCTGCCACGTTTCTAGCACGCGAGGGGCTCTCGCTCGCCGGCCCGCCGGGTGAGAACGCGCTACAGCGAGGTTCGGCCCCGGCTCCGGCCGCGCGGGGCGCGGGCACGCGCGCGGCGAGTGCGGCCCGAACGAGTGCGGCCCGAACGGCGCCAGGCCAGCGCTGCGATCGCGGCGACGAGCAGGCTTCCGGTCCGGCCCTCGCTTCCGCCGGCGCCGCAGCCGAGGCAGCCTCCGGGGCTCTCGCCCACGTACAGCGCGTGCGCCTCCGACCGCGCGCTGTTGCCGCCCGCGTCCTCGGCGACGGCGACCAGGTCGTAGCTCCCCTTCGCGAAGTCGGCGGTGAACGACCAGGGCTCGCGCGCGTCCTCGTCGAGCAGCTCGCCGTCGACCTCGAGCCACACGCGGCTCACGCCGCTCAGGTCGTCGCTCGCCTCGACGTCGACCTCGACCTGGGTCGGCGCGTCGCCGATCACCGCGCCGTCCTCGGGCGAGCTGATGGCCACGTGGGGCGCCTCCTCGTCGGCGGCGAGCGACGGTCCGCACGTGGTCGAGCGGCCGGACAGAGGATCGTCCTCGCTGCACTGATCGTCCCAGGTGCCGCCCGCCGTCGGCCGGGTGGCGAACCCGCCGCACGCGTAGCCGGGCTGCCAGGTGCCGTCGATCGCGTGGCAGGGCGTGATGTCGTGGCCGCTCTCTTGCTCGACCCAGGCCGCGGCGCCGCGCATGTCGACATAGAAGGAAGGCATGCCGGGGCCCGGTCCGCCCGAGACGATCCCGAAGGCGCGCCAGGTGCCGTCGGCGAGCTGCACGAAGGCGGGCCCACCGGAGTCGCCGTACCACGGGCTCACGCCGTCGCCGCCGACGACCAGCATGTCGCCGCCGCCGTCGGAGCCCTGGAAGGTCGCCACCGCCGCGCGCTTGCGCCCCGCCTTCCCGTCCTCGTCCTCGCCGAAGCCGACGATCTCGACCTCGCGGCCGGGGGCGAGGATGTCCCCCTCGCAGCCGAACAGGATGGGCGCGATGGGCACGCCGTCGACCGGTTCGGCCAGCTCGCAGAAGGCGAAGTCGAGCGAGCTGACCCCGTCGGTGTCGATCCGGCGCTCGCACCGCTTCACGGCCACCTTGGTGCCTGCGCCCAGCTCCTCGCCGAGCTG
>DATFRY010000506.1:0-4386 GCA_035262925.1 Kofleriaceae bacterium | reverse complement strand
GAGGCGCCCATCCCGCCGCTGGCCGCGGCGGCGCCCGGCGTCGCGATCTCCAGCGAGCTCGAGAGCGTGGTGCGGCAGGCGCTGGCCAAGTCGCGCGCGGAGCGCTTCACCACCGCGGGCGCGTTCCTCGACGCGATCGAGGCCACGCCGGAGGCGGAGGGATCGCAGGTCGTGAACCTGCGGCCGGGCGGCCGGCGCGGTCGCATGATGGCCGCCGTCGGCGCCGCGCTGGTTCTCTCCGCCGGCTCGGCCGCGGCGGTGTTCTGGCTGCTCAACCGCGACGGCGAGGGCGCGCCCGGCGCCGGCGCGCGAGCCGCTCGCGAGGTCGCGCCCCCGGCGGCCGCGCCCTTGCCGGTCGAGGACGCCGACACGGCGCCCGCCTCGGCCCCGCCCGCCGCGGAGCAGCCCCCGGCGGAGCCCGCGACCGCGGCGGCACCGGCGCCGAGCCCGCCGGCGGCCGCGCTGCCCGAGGAGCCCGACGACGTGGCCCGCGCGCGCGCCCGCGCCGCGCAGGGCGAGACCCGCAGCGCGGTGCGCACCCTCGAGAAGCTGCGCTCGCGCAATCCCAGACGGCCCGAGGTGTACTACGCGCTCGGCAACCTCTACGCCGAGCTGAACGCGTGGCGCCCGTCGGTGGAGGCGTACGGCAGCGCGCTCGAGCTGGCGCCGGTCTACCGCGGCGATCAGCGGCTCATCAGCGACGTCGTCGAGGCGCTGGCCAGCGACCTGGCCCACGTCCAGGCGGCCAGGATCATCAGGAAGCAGCTGGGCGCCGCGGCCCTCCCTCGCCTCGAGCAGGCCATGCGCTCGGCCAGCCCGCGCCAGCGCGTGCGCGCCAAGCGGCTGCGCGCTCGCATCGCGCCGCGCTGATCGCGCTCGCGCCGATCGCCCGGTAGCGGGCGACGATCACGCGCGCCGCGCGGCCCTCCGCTTCACCGTGAGGCCCTCGAGCAGGCCCCAGAAGATGTCGTAGCTGGCGGCCTCGTCGTCGTCCTCCGGGCCGCGCTTCTTGGACGCGAAGCAGAGCCGCGCCGGACCGCGCGCCGGCACCCACGGGCTCGGGTGCTTGTCGTTCTTGCGCCCGCTGGTGAGCCTGGCGATGAGCTCGCCGTCGCGGGCGCGCCGGAGCGAGAGGTAGCGCCGCCCGTCCGCCTCCTCGGTGTGGTGGACGAGGGCAAGGGTCCCGACGAAGAAGGGGTGCTTGTGCATGGCCGGCGCGTCGGTGAGCTGCCGCGCCCCGCGCCCGTCGCGGTCGCACACGAAGATGTGGCTGACGGTCGCCTCCTCGCGTCCGATGTAGGCGTGGAACGCGAGGCGCGTTCCGTCGGGCGACCACGTCGGGTGACAGTCGTTGCGGTTCTCGTCGGCGGTGAGCTGCTGGCGCGCGCCGAGCTTGCCGTCCCTGCCCAGCCGTGCCCGCCACAGGTGGAAGTTGCCCGGCGAGCCCTCGTCGGAGAACCACGCCAGCGCGCGCCCGTCGGGCGACGGCGACGGGTGCTTGAAGCTCACCGCGCGGTGCGCGAGCAACCGCTGCTTGTTCGCCGGATCGGCCACCTCCACCCGCCACAGCTCCCACGGTGCGTCCGCGCTTTCCTGCCGGCGGTAGAAGATCCAGCGCCCGTCGGGCGACCAGGATGGCTGGGTGTGATTGCCGCGCTCGCAAGTGAGCGGACGCTCGTCACGTCCGTCCTCGCTGACCACGAAAATCTGCAAGTAGCCGAACGTACCGGCGTAGAAGGCGATGCTGGCGCCGTCGGGCGAGAACACCGGGTGCTCGTGGCGGGCGTGCCCGCGCGTAACCTGGCGAAGATGGGTGAGCTCGACCCGCTCGTTCATGATGGCCAGCATACCGCGGTGGGGTCGCAGGCTCGGGCCTGCGTTCCGCGAGGCCCTCCGTCGGGGTAGGCTCGTCCCGATGCGGCTGGTCGGAGACGAAGACGGCATCGCGGCCCTCAAGGAGCTGGTCGCGGGACACCGCGAGTACCTCAAGTTCCTCCTGTCCGAGGCGGGATCCAACACCGATCATGCGGCCTCCTTCCGCGGACCGGACGGAGTCCGCTGGCGGCTCGTGCACAGACCCACGAGCGGCGAGCTGGAGGTGAGCCGCGTCGCGCCATGATGGCTGCTGTACCAGACGTCTGCCCCCCTCGCGGGGCGAGGGTTGACTCCCGCGCCCCGGTGCGAGTGCTCGCTGCCCCGCTCCGCCGCGGCCATCGCGGCCGCTCGTGGTGTACCGGACGTGCCGGCCTACTCTGACGATCGCCCGGTCGAGGGCGGCGGCGAGCCGCGCGCGCCGGTGGCCGAGGTGAGGCCGTTCGAGCACCGCGACCCGTCCGGCTCGCGCAGCGATCCCTACAACTGGCTGCGCGACGACTCCCGCTCGCGCAAGGACGTCCTGGCCTACCTGCGCGCCGAGAACGAGCACACGGTGGCGGCGCTGGCCCCGACCACGACCCTGCAGCAGCAGCTCTACGACGAGATCGTCGGCCGCATCGAGCAGGACGACTCGACCGTCCCGGTGCGCGACCGCGGCTTCTGGTACTACGTCCGCTACGAGACGGGCAAGCAGTACCCGATCTACTGCAGGCGGCCCGACCGGGGCGGCGAGATGGACGGGCCGGAGCAGGTTCTGCTCGACGGGAACGAGCGGGCCAGAGGCACCGCCTACTACCGCGCGGGCGGCGCCGCGGTCAGCGAGAGCGGCCGCTACCTGGCCTTCACCGAGGACACGGTGGGCCGCTTCCAGTACCGGCTGCACGTGCGCGACCTCGCGACCGGCGAGGTCCTGCCCGACAGCGCCGAGAACCTCGCGCCGATGGTCGAGTGGGGCGCCGACGATCGCACCCTCTACTACGTGGGCAAGGATCCGATCACGTTGCGCACCGACCGCGTGCTGCGCCACCAGCTGGGCGCGCCGGCCGGCGCCGACGAGCTCCTCTACGAGGAGACGGACACATCGTATTACACGGCCATCTTCAAGACCAAGTCGCGCGCCCACGTCGCCATCCTCCTGTCCAGCACGCTCACCAGCGAGATGCGGCTCATCGACGCCAGGCGGCCGGAGGCGCCGGTCACCCTGTTCCTGGCCCGCGAGCACGATCACGAGTACGAGGCGGATCACCTGGGCGGGCGCTGGATCGTGCGCACCAACTGGCAGGCGAAGAACTTCCGCCTGATGGAGGTGCCGGACGACCGGCACGCGGACCGCTCGGCGTGGCGCGACCTGGTGCCCCACCGCGACGACGCGCTGGTCGAGAGGTTCGCGCTCTACCGCGACTTCATCGCGGTCGGCGAGCGCTCCGGCGGCCTGCGGGTGGTGCGGGTCTTGCCCGCCGGCGGCGCGCCGTTCGTCATCGACGGCGACGAACCGGCCTACACGATGGTGCCGATCGACACGCCCGAGGCCGAGGGCGGCGCGCTGCGCTACGTCTACACCTCGCTCGCCACGCCGGCCACGACCTACGATCTCGACGTCGCCACCGGCCAGCGCACGCTGCGGAAGCGGACCCCGGTGCTGGGCGACTTCGACCCGCAGCGCTACGCGAGCGAGTACCTGCGCGCGCCGACGCGTGACGGGGCAGAGGTGCCGATCTCGCTCGTGTACCGCAGGGGGCTGCGCCGCGACGGCAGCGCGCCCCTCCTGGTACACGCCTACGGCTCGTACGGCTCGTCGACCGATCCGACGTTCTCGAGCGAGCGGCTGAGCCTGCTCGACCGCGGCTTCGTGTTCGCCGTGGCGCACGTGCGCGGCGGGCAGGAGCTGGGGCGGCGCTGGTACGAGAGCGGCAAGCTGCTGGCCAAGAAGAACACGTTCAACGACTTCATCGACGCGACCGAGTTCCTGGTGGGCGAGAAGTACGCGGCGCGCGACAAGGTGTTCGCCTCCGGCGGCAGCGCCGGCGGGCTGCTCATGGGCGCGGTGGTCAACATGCGGCCCGACCTGTACCGCGGCGTCATCGCGCACGTGCCGTTCGTCGATGTCCTGAGCACGATGCTCGACGCGTCGATCCCTCTCACGTCGAACGAGTTCGACGAGTGGGGCGATCCCCGGAAGCCGGAGCTCTACGAGTACATGCTGTCGTACTCGCCGTACGACAACGTGCGGGCGCAGGCCTATCCGTCGGTGCTGGTGACGACGGGCCTGCACGACAGCCAGGTGCAGTACTGGGAGGCGGCCAAGTGGGTCGCGCGTCTGCGCGCCACCCGCACCGATCAGAACCTCCTGCTCCTCCACGTCAACATGACGGCCGGCCACGGCGGCAAGTCGGGTCGCTACGAGAAGTACCGCGAGACCGCGCGCGACCAGGCCTTTCTGCTCCACGTGCTCGAGCGGCCCGATCGCCGCGCGCCCGCGCGGTAGCGCGCGACTCCGTATTCGCGCGGCCC
>DATFRY010000505.1:0-2789 GCA_035262925.1 Kofleriaceae bacterium | reverse complement strand
GTTCGCCCACCTGTTCGAGCACATGTTGTTCCAGGGCTCGAAGCACGTCGGCGACGACCGCCACTTCGACGTGCTGAAGAAGATCGGCGCCTCGGCGGTCAACGGCTCCACCAACACCGACCGCACCAACTACTTCGAGGTGGTCCCCTCGCACCAGCTCGAGACCGCGCTGTGGCTGGAGAGCGACCGCATGGGCTATCTCCTGCCCAAGCTCACCGACGCCAGCTTCAAGAACCAGGTCGAGGTCGTGCGCAACGAGCGCCGCCAGCGCTACGACAACGTGCCGTACGGGGCGGCGCGCTTCGCGGTGGCCGAGGCGCTCTATCCCGAGGGCCACCCCTACCGCTACCTCACCATCGGGCGCCACGAGGACCTCGAGGCGGCCAGCGTCCAGGACGTCACCGCGTTCTACGAGAAGTGGTACGTGCCGGGCAACGCCACGCTGGTCCTGGCCGGCGACTTCGAGGTCGGTCAGGCCCGCGCGCTCGTCGAGAAGTGGTTCGGCTCGTTTCCGCGCACCGAGAAGCCCGCCCACGTCGCGCCGCCGGTGCCGGTCACCGGACGCGTGCGCAAGGAGATCCAGGACCCGCTGGCCCGGCTGCGCCGCATCGAGTACGTGTGGCACTCGCCGGCCTTCTACGCCCCCGGCGACGCGGAGCTCGACATCCTGGCCGAGGCGCTCGCCGCCGCCGGCACCGGCCGCCTGTACAAGATCCTCGTGCACGAGAAGCAGCTGGCCCAGCAGGTGACGGCGTACCAGACCTCGCACGGGCTGTCGTCCACCTTCAACGTGGCGGTGGTGGCCAGGAGCGACGCGGACATGGCCGAGATCGAGCGCATCGTCGACCAGCAGCTCGACCTGGTGCGCAGCCAGCCGATCAGCCAGCGCGAGTTCGATCGCTCGGTCGTCAACCGCGAGGCCAGCACCGTGTGGGGGCTGGAGGACCTCCTCGCGCGCGCGGAGCAGCTGCAGCAGTACAACCACTACGTCGGCGACCCCGACTACATCGGGCGCGACCTCGATCGCTACCGCAAGTCGTCGCCGGCCAGGGTGCTCGCGACGGCCAGGCAGTACCTGGATCGCGCGCGGCGGGTCGAGGTGCTGAGCCTGCCGGTCGCCGGCCAGAAGGGCAAGTGACGTGACGCGCGCACCTCTCCTTGCCATCGCTGCCGTCTCGGTCGTGGCCGCCTCGCTCGCCGGCGCGTGCGGCGGCAAGGCGGCGCAGCCGGCCGCGACCGGCCCGGCCACGGCCGCCGCCGCCGATCGCGGCGCGGCCGCCGCCGCCCTGCCGGTCTTCCCCGAGGAGCCGTTCCGCGCCGCGCAGCCGGCCGCGGCGCCCCCGCGCGACTTCCACCTGCCCGAGATGGCGCACTTCGTGCTCGGCGAGCGCGACCCGATCGACGTCTACCTGGTCGAGCGCCACGACCTGCCGACCATCTCGATCGACCTCAACGTCGACGGCGGCGCCATGCTCGATCCGCCCGGCAAGGTCGGCCTCGCCTCGGTGTGCATGGACCTCCTGGCCGAGGGCACGGTCGAGCTGGACAAGATCGCCTTCAGAGAGGCGCTGGCCGATGTGGCGTCGAACGTGTCGAGCTACGCCGGCGAGGACCGCCAGGGCGTGGCCATGAGCACGCTCACCAGGAGCTTCGACGCCACCTTCGCGCTGTTCGTCGACACCATCACCCAGCCGGGCATGCGCCAGGCCGATCTCGATCGCCTGATCAAGCGGCGGCTCGAGGGGCTCAAGCAGGCGCGCGGATCGGCCGAGTCGGTGGCCGGCCGCCTGGATCAGATGATGGTGTACGGCCTCGATCACCCGCTGGGCCGCGTGCCGACCGAGAAGACGCTGGGCGCGGTGCGGATGGCCGACTGCAAGCGCCACGTGCGGCGCTACCTCGAGCCGCGCGGGGCGAGGCTGTTCGTCGTCGGCGACACCACCGAGGCCGACGTGCGGCGGAGCTTCGCGCCGCTCCTGGCCAGGTGGCGCGGCGCGCCCGCCCGCGCGGCGCGCCCGCCCCGCCCGCGGCCGCCGGCGGGGCGCATCTTCTTCGTCCACATCCCGGGGTCGGCCCAGTCGTCGGTGTCGATGCTGCACGCCGGCCCGCCCCGCCTCGCGCCCGACTACTTCGCGACCATGCTCCTGGCCCAGGTCCTCGGCCGCGGCTTCTCCAGCCGCATCAACATGAACCTGCGCGAGGACAAGGGCTACTCGTACGGCGCCGGCGGCGGCTTCGCCTACAACCGCTTCTTCGGCCGCTTCAGCGCCCGCAGCTCGGTGCGCAGCGACGCCACCTATCAGTCGCTGATCGAGCTGCGCCGGGAGGTGGTGGCGATGCAGGACGGCAGCCGGCCGGCGACCGCCGACGAGCTCGCGCGCGACAAGGAGGGCACCATCCTGGGCCTGCCGGCCTCGTTCGACACCGCGGGGGCGGCGATCGATCAGTACCGCGCGCTGGTCTACTTCGGCCTGCCGCCCGACTACTTCAACGGCTACGTCGACCAGGTGCGGGCGGTGACGGCGGACGAGCTCAAGAAGGCCGCGGCCGAGCACCTCAGGCCGGACGAGGCGCGCTTCCTGGTCGTCGGCGACGGCGATGCGCCGCAGATCGCGCACCACAAGGGCGACGGGGGCCAGAAGGGCGAGGACCGCCCGCTGGTCGACGAGGCGGGCGTGCAGCTCACCCTGCGCGCGGCGCTGAGCAAGCTGGCGGCCGACAGGGCCCTCGGCGACGGCAAGCTGGTCGAGCTCGACGCCGACGGCAAGATCGTGCGGCCGGAGTCGGCC
>DATFRY010000504.1:0-16494 GCA_035262925.1 Kofleriaceae bacterium | reverse complement strand
TCACGCTCAAGACCGACCTCACCGATCTGCTGCCGCCTTCGGAGCCGTCGGTGCGCGACCTCAAGGACCTCCAGGCCCGCACCCGGTCGCTCGGCACGCTCCTGGTCGCGGTGGAGTCGCGCGACGCCGCCCGGCGGAGCGTCGCGGCGCGCGCGATGGCCGCGCGGATCCGCGCGCTCGGCCCCGAGCTGGTCGGCAACCTGGTGGTCGACGACGGCGCCGCGCGCCGCTTCGGCTGGGACCACCGCTTCCTGTACGCGCCGCTGGCAGATCTCGAGGCGGCCCGCGACGGCCTCCGGGAGCGCACCCGCCAGGCCAAGCTCGACGCCAACCCGCTCTACGTCGACCTCGACGACGAGGGGGACAAGGCCGCGGTCGAGGCCGATCGCGCGGCCACCGACGAGAAGATGAAGCGCCTGCGCGAGCGGCTGCACGAGGCGGAGGACAAGGTCGCCCACCCGGAGGAGCTGATCGCGCGCGAGGACGACCTCCAGCTCATCATCGTCAAGGCGCCGTTCCCGTCCTCCGACATGCCCCGCAGCGAGCGTCTGCTCGAGCGGGTCCGCGATGCCGCGCGCGCGACCGAGCGCGAGGCCGGCCCGGGGGTCACGGTCGGTCTGGCCGACGAGATCGTCACCGGGGTGGCCGAGCAGCACGCGATCCTGCGCGGCATGGTGCTCGCGATCCTCGCGACCATCGTGGTGGTCGGGCTGTCGCTCGTCCTCTACCTCCGCTCGGTGCGGGCGGCGGCCTGCCTGCTGGGATCGCTGTCGGTCGGCGCCCTTTGCACGTTCGCGGTGACGCGCCTGACCATCGGCTACCTCAACAGCGCGAGCGCCTTCCTGTCGGCCATCGTGGTCGGCAACGGCATCAACTTCGGGATCATCGTGCTGTCGCGCCACCTGGAGCAGCGCCGCGCCGGCGACGGACACGTAGGCGCCCTCGCCACCGCGCTCGGCGGCAGCCTGGTCGGCACCATCACCGCCGCGCTCGGCTCCGGGATCGCCTACGCCTCGCTGCTGGTGACCGACTTCCGCGGCTTCCACGACTTCGGGGCCATCGGCGCGATCGGCATGGTGCTGTGCTGGGTGTCGGCCTACACGGTGCTGCCGGCCGGCATCGCCGCGCTCGAGCGGCGCGGGATGCTGCGGCCCGGCCGGCCGCCCTCGCTCGGGCCGCTGGTGGCGCGCCTCCTGCCCCGCAACCTGCGCGTGGTCGCCGTGATCTCGGCGCTGGTCGCCGCGGCCACCGGCGTGTGCACGTGGCGCTACCTGTCGGGCGATCCGTACGAGTACAACTGGGAGCACCTGCGAGCCGACAGCGCCGAGGCCAACCTCGGCCGCCGCTGGATGCACCGGATCGACGTCGCGTTCGGCTACGGGCTGGCCAGCGGGTTCGTGGTCAGCGTCGATCGACCCGAGGACGCGGCCGCGGTCGAGAAGATCCTCCGCGCCCACGCCGAGCCAGACGACAAGGACGACAGGGACGACAAGGACGGGAAGGCTGGCAAGCCGCGCCCGCGCGGCTCGGCCGAGGGGCTGCCCTCGCCCACCGGCCCGCTGTTCCGCAAGGTCAGCACGATCCAGGACGTGCTCCCGGACCGGCAGGAGGAGAAGCTGGCCGTTCTGGCCGATCTGCGCCGGCTGACCGGGCCCGACACGCTCGAGGAGCTCAGCGCCGAGGACCGCGCCGACGTCGAGCGGCTGCGTCCGCCCGCCGATCTGGCGGCGATCCGCGCCCACGACATCCCGGAGGCGCTGGTGCCGCAGTTCGTCGAGAACGACGGCAGCCGCGGCAAGCTGGTCTACGCCGACCAGGCGAGCCGGTTCAACGGGTGGAACGGCCGCCACATGGAGGTGTTCGCGGCCGCGGTGCGTCGCCTCCACTTCCCGGACGGCACTCACCTCGGCGGCGGCCCGTTCGTGTTCGCCGACATCCTGCGCGCGGTCGAGCGCGACGGCCCGCGGGCCACGCTGGCCGCCCTGCTCGCGGTCCTGGTCATGGTCGTGGTGGTGGTGGGACCCAACCGCTACGGGCTGGCCACGCTGGCCGCCTCGCTGGCCGGGACCTCCGCCATGCTGGCGTGCGCGTGGCTGCTCGGCGTCAAGGTCAACTTCCTCGACTTCGCGGCGCTGCCGATCACGCTCGGCATCAGCGTCGACTACGCGGCCAACGTGGTGGCGCGCCAGCGCGGCGACGTGGCCGACAGCGCGCGGCACGCCCTCGCCACCACCGGCGGCGCCGTGGTGCTGTGCTCGTGGACCACGATCGTCGGCTACGGGTCGCTGCTGCTGTCTGCCAACGCCGGCATCCGCTCGTTCGGCATGGTCGCGGTGGTCGGCGAGCTGACCTGCCTGGCCGCCGCCCTCACCGTCGCCCCCGCGGTGCTCGACGTGCTGACCCCGCGCGCCCGGGCGGCGGTCGGGTAGCCGAGCGCGACGGTCTCGCCGCCGCGCGCGTTCGACTCGCCGGCCGCGGCCAGCAGACGCATGCAGTCGAGCGCCTCCTCGATGGCGCGGTGCGGTCGCCCCGGCTCCGCGATCTCGGCCAGGAACTCGCGCACGATGCCGGTCGTCCACCCGATGCGATAGCCGCCGTCGGCCAGCGACTCGTCGAAGCGCTCCTCGAGCGTCCGGCCCCCGCGCGACACGCGCAGGAGGTCGTCGGCGACCTCGAGCGTGCCGCGCTCGCCGCGCACCGTGACCCGGTTGGCGCGGCTGTCGCCGGCCCAGGTGGCCGAGAACCGCCCGAGCATGCCGTCGGCGAACTCGATGTCGACCACCGCGGTGTCCTCGACCCGGAGGGCGTGATGGCGGCGGCGGGTGAGGGAGGCGCTGACCGCGACCGGCTCGGCGGCCACCGCGCGGCCCATCAGGGCCAGCCCGTGCCAGCCGTGATCGAAGAGGATCCCGCCGCCGGCCCGCTCCGGGTCGATGCGCCAGTTGTCGTCGTCCTCCGCGGCCGCGGCCGGTCGCGTGCGCTCGACCTCGATCTCGAAGCTGCGCAGCGGGCCGAGCGCGCGGCTGCGGCACACCGCCTGCACGCGGCGCAGGATCGGGGCCTGGTTCCAGTTGTTCACGCAGGCGACCACCACCCGGTGGCGCGCGGCCAGCTCGGCCAGGCGCTCGGCGTCGGCCAGCGTGGTCGCGAGCGGCTTCTCGACCAGGGCGTGGACGCTGGCGCGCGCGGCCAGCTCGGCGGCCGCCACGTGCAGGTGCGGCGGCGTGCACACGTCGATGAAGTCGAGCCGCTCGCTCGCCAGCATCGCCTCGACGCTCGCGTGGATCGCGACGCCGGGCAGCATCCGCGCCGCCACCTCGCGCCGCGCCGGGACGACCTCGACCACCGACGAGACCTCGACCCCGAGCGCGCGCAAGGCACCGACGTGCGCGCGCTCGGCGATGATCCCGAATCCGACGATGCCGCAGCGCAGACTCATGCGACCGTCCCGTTCTCGGCCGCGCCCGGCCGAGGCTCGGCCGTGACCGTGGCCGCGCCGGCCTTCGCGCGCAGGCGCCCCCGCACATCGAACATGAGGACGAGCGCCGCGATGTTGCCCAGGATGGCCACCGCGCCGCACGCGGCCAGCGCCAGGTGGTAGAACGGGCGGACCGCGTGCGGCTCGACCGCGGCGGCCAGGAGCGGCGCCAGCGCGATTCCGAAGGCCATGTAGATGGTCCGCTCGTGGCGCCGCATCAGCCATCCGGGCGCGTCGTGCACCCCGAGCGCCTCGGCCTTGGACCGGTTGTAGCTCACCATGACCGAGCCGAGCAGCGCGGCCATGACCAGGGCCAGCGCCCACGGCCGGTCGCGGTAGTAGAAGGCCAGCCCGCTGCACACCGCGACGTCGCAGTAGCGGTCGACGATGGCGTCGAGGTACTCGCCGGCGTCGCTGCACACGCCGAGCTCGCGCGCCAGCATGCCGTCGACGGTGTCGAACATGCAGCCGAGCAAGAACAACCAGCCGCCCACCGCGAACCAGCCGAGGCCCAGCATGACGCTGGCGGCGAGCACGAGGCCGAGCCCGAACGCCGTGACGAAGTCGGGCGTGGCGCCCAGCCTCAGGGCCGCGCGCAGCGGCAGCCGGCAGATCCAGTAGCCGTACTCCATGAGGTAGAGGCCGAGCAGGCGCGAGCCGCCCATGCCGCGGATGCGGTCCGAGACGTGGCCGCCGCCGCGGTGGAACTGGACCGCGAAGATCGGGAGACCGATGGCCGCGAGGATGGCGAGCCCGCCGAGCGAGACGAGGATGCCGAGCGCCGCGTTCTGCATCATGAGATCCTCCACTCGCCGCGCTCGGTCACCTCGGTGAAGACCTCGTCGAGCAGGGCGACCGCCTCGCTGGCCTGGTCGGCCGAGAGCACGAGCGGCGGGTTGACCCGCCACCGCGGTGTGTACGCCATCGTGATGACTCCGCGCGCGAACGCGCGCTTGAAGATGATCTCGCAGGCCTTCTTCGACAGCGGCGCCCTGCTGGCCTTGTCGGCCACGAGGTCGATGCCGATCATCAGGCCCTTGCCGCGCACGTCGCCCACGAACGGGAACTTGTCGGCGAAGCCGCGCAGCTGCGCGAGCATGCCGGCTCCGACCCGCTCGGCGTTTCCGATCAGGTCCTCGTCGACCATGGCCCCTACCGCCGCGTCGGCCGCGGCGGCGGCCAGCGGGTTGCCGCCGAAGCTGGACGAGCTGAACGACGGTCTGGACCACGGGTCGGCCGCGACGATCTCCGGGGTGGACACCACGCCGGTGACCGGGAAGCCTCCGCCCAGCCCCTTGCCGATGGTCATGATGTCGGGCGCGACCCCGGAGTGCTCGACCCCGAACGCCTTCCCGGTCCGCCCGAAGCCGGTGATCATCTCGTCGGCGATGAAGAGCGCCCCGACCTCGCGCGCCACCTGCTTGACCGCGGGCAGGTAGTCGTCGGGCGGCACCACGTTGCCGGCCGTGCCCTGGATCGGCTCGACCAGCACGGCGGCCACGCTGCCGGCGGTCTGGCGCACCAGCGCCTGGCGCATGAAGTCGACGCAGGCCAGCCCGCACCCCGGGTAGCTGGTCTTGAGCGGACAGCGATAGCAGTCGGCGTAGGGGACCAGGTGGAGGCCCGGCTGCTGGGGCCCGAGGCCGTGCTTGAAGTCGGAGCCCATGAGGCCGAGCACGCCCTGGGTCTTGCCGTGGAACCCGCCCCAGAACGAGACCACCTCGAACTTCTTCGTGTACGAGCGGGCCAGCCGCAGGGCCGACTCGACCGCCTCGGCGCCGCTCGAGTAGAGCTGGGTCCTGGTCAGGTTCGCGTTGGCGGGGGTGAGCCGCGCGATGCGCTCGAGCAGCGACACCCTCGGCGCGGTGGTGTAGCTGCCGACGATCACCTTCTCGGCCTGCTCGGCGATGGCGCGCGCCTGGCGCGGATGGCCGTAGCCGAGCGAGGCGACCCCGATGCCGGCCACCAGGTCGATGTACCGGTTGCCGTCCACGTCCTCGAGGAGCGCGCCCTGTCCGCGCTCGACCGCGACCCCGGCCAGCTGCCACACGTGCTGGCTGCCCGGCGCAAGATGCGGCTTTTCGGCGGCGACCAGCGCGCGCGACCTGGGTCCTGGGGGTGGAACGTCGATCCTGGCGAACTTGTCCGGCATCTGTCCTACTCCTGCAGGCTCGCGGTCGGCGACGACTCGCCGGCCCGGCCTTGCTCGAGCGCGGGGCGCCGCCGCGCCCTGCGGTCAGCGATGGCGAGGAGGTACTGCTCGCGGACCCGCCCCGCCAGTCGCTCCCAGTCGAACTCCTGCGCGCGCCGTCGGTTGGCGTCGCCCATGCGCGCGCGCAGCGCGGCGTCGGCGGCCAGCGCGGCGATCCCGTCGGCGAGCCGCGCGGGATCGCCCGGCGGCACGAAGCGAGCTCCGTCCGCGCCCACCACCTGGCGGTAGCCGGCGATGTCGCTGCACGCGATCGGCTTGCCGGCCGCCATGGCCTCGAGCAGCACGATGCCGAACGACTCCTGCCCGGTCGCGGTGGCGGCGAAGATGTCGCATGCCCGGTAGCGCTCGGCCAGCGCCGACTCGGCCGAGATCGGACCGTGGAAGGTGACGCCCGGCGGCGCGTCGGGCAGCCCGCCCGGGCCGCCCGACCCGACCACGTCGAGCCCGACCGCCTCGCCGCGCGCGTGCAGCCTGCGGCAGGCCTCCAGCAGCACCTCGAGCCCCTTCCGCTTGTCCCGGAAGTGGCCGACGAACAGCACCCGGACCGGCTCGCCGGGCGCCCGCGCGTTCCCCGCTCCCTCCCCGTCTCCCTGGTAGATCGCGGTCGGCACGCCGTTGGGGATGAGCGCGAGCGGCCGTCGCCACGACACGCGCGCAAACTCGGCGGCCGGCTCCGACACCGCGATGCCGCGATCGAACGCGCGGTAGATGAGCGCGCCGGCGGCCCTGCGCACCAGGCGGCTCAGCCGGCCCTCGCTCTCCGAGTAGCCGTGGAAGGTGCACACGTGCGCCGCGCCGCGCGACGCCAGCAGCGCCCAGTAGCCGAGCGCGGGAAGGAGCGGCTCGTGCACGTGGACCACGTCGAAGTCGCGGTCGCGGAAGAAGCGGCGCAGCGCCAGCGGCGAGGTGAAGAGCGCGAGCCGGTTGTCGGAGCCGTTTCCGCGGATGTTGACCACCCCGCCGAAGCCGACCACGTCGGGCCGCGCGAGCGCCGCGGCGGGCGCGGCGGTGCGCGCCGCGGCGCGGGCGCGCCGGTTCATCGGGCCTATCACGGTGACCTCGTCGCCCAGGCGCTGGAGCGCCGCGGCCACGTGCATGGCGTTGCGCTTGACCCCGCCCTCCTCGGCCAGGTCATAGCCCACGACGGCGCACACGCGCAGCGAGCGTTCGGCGCTCACCTGGCGGCCGCCGACCTCGCCGCGGAGACGGAGGCCGCCTCCCGGCTCGCGAGGAACTCCTCGCAGATGCGCGCGATCGCCTCGCCCGCGCGCCCGTCGCCATATAGATGCGGGCGAGGCCGAGCATAGACGTCCCACTCGTCCTCGATCTGCTTGAACGCCTCCAGGATGTCGTCGGTCCGCGTGCCGGCCAGGACCCCGGCGCGCGCATCGATGGTCTCGGGCCGCTCGGTGCGCTCGCGCACCGCGACGCACGGCGTGCCGAGGATGGCCGCCTCCTCCTGCACGCCGCCCGAGTCGGTGACCACGAGGCGCGCGCGCGACAGCATCTCGGTGAAGTCGCGATAGGCGAGCGGCTCGACGCACTCGACCCCGGCGGGCATGGTCAGCCCGGCCATCGCCATGCGGTCGCGCGTCCGGGGATGCACCGGCCACACCACGCGGTTGCGGCGGGCCACCGCCTCGAACGCGCGCAGGACCTGGGCCAGGGTCGCCGGGTCGTCGACCGTCTCCTGGCGGTGGACGGTGACCAGCACCCCCTCGCGCCGGTCGGGCGGGACCGGCTTGCGCACGACCTCGCGCACGGCGTCGAGCACGGTGTTGCCGGTCAGGAACACCTCGCCGTTGACCCGCTCGCGCGAGAGGTTCTCGACCGCGATGCGGGTCGGGGCGAACAGCAGATCCGCCATCGCGTCGGCGGCGATGCGGTGCTCCTCCTCGGGCAGCTCGCGGCTGAAGGCGCGCAGCCCGGCCTCGATGTGGCCGAAGGCGGCCCCGGTCTTGCGCGCGGCCAGCGCCGCGGCCAGCACCGTGGTGGTGTCCCCGACGGCGAGCACCAGGCGCGGGCGCCTTTCGCCGCACAGGCGTCCGAGCCCGACCAGGATCTCGGCGAAGCTGTCGAACAGAGTGTTCGACGATCGGTCGAGGCTGTGGTGGACCTGCATCCCCAGGCCGCCCAGGAAGGCGCCCATCATGCGGAAGTCGTGGTGCTGGCCGGTCGCGACCACCTCCACGGGCAGATGACGGGCCTCGAGCGCCTGCACGGCGCTCGCCATCTTGATGACCTCGGGACGCGTGCCGATCGCGGCTACGATCACGGGCAGCTCCTCCGCCGGACTAGCGGCGGGACTCGATCGCGGCGGCGAACTGCGCAGCCACCCACTTGTTGCCCGCCTGGGTGATGTGGATGCCGTCGCAGAAGTGCTCGACCGGGAGGTCGTGCAGTGGAACCAAGGTCAGCCCGCGCTGCTCGGCGATGCGGACGTAGGCTTCGTTCAACTTCTTGATGACGTCGTTCATCGCCCAGGGCTCGCGCGGCGCGCCGAAGCCGCGCTTGCCGGGCAGCGTGCCGAGATACACATGGCGCCCCGCCGCCCGGCACTGGTCGAGCACGGCCTCGCACGCCGTGATGCTCTCGTCGAACGATCGCCCCTTCCATGCGTCATTGGTGCCCACCCACAGGCAAATCTCGCTCGCTTCCGGAACAGACGCTATTTCCCGGTAATTCCTGCGCCACACCTCCGCCCAGCACTCTCCCGGCACACCAAAATTGACCGTGACCCAGGTCTGGCGATGTTTCTCGGACAGGAGGCGCCCGAGGTAGAGCGGGTAGCTCATGCCATCCGGATCGCGCGATCCGAAGGTGAGCGAGTCGCCCTGGCAGATGATGATGCCGTAGACGTTTCCCATCCGTGGTGGGTGGTCAGCCATTGATTCAGCGCGGTGTACCGCGCAGCTTCGACAGGGTCAACGCGCATGAACTGGAAGACTTCAGCCATCGCTCGGCACGGAATGCTGGTCGTGCGCCTGGCGGTCGTGGCCGGCGTCGTCGTGGGCTTTGCGCTGCTCCTTCGCGGCATCGACCGGAACACCCTGGCCGCGTCGTTCAGCCAGGCAAACTTCGGCACCGTCGCCCTGGCGGCCGCCACCAGCTTCCTGCTCATGTTCTGGAAGGCGCTACGTCTGCGCGCGATGCTTGCGCCCGTCGCGTCCGTGGGCGCCGCGCGGCTCTACCGCTACACCGTGATCTCCTGCGCAGCCTCCACGCTGCTGCCGGCGCGAGCCGGCGAGATCGTGCGCGTGTGGCTGCTCGTGCGCCGCGACGGCGTTCCCGGGCGGGCCGCCGCAACCGTTGCGGCGACCGAGAAGGTCTTCGACGCGCTCGGCCTGCTGGCGGTCGTGGCTCCCCTCCCCTGGCTCTTGCCCGATCTCCCGGTCTGGGTGACGCGCGCGATCGCGATCGTCGCAGCCGGCTCCGCGGCGGCGCTGGTCGTCGGCTGGCTGCTTCTCCGCTACGGCCGGCGGGAAGGCGGCCGGCTGGCCCGCTATCTGCCCGGCCTCGAGGTCCTCAGGCGCCGGCGCGAGTTCTCGGTCACGCTCGCCCTGTCCGTGCTCATGTGGCTCACCGATCTGGTGGCCCTACAGCTCGTGGTTCAGGCGCTCGATGTGCACGTGCCACTCGGCGGCTCCATGCTGGTGCTGCTCGCGGTCAACATCGCGATCACGCTTCCCAGCACGCCCGCCCAGGTCGGCAGCTTCGAGCTCGGCGCCGTGCTCGCGCTCGACCTCATGGGCGTCGGCCGCGAGCAGGCGCTCGCCTTCGCGCTGGTCTACCACGCCATGCAGGCCCTGCCCCTCGCCGTCATCGGCCTGGCCGAGATGCGCTTCATCCTGAACACGCTCAGACAGGCGCCCGACAAAGTGATCGACCGCATCACCCCTGGCGGGTAGCGTAGGCAGCGACCCGGGCGGATCCCTCTCGATGGAGTCATCCCGCTCCTCCTGAAGGCAGTACAGACTGGTTGGACGCACGCATGATCCATCAGCAACGCGCCTTCCATCTCTGGTTCCTCGTCGTGGTCGCCTGCGGCGGCACCTCGTGCGCGGACGACGCGCTGTCGCGGGGACAGAGCGAGCACGCCGTGGTGGGCGGCGCCACCGACTCGAGCGACACGGCGGTGGTCGCCGTGCTCGAGCAGCTCCCGGATGGCAGCGGCTTCCTGTGCACGGGTTCGCTCGTCTCGCCCCACATCGTGCTGACAGCCGCGCATTGCGTGGGCGATCAGGCGACCTATGGCGTCTTCACCGGCACGCGGCTGCCGGCGACCGGCGCGCTCGAGGTCCTGGCGGTGCGCGAGGTGCATGCGGACGCCGACTTCGACGACACGCAGCTCGAGGACGGACACGACCTCGGCGTGGTCGTCCTCCGCGACGCCCTGACCGGCATCGATCCGCTCGAGATGAACCGCAGCGGCGTCTCCTCTGACATGGTGGGCGGGTCGGTCCGCATGATCGGCTACGGGCTCGCCGACGACGCCGAACCCGACAGCTCGGGCGTGCGCCGGTTCGTCGACACGACGCTGACGAGCTACACCTCGTTCGTTCTCGCGGTCGGCGACGGAGCGCACGGCACCTGCAGCGGCGATTCGGGCGGCCCGGCGCTCATGACCATCGACGGGCGCGAGGTCATCGTGGGCGTCACGTCCTTCGGCACGGAGACCTGCGACCAGGGCAGCTACGAGTCGCGCCTCGACCCGGAGGTGGGCTTCGTCGACGACTTCATCGCGGAGTTCGATCCGGACTGGGAGCCGGACGCGACCGACGGCGGATCGTCCGGCTGCAGCGCGGCCGGCGGGCCGGCGGGCATGCCCGGCGCGGCGGTGTTCGTCCTCCTCGTCCTGTGCGCCGCCGTCGTGGGCGCTCGGCCCCGAAAGTCGTAGGCTCGCCTCGTGACGATGGACTTCGAGGAGCACCGCAGCCACCTGCGCGGCGTCGCGTATCGCATGCTCGGCTCGGTCGCCGAGGCCGACGACGCGGTCCAGGAGGCGTGGCTGCGCCTCGACCGCGCCGATCCGCGCGACGTCGCGAACCCGCGCGGCTGGCTGACCACGGTGGTCGCGCGCGTCTGCCTCGACATGCTGCGCACGCGCACCTCGCGCCGCGAGGAGCCGCTCGATCCGCTGGGTCCGCTGGATCCGGCGGCGGATCGCGCCGCCACCACCGACGCCCAGCAGGAGCTGATGTTCGCCGAGTCGGTCGGCCTCGCGCTGCTGGTCGTGCTCGACAGGCTGGAGCCGGCCGAGCGGCTCGCGTTCGTGCTCCACGATCTCTTCGGCGTCCCGTTCGACGAGATCGCGGCGATCGTCTCGCGCTCGCCCGACGCCGCGCGCCAGCTCGCGAGCCGCGCGCGCCGGCGGGTCCAGGGCAGCCCGCCGCCGGACACCGACATCGCGAGCCAGCGCCACGTCGTCGAGACCTTCATCGCGGCGCTGCGGCGCGGCGACGTCGACGGGCTGATCGCCGTCCTCGATCCGGAGGTCGTCGGCCGCGCCACCGACGACTCGGGCAACGTCCGCGAGGTCCGCGGCGCCCGCACCTGGGCCTCGGGCGCCGTCGCGTTCGGGAGGCTCGCCAGCCGCATGGCCCCGGCCCTGATCGACGGGGCCGTCGGGCTCGTGATGGCGCCGAAGGGCCGGCTGCTCCGCGCGCTCCGCTTCGCGTTCGAGGGCGGTCGCATCGCGCGCGCCGAGGTGATCTCGGATCGCGCGCGACTCGATGCGCTGGACATCGCGGTGCTCGAGTGACCTACTTCGGCCAGCGCGCCAGCTGGACGAGCTGGATCAGGTTGCCGCAGGTGTCGTTCACCATCGCGATGGTCGACGCGGTCACCTCGGTCGGCGGCATCGTGAACTCGGCCCCGCGGGCCTCGAGGCGCTCGTGGTCGCCCTTGACGTCGTCGGTGTAGAACATGGCCGCCGGCTGGCCCTTCTCGAACCTGGCTTGCTGGTAGGCCCTGGCCGCCGGGTCATCGTTCAGCGCCAGCTGCAGCTCGGTGCCGTCCGGGTCCTCCGGTGAGGTCACGGTGAGCCATCGAAACGGCCCCTGGCTGAAATCCGCCTTCTTGGCAAAGCCCAGCACCTCCGTGTAGAAGCGCAGCGCCTTGTCCTGGTCGTCCACGTACACGCTGGTCAGCTTGATCTTCATGGGTCTCCCATCCGGTTTGCCACGTCCGCGGCGTGTTGCCGCGTCTTTTCATGTGACGGACCGCGACGGGCGAATGTGACCACGAGGAGCGCGGGGAACGTCGCGCCTCGTCACGACCGCTTCGACCTGCGCGTCACGGAGTCGTAGATCGCCAGCGCCGCGGGCCGGTCGGTCGCGAGATCGAGCATCCGGTCGAGCTGCGGGTCGTACGCGACGAACCCCTCCCTGGCGAGGACCTGGAGGTAGACCCAGATCTCGGCGAACACGTCCTCGGCCTGCGGGCCGGTGTGCCAGTAGGGAACCGTGATCGAGACGGTAGCCCCGGCGACGATGACCTGGATCCCGTTTCCGCCCTGGGGACCGTTGAGCTCCACGTGCTGGAACCGCAGCGCGGCCTGCTCGAGGTTGATGCCGAGCTCGCTGGCGATGAGCGGCAGGTCGAACCGGAACGACTCGAAGGCCGGGTTGTGCGCGCGCAGGGCAGCGACCGCGCGCTTCTGGAGCGCCCGATCGTCGGCCGACATCGCCGGCGGCGTCTCGAGCGGGACGCCCGCATCCTCTCGGGAGAGCTGCTCCACCGCCTCGAGCGCGGTCTGACCTGCCTGCGGCTTGACGAGGGTGAAGTCGTAGCTCATCGGCGCCATTATCGTTCAACGACGCGCCGGTGCCGCACCGGGTTGGGTCCCGAGGAGACTTCGAGGGACGCAGCTCGAGACCGGGACCGCAGACCCGATCCTTGCCCTGCCGGCCGGCGCGCCGCGATCAGGTCGCGAAGAGGATCCGGCGGCCGCGCGCGGCGCGCGTCCAGGCATGCTCCACGTCGGAGATCGGCACCGGCTCCCGGCGCACGCGCCGATCTCGACCAGGCGCACGCGCGACGCGGCGTGGTCCAGGCCCTTGCGCGTGACCGCGAGTGCGCGCTGCATCCAGGCCTGAGCTCGCCCACCGTGATGTCGTGATGCTCGGTGTGATGCCGTGCACACCGGCGACGGGCGGGAGTGGTCGTCCCATGGGATCCGCGGACCTGTTAGCCAATTCAAGTCCTGAGGTGAGTCTGCATCTTCCTGATTTCAAGTGCCTGCTCTAGTGTGTGGTGGCCGCGCATATGGGGGCCGAGCCACGCGGGCAACGCCTCGTCATTGCGCTCACCGTCTTGCGAGCGAGGTGGACCATGAATTCAAGGGGAGCTGCTGTGTGTGTCGCGCTGGCCGCCGCGATGTCGACGGGGGGGCCGCTCGCGGAAGCGACGACCGTCAAGCACTTCGATCTCGACGGCATGACGGCATCTGCCGCGCGCGTGTTTCGCGGAACGGTGACCGACGTCAGTCCGGGGACCGTCCTGGTCGGCGGCGCCCAGCTGCCGACGACGACCTATCGCATTCGCGTCGTCGAGATCTTCAAGGGCGACTTCGCGACGACGAAGGGCAACATCGCCTACGCCGACGTCACCATGATCGGTTCCATCAAGGGAGACGTCGATCGCGGCGGCGCGCGCCACTTCTCGTTGTTCCGCGATGTGCCGCGCCTCGAGCGAGGCCGCGACTACCTGCTCTTCCTCACCGCGGAGAGCCGGGTCGCGCTGTCGAGCCCGGTCGGCCTGGCCCAGGGCTGCTTCGACATCGACACGTCGGCGCCGTCACAGATGACGCTGAACCGCGCCGGCAACGCCGGCCTCATCCCCGGGGTCAAGGGCGCGTTGCCGTACGACGATCTCGCCAGGCGCGTGCGGGCCATCGTCGCCGCGCAGAAGGGAGGCAAGCGATGACCGCGCTCACCCGCTTCGCCTTCGCGATGTCCCTCGCCGGCGCGACGACGCTGGTCGCCGCCACCGCACACGCCGGCGGGCCGCTGGCCAAGTGCTCCGACGGTGTGCCGTACCTGTGGCCAGACGGCGGCCGCGACATCGTCTGGAACCCGGACCAGGGCAACCTCGGCCCGCTCGACAAGGCCAGCGCCGATGCGCTGGTCGACGACTCGTTCGGCCAGTGGGAGGACATCGACAGCGCGACGATCAGCTTCGTCCAGGGAGCCGACCTCCCGCTGAACGTCGACGAGACCAACTTCGGTCCGTTCCTCGAGCCCGCCGCGCCGGATGGCCTGAGCGCGATCGTCTACGACGACACCGGCGAGATCTTCAATCTCGTGTTCGGCCCCGACTCCGGCGTGCTCGGCTTCGCCGGCCCCGAATGGCTCGATCCGTCGAACTGCACCATCCTCGAGGGCGTCTCGTTCCTCAACGGCCCGGCGTTCGACCCGCTCGACAACAGGATCGGTTTCAGCATCATGGTCCACGAGTTCGGCCACTTCGGCAACCTCGCCCACAGCCAGACCAACGGCGGCATCCTGCTCGGCATCGCGCTGGGCGAGCCGCAGGCGAGCGGCCCGGATCCGTTCAACACCTTCGGCGCGCCGACGGTCGCCGACTTCGTCAACCAGGGGCTGATCGAGACGATGTACCCGTTCCTGTTCGGCGCCGACTTCGGCGTCGAGAGCCCCGGGCGTGACGACGTCACGATGATGTCGCGCCTCTACCCCGAGGCCGACCACTTCGCGACCACGGCCTCGCTGACCGGCAGCATCTTCGGACCCAACGGCACCACGCGGCTCTCGGGCGTCAACGTCATCGCTCGCAACATCGCCAATCCGTTCCTCGACGCGGTCTCGGCCCTGTCCGGCGACTTCACCGACGAGGAGGACCCCGCGGTCAGCGACGTGGTCGGGACCTACCGGTTCACCGGGCTGACCCCCGGCGCCCAGTACGCCGTCTTCGTCGACCAGATCCTGCAGGGCGGGTTCTCGACGCCGCCGCGACTCCTGCCCGGACCGGAGGAGTTTCACAGCGGGGCCGGCGAGTCGACCTCCGATCCGCCCGACACCTTCGTCGCGGTGTCGGCGGCCGCCGGCGCCACCACCGCCGGCGTGAACGTCATCTTCAACAGGCCGCAGCCGGGCCAGCCGCTCGCGGTCGGCGACGACGGGTTCGTCGAGCTGTTTCCGCCGTTCCCGTTCGACTTCTGCGGCCGGCGCTTCGACTCGCTGTTCGTCAACGCCAACGGCAACGTCACCTTCGACGCGTCGGACGCCAGCTTCCTGGAGTCGGCGGCCTCGCTCCTCATCGGGCCGCCGCGGATCGCCGGGCTGTGGGACGACATGGATCCGTCCTCCGGCGGCACCGTCGTCTTCGAGCAGAGCTCGAGCTCCTTCACCGTGCGCTGGACCAACGTCCCCGAGTTCGGGACCACCAACACCAACTCGTTCGCCATCACGCTCAACCGCAAGGATCGCCTGAGCGAGATCGTGGGCCCGCTCGTCGGCAGTCGCTTCGCGGTCTCGTACGGCGGAGTCAGCGCGAGAGACGGACTGGTCGGCTACAGCTGCGGCGGCGCGCTGACCGGCGGCTTCGAGCAGGAGTCCGATCTGAGCAGGGTGAGCGGCCGCATCGGCAACCCGATCCTGCCCAGCGGGGCCATCTTCGAGCAGTTCGTCGGAGCCGAGGTGTTCGATCTCGCCGGCGAGCTCCGCTTCAACGGCGTCAACCGGATCGCCGACCTGTTCGAGCTCGGCCGCGGCAACGACGACGTCGACCACGCGGTCCACCTGCCGCTGCTTCCATTCAACAGCGCGTTCATCCCGTTCGCCACCATGATCGACCCGATCGGCAACGACGTCGACTTCTACACCATCGACGTCGACGCCGGCGAGATCGTGGCCATCGAGGTGGTGCGCGGCAACTTCGACTTCGACAGCCTGCTCGGGGTCTTCGACGCCGACACCGGGGAGCTCCTCGCCGTGGACGACGACGGCGGCGACGGCCTGCTGTCGCGCCTGCTGCTCCAGGTCGAGACCGACACCCGGCTGGCGTTCGCGGTGACTGCCTTCCCCGACCTCGACTTCGTCGGGGCCGGCGAGTCGGGCGGCCGCTACACGCTGTTCGTCAACACCTATCGCGGCGAGCCGATCGCCCTCGGCGACGACGACACCCTCGAGGTCCCGCTCGGCCCGTTCGCGTTCCGGTTCCAGGGCGCGCAGCGCACGTCGATGTTCGTCAACTCCAACGGCAGCGTGTCCTTCGGGGCCGGCGACCCGAGCCTCGACGCCACGCCGGCGGCGCTGCTCGCCGGACCGCCGAGGATCTCCCCGCTGTGGACCGATCTCGATCCCACGGGCCTCCTCGGCAACCCGGGCCTGGTCCTGGTCGACACCACCTCCAGCTCGGCGGCGGTCCACTTCGTCAGCGTGAGCGAGTTCTTCTCCAGCAGTCCGAACTACTTCTCCGCCGAGCTGGCCCGCAACGGCCGCTACAACCTGCGCTGGGGAGCCACCGCCCGCGGCAGCGCCCTCGTCGGCGCCACCCAGGGCAACGGCGCCGCCGACCCGGGCCCGACCGACCTCAGCGACGGCCGCCAGTCCGCCAACGGCACCACCTACGAGGACTTCCAGTTCAACGCGACCGTCAGCGGCATGAGCAACTTCGACCTCTTCTTCGGTCGAGTCGAGTTCCGCTAGAACATCGAACGGTTTGAAAGGTCAGCAAGATCGATCAGATGCACGGGTCAGCTCCCGAAAACTCGCCCGGCCAACCGCGCGATGATCTCCTGGGCACCACTGGCGAGCGCATCTCGGCTCGCGGAGGTGCTCCATGG
>DATFRY010000503.1:0-29838 GCA_035262925.1 Kofleriaceae bacterium | reverse complement strand
GAAGCCGTCGATGTCCTCGGCCTGGTTCGGACACTTGTCGTCCTTGTCCGCGATGCCGTCGCCGTCGTTGTCGCGATCGGGGCAGCCGTCGGTGTCGCGGAAGCCGTCCACGTCCTCGGGCGAGCCGGGGCACCGGTCGTCGCGGTTCAGGATGCCGTCGCCGTCGTCGTCGAGCGCGCCGCGCGGATCGTCGCCCGGGTGGACGATCGCGCGCGCGCCGGGCGACCAGCCGAGCGCGAAGAAGAAGCGCGCCTCGGGCGCCCCCACCCCGGCGACCACTCCGCGTCCCGCCCCGGCGAGCACGCCGATCTCGCGCGTCACGCGCACGCGGGTGGCCAGCACCGCCTCGAGCGGCCGGTTGCCCGACGGGCCGCCGCTGAGATCGACCGAGCCGAACAGCTCCGCCACCGCGTAGAGGCGCGACGCGAGCTGGACCGCGCTGGCCGCCCCGTACACCGCCGCGTGGCCCTGCTGCACGTTGGCCAGGCGCACGCCCTCGCGCATGATCGCGCCGCCGTTGACCGCCAGGTGCAGCCGCCCGATCCGGTAGTCGGCCAGTCCGCGCAGCATCGCGGCCGGTCCCTCCTCGCCGGTGAACTGCTTGTCGGCCGCGGTCGGCAGGGTCAGCTCGGCCGCCGCGCCGAACGTCAAGCCTGCGCGCCCGCCCAGCAGCGCCTTGCCGCGCACGCGGATGTCGCCCAGCGCCGAGCCCTCGGCAGGGGCGATGCCGCTGAACTGCGGCGCCTCGCCCCGCTGGCTGAGAAAGGGCACCACCGCGGCGACCTCGAAGCGATCGCCGAACGCGTAGGCGCCGGCCAGCTCCACGGTCGTGCGCGCCGACACCGGGTGATCGGTCATCTCGCCGTCGGCCGCGCGCAGGATGAGGGGATTGCGCGCGTAGTCGAAGCCCAGCTCCAGCGCGCCGCTGTCGGGGCGGCCGACGTCGGCCGACTCCACGGTCACCATCGCCGGGTCGACGCCGTGCACCGGCCGGAAGGTCGAGAGGTCGACGTCCTCGCTGGCCTGCACCTGGGCCGACGCGGGCGCCGCGACGCCGGCCCACGCGAGGAGGAGCGCGCCCGCCGCGATGGCGCGCGACCCACGCCGCCGCCGCCGCCGCCCGCCGCGGCCGCGGCCGCGTCCTCGGCCGACGCCGAGCCCGAGCCCGAGCCCGAGGACCATCGCCGGGATGGCGAGGAGCCACGCCGCCGGCGCCGACGGTCGCCCGGCCGACGCGCACCCGGCGCCGCCGAGCGCGTCGGTGTCGATGGCGGCGCCCGAGAGCGGCACGCGCACCACCGGCTCCGGGTCGACGCCGACCAGGACCTCGATGGCGGCGCCGTCGAGCACCACGCCCCGGTGCGGCGCGAACGCGACGTCGAGGTCCAGCTCGGCCCCGGGCGCGAGCTCGACCGGCTGCGCGAAGCCGGCGACGGCGACCGCGTCGATGGGCTCGCCGGCCGCGTCCGCGACGCGCACATCCTGGATGAGGAACGTCTCGCTCGCGCTCTCGTTGCGCAGGACCAGGGGCGAGCCGGGCAGCGGCCGCTCCTGGCCGACGGCGATCGATCCCCACTCGATCGACGAGATGCTGGCGCTGATGGGCGGCAGGAGGCCCATGCCGCTCAGGTCGACCCGGACGATCGGGCGCGAGTCGTCGTCGTTGACGATGAGCAGCGCCGCCTGGAGGGGCTGCTCGGGCGCCGCGCGCGGGTGGAACTCCACGACCACCGAGCTGGTCTCGCCCGGTGCGATGACGTCGGCCAGCTGGCCGATGACCGAGAAGGACTCGGCCGCCGGCCCCTCCGCGTCGACGGTCAGGTCGCCGAGCACCAGCGGCGTCTCTCCGGTGTTGGTCACGTCGAGCGTCGCCTGCGGCGGCACCGCCGGGTTGCGGTAGGTCGGTACGAACGACATCTGCAGCGGCGACACGTCGATGTGGCGGTCGACGCCGCGGCCCGAGAGCGTGACCTGCACCTCCGGCGTCTCGACCACGTTGGTGCCCAGCGCCAGCACCGCGAAGTCGCCCGCGCTCTCGAGGGCCGGCTGGTAGCGCACCTCGATCTCCGCCTGCGCCCCCGGCTCGACGGTGACCGGCGCCGCGGTCAGGACCTCGAACGCGGCGCCGTCGTAGGGCGTCCCGTCGATCGCCTCGAGGCGGATGGGCGCGAGGACCAGCGCCCGGTTGCCCGGGTTGGACACGGTGACGATGCGCGTGACCGGCTCGCCGACCTGGACGTCGATGCTGCCGAAGGCGAGCGCGGTCGGCGAGATCCCGACGCCGATGAGCGGCGGGTCGCCGTTCCCGACGACGTCGATGGGGACGCTGCTGACCGGCGAGAGCGCGTCGCCGTCGGCGATCGTGATGGTGGCGGCGCGAGCGCCGGCCGCCTGCGGCGTGAAGGTGGCGACGATGTCGCGCGCCTGGCCCGCGGCCAGCGCGAACGCGGCGTCGGGCGGCGCGAACGACCAGTCGCCCGTGTTGCCGCTCTCGGCCAGCGTGGCGTCGAGGACGGCGTCGCCGGGGTCGTCGCTGGTGTTGGCCACCCGGATCGTGTACGTCGTGGGGGACGCGTCGCCGACCACGGCGGTGCCGAAGTCGAGCGGCAGGGGAGCCCCGGGGACGATGGACACCTCCATGACGGGTGCCACCCCCGTGCCGGTGAGCCCGACGGGGACGCTCCCCGGCTCGACCGGATCGGACTGGACCTCGTAGTCGACGGCGACGCTCGCGCTCTGCGTCCCGCGCGCCCGCGGCGGGAAGCGCACCGCCATGTTGACGGTGGCGCCCACCCCGATGCTGGTCGGGCACGACACCACGATCAGGTCGTTGTCAGGCGCGGGCGGATCGACCGGCGTGAGCGCGCAGCTCGCGATGGCGACCGGAAACGCCGTCGTGTTGGTGAGCGCGACGGTCCGCTGCGTCTGGTTGGCAGGAGTCCCCACGCGCACGGGTCCGAAATCCAGAGGGTCTGGATCGGCCGTCACCTGAGCAGCCGCGAGCGACGGGCAGACCACGAGGGCCAGCAGCGTGCCGAGCGCGGCCGGTGTACGCACAGCGCGAATCGGAATCGACGAACCTCCCGCGCGCATTCTATCGCGCTTCCCGCCGGCGCGTCGGGGACGGACCGCTCACCTGTGGCCCTGCCTGTGTCGCGCTGTAGGCAGGCCGTCGGCAACAGTGTAGGGGGAACGCTGTAGGCAACAGGCCACGCGCTGCAAGCTGCGCCGCGGCGAGGGCGGCTCGACGTGGCTTCCGTCATGGACAGCCCGACAGGCGCGATGCTAGCGTCAACCCGCAGCCACCGAGCCGGCGGTGGGGGGACGTCTCGCCGGCGATCCCGCCTTGCAAACCAAGCCAGAAGAACCGCTCGAGCCGTGGCGCTCCGAGCTCCGCCGCGGGCTCGAGAGGTTGCGCGACGGCGAGTTCGAGGCTGCGCAGGCCCACTTCGCCCGCGCCCACCGCCTCGCTCCCGATCGCGCCGAGGCCTGCTTCGCGCTGGGCCGGGAGCGGCTGCGCTCCGGCGACGTCGAGCAGGCCGAGTCGCTCCTGCGCGACGCGTGGCGGCGCGATCCGTCGCTCCTGTCGGCGGCGGCGTTCCTGGCCCGCTGCATCGGGCTCGAGCGCGGCGACCTCGACGCGGCGCGCGCGGTCCTGCGCGAGGCGCAGGAGGTCCACGGCCAGGTCGCGCCGCTGTGCGTGGTCGAGGCCGAGCTCTACCTCGAGGAGGACCGCGGCGACGAGGCGCGCGCGGCGGCAGAGCAGGCGCTGGCCGACGACACCGCCGGCGACGGCGCGCGTGAGGCCGCGCGCGCGCTCCTGGCCCGCGTCCACAACCAGGAGGGCATCGCGCGCGCGTCGACCGGCGACGCCGAGGCGGCGCTGTTCGCGTTCCGGCGCGCGGCCGAGCTCGATCCCGAGTGGAGCGCGCCGCTCTGCAACCTGGGCGCGGCCTTCGAGATCGTCGGGCGCGCCGAGCGCGCGCAGTCGAGCTACGAGCGCGCGCTCTCGGTCGACCCCGACAACGCGACCGCCCGCTTCAACCTTGCTCGCCTCCTGCGCCATCGCGGGCTGGTGAGCGCCGCGCTCGCGGTGCTGGAGCGCAGCGCCGCCTCCGAGCCGGACTCCGTCTTCGAGCCGACCGAGCTCACCGCGCTGCGCGCCGAGATCTACATCGAGGAGGGCGAGGTCGAGCGGGCCACGGCGCTGCTCAGCGAGGCGGTCGCCACCGCGCCCACCTACCCCGGCGGCTGGGTCGATCTGGCCGGCGGCTGGCAGGCGGCCGGCGATCGCGAGAGGGCCGAGGACTGCCTGCGCATCGCGCTCGAGCTCGATCCGGGCCACGTCGGGGCCAAGCTTCGCCTCGCCGATCTGCTGGTGCGCGACGGGCGCTACATCGAGGCCGGCCAGCTCGCATGCTCGGCCCAGTCGGCGGACCCCGACGGCGCCGAGACCATCCGGCGCGGCCACCCGCGCCTCCAGCCCGACCGCCGATAGGCTGCGCCGCGCGACCCCACCCGCGGCGGGGCGCGGTGCCGCGCCGCGCCGATCCAGGGCCGCGAGCGTGGGTACGGTGTGGTACGCCCTTGAGCATGACGATCCGGCGTCGCGCTCGCATCGGCTGGCGCGAATGGGTCGCCCTCCCCGACCTGGGGGTGTCGCGCGTCAAGGCGAAGATCGACACCGGCGCGCGCTCGTCGGCCCTGCACGCCTTCGCGGTCGAGCGCGTCAAGCGACGCGGCAAGGACCTGGTGCGCTTCGCGATTCACCCGCTCCAGCGCTCGAGCCGGCGCGAGGTGGTGGCCGAGGCCGAGATGATCGACGAGCGCATCGTGCGCAGCTCGAACGGCGTGCACGCGCTGCGCCCGGTCATCATCACGCGGCTCGAGCTCCTCGGCGACGCCTGGCCCATCGAGCTCACCCTGGCCAGCCGCGACGAGATGGGCTTTCGCATGCTGCTCGGGCGCCAGGCCATGCGCGGCCGCTTCCTCATCGATCCCGGCCGCTCGTACATGGCGGGCAAGCCGGGCATGGTGGCGACCGTCGTCGCGCCCGAGGTGGTGCTGGCGCCGGCGCCGGCCACGGCGGCGCGCACGACCCGCCGCGGGCAGTAGCCGCGCCCGCTCGCCGCGGCCTACTTGGTGCCGAACAGGCGATCGCCGGCGTCGCCGAGGCCGGGCAGGATGTAGCCCTTGTCGTTGAGCCGCTGATCGAGGGCCGCCGTGTAGATCGGCACATCCGGGTGGCGCTCGTGGAAGGTGGCCACGCCCTCGGGCGCGGCCAGCAGGCACACGAACTTGACCGACCGCGGCTGCACCTGCTTGATGCGCTCGACCGCGGCGACCGCCGAGTTGCCGGTGGCGAGCATCGGGTCGAGCACGATGGCGTCGCGGTCCTCCATCTCGCTCGGCACCTTGAAGTAGTACTCGACCGCCTCCAGGGTCTCGTGGTTGCGGTACAGGCCCACGTGGCCGACGCGCGCCGACGGCAGGATGCGCAGCATCCCGTCGAGCAGGCCGTTGCCGGCCCGCAGGATGGAGATGAGGACGATCTTCTTGCCCTCCAGGACCGGCGCGCTCATGCGCATGAGCGGGGTCTCGATCTCCTCGGTGACGACCGACATGTCGCGCGTCACCTCGTAGGCCAGCAGCATGCTGATCTCGGAGAGGAGCGCGCGGAAGCTGGCCGTGCCGGTCTCGCGCCGCCGCATCAGGGTCAGCTTGTGCTGCACCAGCGGGTGACCGATGACGTTGATCTGTCGCTGCGCCTGCGTCGTCGTCTGCGTCTGCATCTGCCCCTGTGCCTGTGCCTGTGCCTGCGCCTGTGTCTGTGCCTGCATCCCTCGATCGCCGCGCTCAGCCCATCCAGGTGGTGTCCGGCTGGACCGCCCACTTGGTGGTGATCTTCTTGAGGTGGGTCCAGAGCTCGACGCCGCCGCGACCGGTGATGTCGCCCGAGCCGAAGCGCGACGCCTTGGTGCCGCCGAACGAGAACGGCTCGCGCGGGACCGGCACGCCGATGTTGACGCCGACCATGCCGCTCTGCGCCCGCTCCGCCACGTAGCGCGCCACCGCCCCGTTGGTGGTGAAGACCGAGGTCGCGTTGCCGTACGGGTTGCCCTCCGACAGGGCCAGCGCCTCGTCGACCGACTTCACCCGCACGATGGTCAGGACCGGGCCGAACAGCTCGCGCGTCGCGCACTCCCAGGTCGGGTCGGCGCGGTCGATGACCGACGCCGCCATCCAGTTGCCGCCCTCGTAGCCGGCCGGCGGCGGCCCGTCGCGGCCGTCGACCCGCACGTCGGCGCCGTCTGCCGCCGCCTTGCCGATCGCGCCGCGGATGCGCTCGACCGCCGCCTTGTCGATGAGCGCGCCCATGTCCTGGCCGAGCCGGATGGCGCGGGCGCGCTCGACGATGCCGTCGACCAGGTGATCGACGTCGCCGACGGCCACCATCAGGCTGGCCGCCATGCAGCGCTGGCCGGCGCAGCCGGTGAACGAGTCCACCACGCCCTGCACGGTGACGCCGGGATCGGCGTCGGGCACCACGATGAGGTGGTTCTTGGCCCCGCCCAGGGCCAGCGCGCGCTTGCCGGCGACGCTGGCGCGCCCGTAGACCGCGCGGGCGGCCGGGGTCGAGCCGACGAAGCCGAGCGCCGACACGTCCGGGTGATCGACCACCGCCTCGACGGTGTCGCGGGCGCCGTTGACGATGCTGAACACCCCGGCCGGAAATCCGGCCTCGAGCATGAGCTCACCCAGGATCTGCGGCGTGAGCGGCACCTTCTCCGAGGGCTTCAGCACGAACGAGTTGCCCAGGGTGACCGCGATGGGATAGAGCCACATCGGCACCATGGCCGGGAAGTTGAACGGCGTGATGCCGGCGACCACGCCGAGCGGCTCGCGGCGCGCCTCGCACGACACGCCGCGGCTCACCTCGAGCGCGCCGCCGTCGTCGAGGTTCTGCAGGCTGAGGGCGAACTCGATGACCTCGACGCCCTTGAGCACGCCGGCGCGCCCCTCGGCCACGGTCTTGCCCGCCTCGGCCGCGGCGCGGTGGCCGAGGCGATCGACGTTGGCCAGCACGAGGTCGCGGTAGCGGAACAGGGCCTGGGTGCGCTCCTTGAGCGGCACGCGCCGCCACTCGGGCGCCGCGCGGGCGGCCGCCTCGACCGCGCGCGCCACCTCGGCCGCGTCCGACAGCGGCACACGTCCGATGACGCCGCCGCTGTACGGGCTGCGCACCTCCAGCTCGGGCCCGCCGGGGGCGTGCCACTCGCCGCCGATGAGGTTCTTGCACTGCACGACAGAGTCAGGGAGATCGACGAGCTTCACGGGGTCACTCCATCTCGGACGACGCCGCTCCGGCCATCGTCGGCCAGGCGGTGCTCCAGCTCATGGCGGAGATCGCCCAGCTGGGCGCGCTCGGCCTCGGAATCCTTCATGGCGTGGTAGCGGCGCGGCCCGCCCCACGGGTTCTCGGCGAGATCCAGACACAGGTCGAACGGCGGCAGGTCCCGGCACACGCGGATGCGATACCTGGTCTCGCGCTTCTTGCCGCTCTGCGGGAAGAGGACCGCCAGCGACGCGTCGCGCCGCTTGTACTCGAAGAGCTCGATCGTCGCCTGATAGGCCGAGGCCTTCTGGAACACCCCGATCGGCGCGCCGCTGACGACCAGCATGGCGTGGGTGTAGTCGGTGTACTTCTCCGGCTTGGAGTCGACCCACACGCGGTCGAGCAGGAGCGCGGGGTCGGCGCCGCGCGCCGCGTCGGCGGAGCGCGAGTCTCCGTCGGTGCGGCGGTGCAGGTACCAGGCGCCGGCGGCGGCCAGGATCGCCAGTCCCAGCGCGATCGATCGAGGGGAGGCAGGGTGGCTCTTCGTCATGCGGGCGGTCCTCCGCGCACCGGGCGATGCGCGGCGAAGAGCCTAGCACTGGCGCGGCCCCGGCGGCGCGCCGACTCACCCCCGATCGATGCGGCAGGCGTAGCAATTGGTCGCCGCGTAGCGGACGTGCACGAACGCCACATCGGGGCGGTCGAGGAGGCGAGCGGCGGTCTCGGCGACGCGATCGGGCGCGACCAGCGCGCCGGTGCCATAGATGATGCGCTCGCCGGCGGAGTATCCGCGCACGATCAGCTGGCTCGAGCGCATGAGCAGGGCGGGCACGTCGGTCGCGTCGGGGTGGCGCTCGCACGGGCGCGCGTGCAGGAAGATGGGACCGGTCTCGGCGTAGGGCTGGAGCGCCGAGAACGGCCGGTGAGCCAGGACCAGGTACTCCTCCGCGGGCTGGATCACCGTCATGCAGTGGCGGCAGGGCCCCGGCGGCGAGTCGCCGGCGACCAGGTGCTCCGGCGGGCGGCCGTGGGCATCCGGTCCGCCGGCCTGATACGAGCGGGCGATCTCGGTGGGAAGGGCGCGAAACAGCGGTCGGGTCATGATTGCCTCCACGAGGAATGGAATTGCGTGGTCGTGGTCGTCGGAGGCACACATTGATCAGGGAGAGGGCCGAGAACACTCCGGTTCTTGCTCGCGACTCCGCGGCGCCGCGTGGGGGCGGCGCGGCGGGTCGGGACGCGGTTGAATTCGAGAGCAAGCCGCGGAGTGTTGCGGGAGGGCGCGGGCGTCACCATGAGAGTCGGCAGTCATGGTGCTGCCCTCGACCAGGAGTGAAATGATGGTGGCCTTGGCAAGGACGCGCGACCCGGCGGGACAGCCAGTCCCCGGCAGCGACGACGAGCGCTGGGCACGGGTGGTGAGCCGCGATCGCACCGCAGACGGATCGTTCTATTACTCGGTGGAGACGACCGGCGTCTACTGCCGGCCGTCGTGCCCGTCGCGCAGGGCGCGGCGCGAGAACGTGCGCTTTCACGCCAGCTGCGCCGCCGCCGAGCGGGCCGGCTTCCGGGCGTGCAAGCGCTGCCGCCCCGACCAGCCGGGCCTGGCCGCGGAGCGCGCCGAGCTGGTGGCGCGGGCGTGCCGCATCATCGAGACCGCCGAGGAGATGCCGGGCCTCGAGGCGCTGGCCGATGCGGTGGGCGTGAGCCGCTACCACTTCCACCGCGTGTTCAAGTCGGTCACCGGCGTGACCCCGCGCGCGTACGCGGCCGCGCACCGCGCCGGGCGGGTGCGCAAGGCGCTCGCGCGCGGCGGCTCGGTCACCGAGGCCATCTACCGGGCCGGCTTCAACTCGAGCGGCCGCTTCTACGCCAGCTCGACGGCGGTCCTCGGCATGCAGCCGCGCGCGTTCCGCGCCGGCGGCGAGGGCGAGGTCATCCGCTTCTCGGTCGGCGAGTGCTCGCTCGGATCGATCCTGGTGGCGGCGACCGATCGCGGTGTGTGCGCCATCTCGATGGGCGACGATCCCGACGCGCTGGTGCGCGACCTGGAGGACCGCTTCCCGAGCGCGCAGCTCCTCCCCGGCGATGACGCGTTCCGCGAGCTGGTCGCGGTCGTGGTCGGCTTCGTCGAGGCGCCGGCGGTCGGCCTCGACCTGCCGCTCGACGTGCGCGGGACGGCGTTCCAGCAGCGCGTGTGGCAGGCCCTGCGCGACATCCCGCCCGGGTCGACCACCAGCTACGCCGACATCGCGCGGCGCATCGGCGCGCCCACCGCCCTGCGCGCGGTCGCCCAGGCGTGCGCCGCCAACCCGCTCGCGGTGGCGATTCCCTGTCACCGGGTGGTGCGCCGCGACGGCGAGCTGTCCGGCTACCGCTGGGGCGTGGAGCGCAAGCGCGCGCTCATCGAGCGCGAAGCGGCGCGGTGAAGGAGGTGGCCATGGCGAGGGCCGCAATGACCGCGACCGCCGCGAACCGGGGCGCCGCGACCGCGACCGCCGCCGCTGCCGCGGCCGCGATCGACTGGGAGCGCGTCGCCGGTGATCTCGACGCGGCCGGGTGCGCGCTGGTGAAGGGCCTCGTGCCGCCGGGCGAGTGCGAGGCGCTGGCGGCGCTGTACGGATCGGACGATCGGTTTCGCAGCCGGGTGATCATGGCGCGCCACGGCTTCGGGCGCGGCGAGTACAAGTACTTCGCGCACCCGCTGCCCGAGATCGTCGCCGCCCTGCGCGGCGAGCTCTACCCACCGCTCGCGGCGATCGCGAACCGCTGGAGCCGGGCGATGGGCGCGGACGTCGACTATCCCGACGACCACGCGGCCTTCCTCGCGCGCTGCCACGAGGACGGGCAGGACCGCCCCACGCCGCTCCTCCTCCGGTACGGCGAGGGGGACTACAACTGCCTGCACCAGGACCTGTACGGACAGCACGTCTTCCCGCTGCAGATGACCGTGCTGCTGTCGCGCCCGGGGCGGGATTTCAGCGGCGGCGAGTTCGCGCTGACCGAGCAGCGGCCGCGCATGCAGTCGCGCGTGGAGGTGGTGCCGCTCGAGCAGGGCGACGGGGTCTTCTTCCCGGTCCAGCGCCGCCCGGTGCAGGGCACGCGCGGCGTGTATCGCGTGGCGATGCGGCACGGTGTGAGCCGCATCCGGTCGGGCCGGCGCCACGCGCTCGGCATCATCTTCCACGACGCCGCCTGAGCCGGTGAGCGCGAGCCATGGCGTGCGCGGGCCGGGGCGGCCGTGCTACGGATCGATCATCATGGCGGCGACGGCGACGGCGACGGCGACGGCGACAGCGACGCCTTCCGTGATGGCGACGAAGCCGGCTCGCGGATGGCGCTCGGCGGCCGCCGTGCTGGCCGCCTTTCTCGTGGCCGCGTCGGCCGGCTGCGGAAGGCGCGATCGCGGCGCGGAGCCGGCGCCGGCGCCGGCCGAGTCCGACCGGCCAGCCGAGGCGGCCCAGCAGGGCGAGCCCGGCGCCGGCGCCGCAGCGAGACCGGCCGAGCCGGCGGAGCCCCTGGCCCGGCCAGCCCAGCCCGCCGAGCCGCCGTCGAAGGCAGAGCCGCCGATGCCCGCCGCGCCGGCCGATCCGGCCGAGCCACCGCCGCCGCCCGCGGCCCCCCAGCCGGCCGAACCGATCAAGCCCGCACCCGCCCCCGGCGCGCCGGCCGAGCCAGCCGGGAAGAAGGCCGCGCCCACGACGGCGGACGAGTGCAAGGCCGCCGGCGGGACCGTCGCCCCCAGCACGGGCGGTCAGCCGCGCTGCCCCGGCGGCAAGAGATCGATCGGTGCCATCCGCCACGGCATCGAAGGCGCGCTCTGCTGCAAGTGATCGCGGCCGGCGCCGCGCTCGGCGGCGAGCGCCCGGGCCGCGGCGCGGCGTGACCATGGGACGCGGAACCGATCGCGCCCTCCGCCGCCGCCTCGAGGCCGCGCTCCTCTGCACGTGATCGCCGGGCGGCGGCGGGCGCGGCGCGGGCGCGCCGGACTCCGCGGCGTCGCGTGACCATGAGACGCGGAATCGATCGCGCGCTCCGTCGCGGCCAGGAAGGCCTCGAAGGCGTCCGCCGGGCGCCCGGCTGCAAGTGACCGGCGCGCGCGACGGGCGCTACACTGGGGCCGGGGACGCGTGCTGGTCGGACGAAGGGAAGAGCTCGGCCTGGTGGAGGCGGCGCTCGATCGCGCGGGCGGCGGTCGGGCCGCGCTGGTCCTGGTCAGCGGCGAGCCGGGGATCGGAAAGAGCCGCCTGGCCGAGGAGGCGGCGGCGATGGCCGAGCGGCGCGAGATGATGGTCGGCTGGGGCCGCGCGTGGGAGGCGGGCGGCGCGCCCGCGTTCTGGCCCTGGATCCAGCTCCTGCGCGCGCTGCGCCGGAGCAGCGCCGGCGCCGGCGCCGACGTGGCGGATCTCGCCCGCCTCCTGCCCGAGGTCGGCGAGGCGCCGGGCGGCGAGTCGCCCGAGGACCGCTTCGCCATGTTCGACGCCGTCCTGCGCTTCGTCACGGCCTGCACCCGGCGGCGCCCCGCCCTGCTCGTGCTCGAGGACCTGCACGCCGCCGACGCGGCGTCGCTCCAGCTGCTGGTGTTCGCGGCCGCGCACCTGCGCGACGCCGCGCTGGCCGTGATCGGCACCTATCGGCCTCGCGAGGCCCGGCTCGCCCCGCTCACGGGCGAGCTGCTCGAGCGCGCGGGCCGGGACGGCCAGACGATCGCCCTGCGCCCGCTCGAGCGCGACGACGTGGCCCGGCTGGTCGCCGAGGCGCGCACCGATGCGCGCACCGAGGGGCGCTCCGTCGCTGGCACCGCCGCGCGCGAGCTCGGCGCCGACGCGATCGGACGGCTCCACCAGGCCACCGGCGGAAATCCGCTTTTCATCGTCGAGCTCCTGCGCCTGCTCCCCGCCGACGCCGGGCAGCCGATCCGCGAGCCGCTGCCGGTCCCGGCCAGCGCGCGCGCGCTGGTCCGCGAGCGCCTGGTCGGCCTGTCGGCCGCGCGGCGCGCGCTCCTCGAGGCCGCCGCGACCGTCGGGCGAGAGCTCGCCGCGCCGCTCCTGGCGTCGCTGTGCGGCCGCCCGCTGGCCGAGGTGGTGGCCGACCTCGACGCCGCGGTCGAGGCGGGCCTCCTCGTCGAGCGCTCGCCCGGCCGCCACGTCTTCAGCCACGAGCTCTACGCCGAGGCGCTGCGCCAGGACCTGCCGGCGGAGCGGCGTGCAGCGCTTCACCTCGCGATCGCGGGCGAGCTCGAGCGGCTCCACCTCGGCGACCCGGCGGCGCCGCTCGCCGAGATCGCGCACCACATGCTCGGGGCGGGCCCGGCCGCGGCGCCGCGCGCGGTCGAGTGCGCGCGCGCCGCCGCCGACGCCGCGGTGCGCGCCCTGGCGTTCGAGCAGGCGGCCGCGCTGCTCGATCGGGCCGCCGCCGCGTCCGCGCTGGTCGACCCGCCCGACGCCGTCCTGCGCGCCGATCTGCTGCTCGCCCTGGGCCGCGCCCGCATCCTGGCCGGCGACCTCGACGCCGGTCACGCCGCCTGCCTCGAGGTGGCCGGCCTGGCCCGCTCGCTGGCCGCGCCCGAGCTGCTCGCGCGCGCCGCCATCGAGTACGGCGCCGCCTTCACGTTCGGGCGCACCGACGCCGCGCTGGTGGCGCTCATCGAGGAGGCGCTGCGCGCGCTGCCGGGCGCGGACTCGCCGCTGCGGGCCCGCCTGCTCGCCCGGCTGGCGGCGGCGCTCCAGCCCTCGCTCCGCCCGGAGCAGCCGATCGCGATCGCGCGCGAGGCGATCGACATGGCCCGCCGGCTGGGCGACGAGCGCACGCGGCTCGACGTGTTTCACGCCGCGTCGGCCAGCCTGGTCAAGTACGGGCCGCCCGGCGAGCGGGTCGCGATCGACGACGAGGCCAGGAAACTGGCCACGCGGCTGGGCGAGCCGTCGCTCGCCCTGCGAGCGCACGCGCGCCTGGCCTTCGACAGCCTCGAGGTCGGCGACTCGCACACCTCGCTCGCGCACGTGCAGGCCTACACCGAGCTCGCCGGCGCGCTGGGCCGCCCGGGCGCCCTGTGGCCGGCGGCGATGCTGCGCGCGATGTTCGCGCTCTATCACGGCCGCTTCGCCGATCAGGAGCGCGAGCTGGAGGAGGCGCGCGGCTGGATCGCCCGCGCCGGCGATCCGCTCGGTCCGCAGTGCCTCGACACCCACCGCATCGGCTCGCTGCGCGCGCGCGGCGACGACGACGCGCTCGACGGCCCGGACCCGCAGCTCTGGCGCCAGCTCGCGGCCAGCGCGCACATCTATCACCGCGTCACGCGCTGGATGATCCTGGCCCGGCTGAGGCGGACCGACGAGCTCCGCGCCGCGCTCGCCGGCGCCAGCCTGGCCGAGGTCATCGCGCTCGGCGATCCGGTCCTCGTCACCTGGTGCGCGGAGGCAGCCGCGCACGCGCGCGATCGAGCCTGGGCCGAGGCGCTGGTCGCCTGGCTCGAGCCGCGCGCGGCGCAGATCGCGCTGCAGCCCATGAACGGCATGTTCGTCGAGGGGCCGCTGTCGCGGCCGCTCTTCCTGGTGGCCGACGCGCTCGACCGCGACGACCTGGTGCGCGCGCATGCCGGACGCGCCCTCGCGGTCGCGCGCGCGCACGGCGCCCGCCCGCTCGAGGCGCGCATCCTGTGGGAGTGGGGCACCATCCGGCGCGCGCGCGGCGACGAGGACGAGGGCCGCGCCTCGCTCGAGCGCGCGCGCGAGCTGGCCGCCTCGCTCGGGATGCCGCTCGCCGGCGCCATCGCCGCGGCGCTGGCGCGCGCGCCGGAGCCGCCGCAGCGGGCGGCCGTGGCGATCGCGCGCGAGGGCGAGGTCTGGACCATCCGCGGCGAGGGCGGGACGATCCGCATGCGCGACAGCCGCGGGCTCGAGATGCTCGCGCGGCTGGTCGCGCAGCCGGGGCGCGAGATCCACGCGCTCGAGCTGACCGGCGCGCCGGCCGGCGCCGCCGACAGCGACGCGGGCGAGGCCATCGACCGCGCCGCGCGCGATTCCTACCGCGCGCGGCTGCGCGACATCGAGGCCGAGCGCGACCAGGCCGAGGCGTGGAACGACAGCGGCCGGGCCGGGCGGCTCGGCGAGGAGGCGGCGGCGTTGCGGGCGGAGCTGGCGCGCGGGCTCGGGCTCGGCGGGCGCCCCCGCCGGCTCGGCAGCGCGAGCGAGCGGGCGCGGGTCAACGCCCAGCGGCGGCTGGCCGACGCGATCCGCCGGGTCCAGGAGCGCCACGCCGGGCTCGGCGCCCACCTGGCCCGCTGCGTGCGGACTGGCACGTACTGCTCGTACGACCCGGGTCGGCCGGAGGACTGAGGGGTCATCGAGGATGGTGGAACGCGGGTGTTCCGGACCGCGGAACGCCTCCCGGTCGAGCGGCACCCGTCGCCGGAGAGGAGAGCCCATGTTCGATATCGACCAGTTCGTGAGCGACTGCCGCGAGGCGGCGACCGACCCGGATCCGCGCGGAGCCATCCGCGAGGTGCTCGAGCGCGCCGTGCACCGGCCGGAGGCGATGCAGCGCGCGCTGCCCGCCACGCGCGCCGAGATCGCGCCGCTCTACATGAGCGAGGAGCTGAGCGTGCTCAGGGTGGTGTGGGCGCCCGGGATGTCGTTTCGCCCGCACAACCACCAGATGTGGGCGGCCATCGGGCTCTACGGCGGCCAGGAGCGCAACACGTTCTACCGGCGCACGCCCGGCGGCATCGAGGTCGCCGGCGAGCGGGCGCTGCGCACCGGCGAGGTCGCCGTGCTCGGCTCGGAGGCGATCCACGCCGTGCGCAACCCCGAGCCGTCCTTCACCGGCGCCATCCACATCTACGGCGGAGACATCATCCACCGCGCCGGCCGCCACGAGTGGGAGGAGCCGGCGCTGGTCGAGGTCGACTACGACTTCGAGCACGTGCGCCGCGTCTTCGAGCAGGCCAGCGCCGGCCCGGGCGTCGGCGAGGCGAGCGCCGGCTGAGGGGTTTCGCTGGACGCCGCCGGGCGCGCCGGCCCGGCGCCATGCCCGCGCCCCGCGCCGCGATGGCCGGCCGTGTCTGCGCGACTGGCCCGCCGGCGCGGACGCCCGCATCGCAATCGTCGGCCGTAGGCGTCGAGCGGACTGCGTCGGGGGGCGCGGCCCGACGCACCGCGATCGCACGCGCGCGTCAGCGACGTGACCGCACGCGCCCTGGCCCGGACGGACCGGTCAGGACGTCCGCCCGCGCAGTGCTGCGGACGAGCCGGCCGGCCGAGGCGTGGCCGACCTCGACGTGCGTCCCCCCGGCGGGGTGGTCGGCCGCGAGCCGGAGCCACCTGAGCCGGGCTCGCGGCCCCGCGCGCGTCGATGACGCGGGTCGCCACATCAATCTATTTCAATCACTTACGTGATATGAGAAAGGATCGATGGACTTTTTTGATGCTTCATGAATTTTTGAAAACATCTAACTGACAGTTGGAGGTCCGCGTCCCATGGCGCTCGTCCAGACTGCTGTCCCGGCCACAGAGAAGGCGCATACGAATCCCTCCCTGCTCTCGCGGCTTGGCGCCGTGGTCGGGCCGCGCGGCGCACAGCTACTGGCTGATCGCCTGCGCGATCTCGAGGAGTGGGTGGCGGCCGACCTGGCCGGGTTCGAGGCAGAGCTCGCCGCGTTCGAGCGCGGTCACAGCCTGGTGCAGCGAAGCGCGCACCACCTGCTCGATCTCGACGGCAAGCACGTGCGCCCGATGTGCGTGCTGCTCGCGGCCCGCACCGGCTCCGGGTTCGGCGACGGCGCGCGCCAGCTCGCCATCGCGGTCGAGCTGGTGCACAGCGCCACGCTCCTCCACGACGACGTCGTCGATCTGGGGGAGACGCGGCGGGGCAAGCCGACCGCGCGCGTGGTGTACGGCAACGCCGCCTCGATCTTCGCCGGCGACTGGCTGCTGGTCGAGGCGCTGCGCCGCATCCGCCGCGCCGGGGTGGGCGGCCTCGGCCTGCTCGACCGGATGCTCGGCGTGATCGAGGAGATGATCCTCGCCGAGTCGGTGCAGCTGGAGAACCGCGGGCGCGCCAACCCTGCCCTGGCCGACTACTTCCGGGTGGTGGAGGGCAAGACCGCGTCGCTGTTCCGCTGGGCCATGCGAGCCGGCGCGACCGCGGGCGGGCTGCCGGAGCCGGCGTGCGCCGCGCTCGAGCGCTACGGCCATCACCTGGGCATCGCCTTCCAGGCGGTGGACGACCTGCTCGACCTCGACGGCGACGCGGCCGTGACCGGCAAGTCCCTGTTCGCCGATCTGCGCGAGGGCAAGATGACCCATCCGCTGATCGTCGCGCTCGAGCGCAGCCCCGCGCTGGTCCCGGTCGTCGCGGAGTGCGCGGCGCTGCCCCCCGAGGAGGCGCTGTCTCCGGCGGTGGTGGAGCGCGTGCTCGGCGCGCTGCACGCGACCGGCGCGGTCGGCGAGTGCCGCGCGCTGGCCCGCCAGCACGCCGACAAGGCCACCGCCGCGCTGCGCGACGTACCGGCCGGTCCGGGGGTGGCGGCTCTCGTCACGGTGGCCGAGACCACCGCCATGCGGGAGAGGTGAGCCATGGCGAGACCAGCAGCGCGCGCAGCGGGCACCCGGGACGCCAGAGCCGACGTGGCGGCGCGGGCCGCGGGCGCCGCCGCGGACGGGGTCGCCGAGGCGATCGTGGACGGGGCCGCGGCCGCGGCCGCGGACGCGGACGTGGACGACGTGGGGCTTGCAGCGGCGACGGCGCACCGGCCCGGCCGCGCGGCGGCGGACGCCCGGCACGACACACACGCGGCGCCGGCGCCCTCCGAGGAACCGTGCCGCGCGGCGCCGACGAGCCGACTCCCCGGCTTCTACCGCCGCACCGTCGAGGAGCGGCGCGCGGCGCTCGCCCCGATGCTGTCGGCCGAGGCGCGCGCCGTCATCGCGCGGTCGGCGCTGCCGATCGAGGTCGCGGATCGGATGAGCGAGAACGTGGTCGGCTGCCACGGGCTGCCGCTCTCGCTGGCCCTCAACTTCACGGTCAACGGACGCGACTACCTGGTGCCGATGGCCGTCGAGGAGCCGTCGGTGGTGGCGGCTGCGTCGCGCGCGGCGCTCTTCGCCCGCGCCGGCGGCGGCTTCACCGGCCGCGCCGACGCGCCGATCATGACCGCGCAGGTCCAGCTCGACGGCGTGGCCGACCCGGCCGGCGCCGCCGCCCGCGTGGCGGCGCGGCGCGCGGACATCCTGGCCGCCGGCGACCGCGCGATTCCCTCGATGGTGGCGCGCGGCGGCGGCTGCCGCGACGTCGAGGCGCGGGTCATCGATGTCGAGCCCGGCATGGTCGTGGTCCACATCCACGTCGACGTGCGCGAGGCCATGGGCGCCAACATCGTGGACACGGTTGCGGAGGCGACCGCGGCGCTGCTCGCCGATGTGGTGGGCGGCCAGGCCGGTCTGCGCATCCTCACCAACCTGCCGCTGCGGCGGCTGGCCAGGGCCTGGGTCGAGGTCCCGCTGGCCACGCTGGGCGGAGCCGACGCGGCCGACGGCGTCGTGCGGGCCAGCCGCTTCGCCGAGGCCGACCCGATGCGCGCCGTCACCCACAACAAGGGGATCATGAACGGCATCGATGCGGCCGCGGTCGCGCTCGGCCAGGACTGGCGCGCGATCGAGGCCGGGGCCCACGCCTTCGCCGCGCTCGGCGGCGCCTACCGCCCGCTCGCGACCTGGCGCGTGGTCGAGGGCGCGCTGCGCGGGCGGATCGAGCTGCCGCTCGCGGTCGGCACGGTCGGCGGGGCCACGCGCGTCCATCCGGGCGTGCGGGCGGCGTTCGAGATCCTCAAGGCGCCGCGCGCCGGCGAGCTCGCGGTCATCCTCGCCTCGGTGGGGCTGGCCAGCAACCTGGCCGCGCTCCACGCCCTCGCCGGCGAGGGCATCCAGCGCGGCCACATGCGCCTGCACCGACGGCGCTGCGAACCGGGAGGAGACGGCGATGACCGGATCTAGCAGCCGATCGATGGAGCCCACCGCGACTCGACCGGGCGCCGCGACCGCGCGCGCCCACGCGGACGGCGCCGCCGCGGCCGCGCTGGGCACGGCGGTCGGCGCGGACGCCGAGGCCGCAGCCGCCGCATCCCCGACGCCAGGGAACGCCCGAGAGGCGGTCGACCCTCGCTCCGGCGCGAGCGCCGCGGCGCCCCGCCCGACCGAGACGCCGGCGGTGCGGCCCGGCAGCGGCGCCATGTTCGACCGCATCGCGCGGCGCTACGACCTCCTCAACCGCGTCCTCTCGCTCGGCCTCGATCGCAGGTGGCGGCGGCTCACGGTCGCCGCCCTCGAGCTGCGATCTGGCCGCCGCGTGCTCGACCTGGCCACCGGCACCGGCGATCTCGCCCTGGCGATGCTCCGCGGCTGCGCGGGCGCGTCGGTGGTCGGGCTCGACCCGTCGCCGGCGATGCTGGCGATCGCGCGCGACAAGGCCAGCCGGCGCGGCGTCCGCGTCGAGACGACCGAGACCGCGACCGAGACCGGCCCCGAGGCGGGCGGGCTCGCGCTCGGCGTCGGCGAGGCCGAGCACCTGCCCTTCGCCGACCGCGTGTTCGACGCCGTCGCGATCGCGTTCGGCCTGCGCAACGTCCCCAACCGCGAGCGCGCGCTGCGCGAGATGGCGCGAGTGACCCGGCCGGGCGGGCGCATCGCCGTCCTCGAGCTCGGCGAGCCGCGCGGTCCCTTGCTCGGCCGCGTCGCCCGGCTTCACATCCACGTCATCGTGCCGCGGCTCGGCGCGCTCCTGTCCGGCGCCCGCGAGTACCGCTACCTCGAGAAGTCGATCGCCGCCTTCCCGCCGCCCGACGAGGTGGCCCGCATGATGGAGCGGAGCGGCATCGAGCCGCTGGAGGCGCGGCCGCTCACGTTCGGCGTCTGTCACCTGTTCGTCGGCCGCGTGCGCCCGCAGGGGGCGGCATGCTGACCTCCGCCCTCGCCGCGCCGCTGCCGGCGCCCGACGCCTTCGCGGTCATCACGCTGCCGGTGCCCGAGCCGGCCCCGCCCGCCCTCTCGCTGCCCGATCTCCTCTTCTGGTGGGCGCCGCGCGACGGTGGCGAGGTGGCCGGCCTCGGGGTCGCGGCCGAGATCACCGCGCGCGGCGCCGATCGCTTCGCCGACCTCGAGCGCCGCGGCGCGGAGCTGCTCGCGCGCGTGGCGGCGGTCCGCGAGCCGCCCGGCGCTCCGCCCTGGACGCCGCGGCTGTACGGCGGCCTCGCCTTCGCGCCCGGCGCGGCCGACGCCGCCCCGTGGAGCGACTTCGGCGACGCCTGGTTCGCGCTGCCGCGCGTCCTCTACCGGCGCGAGGGCCGGCGCGCGTGGCTGAGCGTGGTGGTCGACGGGTCGGCCGGCGCGGCCGCTCGCGAGCGCGCGCTCGCCGAGGCGCAGGCCATGGTCGCCTCGCTCGGCGCGCAGCCGGCCGAGCGGCGCGCGGCGCCCGCCGCCCTGCGGGGCATGCGCCAGCTCGATCCGGCGGTGTGGCGCGATCGCGTGGCCCGCATCCGCGCCGCCATCTCCGACGGCGCGTGCGAGAAGATCGTGTACGCGCGCCGCACCGAGCTGGACCTGGCCGCTCCGGTCGACGCGCGGTCGATGCTCGAGCGGCTCGACGCGCGCCACCCGACCTGCTTTCGCTTCGCGTTCCGGCGCGGCGCGGCGCTCTTCACCGGGGCCAGCCCGGAGCGCCTGGTCGCCCGGCGCGGCGACGTGGTCGAGAGCGAGGCGATGGCCGGCTCGATCGCAGGTGGCGCCGGCGCAGCGGCTGGCGCAGGCCGCGACGAGGGCGGCGCCGCGCGCGCGCTGCTCGACAGCGGCAAGGACCGCGGCGAGCAGGAGATGGTCGCCCGCGCGCTGGTGCGCGCGCTGTCCCCGCTGTGCCGCTCGCTCGCCGTGGCGCCCGCGCCGGAGGTGCGCGCGCTGCGCGACGTCCTCCACCTGTGGACGCCCCTTCGCGGCGAGCTGGCCCGGCCGCTCCACGTCCTCGAGCTGGCCGCCGCGCTGCATCCGACACCCGCCGTCGGTGGCGAGCCGACCGCGGCCGCGCTGGCGTGGATCGCGGGCCACGAGCAGGCCCCGCGCGGCTGGTACGCCGGCCCGGTCGGCTGGTTCGACGCCGCCGGCGACGGCGAGCTGGCGGTCGCGATCCGCTCCGGCCTGGTGACGGGCGAGCGCGCCTATGCGTGGGCCGGCGCCGGCATCGTCTCGGAGTCCGACCCCGAGGCCGAGTACGCGGAGACCGGCCTCAAGCAGCGCGCGCTGCTCGACGTGCTGGGCGTGGAGGCGGGCGGGTGAACCTGCCGTGGGCCGAGCTCTTCCTGGGCGCGCTGCAGGGCGCCGGCGCCGACCACCTGGTGGTGAGCCCCGGCTCTCGCTCGACGCCGCTGGTCCTGGCCGCGGCCCGGCTCGGCCTCGCCAGCCATGTCCTGGTCGACGAGCGAGCGGCCGGCTTCTTCGCGCTCGGCCGCGCGCGCGCGACCGGCCGGCCCTGCGTGCTGGTCTGCACGTCGGGCACCGCCGGCGCCCACTACCTGCCCGCGGTCATCGAGGCCGCGATGGCGCGCATCCCGCTCATCGTCGTCACCGCCGACCGGCCGCCCGAGCTCCAGGATTGCGGCGCGCCCCAGACGATCGATCAGTCCCACCTGTTCGGCCGCTTCGCCCGCGGCTTCTGCGATCTCGGGATCGCCGAGGCCAGCGCCGGGGCGCTGCGGGCGCTCAGGCGACGCGCCGCGCAGATGGCGGCGCGCAGCCGCTGGCCGGATCCGGGGCCGGTCCACATCAACGCTCCGGCCCGCGCACCGCTCGAGCCGTCCGCCGCGCCGGGCCCCGACGAGCAGCGCATGATCGATCTCGCCCGCGAGGTCGCCGCCGAGCCGCTGACCCGGCCGGCGCCGGTGCGCGCCACCGCCGACGACGACGCGATCGCCGACGTGGCCGCCGCATGCGCCGCGGCCCGCCGCGGGCTCCTGGTCGCCGGCCCGGCCCCGCTCGCCCGCGCCGGCGAGCCCGATGCCAGCGCCGCGGTCCTCGCCCTCGCGCGCGCGACCGGGTTTCCCCTCCTGGCCGAGCCCACCAGCCAGCTGCGCTGGACCGGCCGCGCGGTGCCGGCCGCGCTGTGCGACGCCTTCGACCTCGCGCTGCGCGCACCCGCCGGCGCGCCGAATGGCCGCGCGGCCCATGGCGCGGCGCACCTGGCCGCGCCCGATCTGATCGTGGAGCTGGGCGCGCCGCCGACCTCGGGCGCCTGGGCCGCGCACCTCGCGCGCCACCGCGGCTGCACGCGCATCGTCGTCGCGCCGCACGGCTGGCTCGACCCATCGAGCGGCGCGGCGCTGCTGCTCCACGCCGAGGTGGGCGAGACCTGCGCGCGCCTCGCCGCGCGGCTGGGACGCGGCGGCCCGCCCGGCGAGTGGAGCGAGGCCTGGCGGGCGGCCGACCGGCGCGCCCGGGCCTGCCTGGAGCGCGCGATGGCGGCCGCCGTCGACGGCGCAGGTGCGGGTCAGCTGGGCGAGCACGCCGCGGTGCGCGCCGCCGTCGACGCGCTTCCCGACGGCGCCCTCCTCCTGCTCGGCAACAGCCTGCCGGTGCGCGTGGCCGGCGCCGCCTGCCCGGCCGCGCCCCGGCGCATCGACGTGCTGTGCCAGCGCGGCGCCTGCGGCATCGATGGCCTGGTGGCCGCCGCCGCCGGATCGGCCAGCGCGACCGGGCGGCCGACCGCCGTCGTCCTCGGCGACGTCAGCTTCGCGCACGACCTGGGCGGGCTGGCCGCGGCGCGGGCCGCCGGCGCGCCGCTCGCCGTCATCGTGATCGACAACGGCGGCGGCCGCATCTTCGAGCAGCTGCCGGTGGCGAGCGCACCCGGAGGCGCCGAGGTGCTCGAGCGCTTCTTCCTGACCCCGCCGGCCATCGACGTCGCCGCCGCGGCCGCCGCCTTCGGCCTGCCCTGCGCGCGCGCGACCGACGCCGCGTCGCTGGCCGCCGCCGTCCGCGCGGCGCTCGCGGCTCCGGGCGCGACCGTGGTGCACGCGCCGGTGGCCCCGCACAGCGCGCGCGACGTCGAGCGCGCGGCCCTCGCGCTCCTCGCCGGGGAGGCCTGAGGTGCCGGGGACAGCGACAGGGGCAGCGATGTCCGACCGCGCGCCGCTCTGCACGCTGCACGGTTTCACCGGCCGGGCCGACGCCTGGGCCGAGGTCTCGCCGCAGGCGACCATGCTCTCCCTGATCGGCCACGCGGCCGATCTGCCGGTGCCGCACGCATGGACGTTCGAGCAGGAGGTCGATCGCGTGGCCGCGCGCATCGCCGCTCTCGCCGTCGGGCCGGTGCACCTGGCCGGCTACTCGATGGGCGGGCGCGTCGCGCTCGGCGTGGCCTGCCGCTGGCCGGAGCAGGTCGCGCGCCTGACCGTGGTCGCGGCCCACCCGGGCTTGCCCGATCCGGCGGCGGCGCTCGAGCGACGCGCCGCCGACGACGGCTGGTGCGCGCTGCTCGAGCGAGACGGCCTCGATGCCTTCGTCGCCGCCTGGCAGGAGCAGGTCCTGTGGCAGAGCCAGCGCGCGCTGTCGCCCGAGCGGCGCGAGCAGCAGCGCCGCGCGCGGCTCGCGCACTCCGCGTCGGGGCTGGCCGGGGCGCTGCGCGCGCTCGGACTGGCCGCGATGCCGAGCCTGTGGGGCGATCTGCCCGCGCTGCCGATGCCGGTCGACTGGGTGGCGGGCACGCTCGACCACAAGTACTCCGAGCTCGGCCGGCGTGCGGCCGCCGCGTGCCGCCACGGCCGCACCCTCGCCATCGCGGGGGCCGGACACAACGTCTTGCTCGAGCGACCCGAGGAGCTCGGGCGCGCGCTCGCCGGCGCGTGCGGGCAGAAGAACCGCGCGTGGAGTGAGCCGCGCGCGCAGTGAGCCGCGCGAGGAGCGAGCCATGAACCGAGTCGACTCGATGCCCGGCGCGCCCTCGCTCCCAGCCCCATCGTCGCCGCGTGCCTGGCTGCTGGCGGCGCGCCCCCAGACCCTGCCGGCCGCGATCGCACCGGTCGCGGTCGGGACGGCGTGCGCCTACGCGGCCGGCGGCCTGCGCGCGGGCCCGGCGGCGGCCGCCGCGCTCGGCGCGCTGCTCCTCCAGATCGCGGCCAACTTCGCCAACGACGTGTTCGACTTCGAGAAGGGTGCCGACCGCGAGGGGCGGCTCGGGCCCACGCGCGCGGTGCAGGCCGGTCTCCTGTCCCCGTCGCAGATGCGGCGCGGGCTGGTCGTCGCGCTCGCGGCCGCGCTGGCGGTCGGCGTCTACCTGGCCGCGGTGGCGGGCTGGCCGGTCGTCGCGCTCGGCCTGACCGCGATCGCCGCCGCGGTGGCCTACACCGGAGGCCCGTTCCCGCTCGGCTATCACGGGCTGGGCGATCTGCTGGTGCTGGTCTTCTTCGGCTTCGTCGCGGTGTGCGGCACGGCGTTCGTCCAGCTGGGCGGGCTGCCCGGCCTCGCCATCGCGGCCGCGGTGCCGGTCGGCGCGCTGGCCACGGCGATCCTGGTGGTCAACAACCTGCGCGACCGCGCCGGCGACGCCGCGGCCGGCAAGCGAACGCTGGCGGTGCGGCTGGGCGCGCGCGGCGCCCGCCTCGAGTACGCGGGGCTCCTGGCCGCCGCGTACGCGGCGCCGATCGCCCTGGCCATCGCGCGCGGCGCGCCGCTCCTGGCCGCGCCGCTGGTCACGCTGCCATGGGGCGTGCGCCTCGGCCGCGCGATCTGGCGGCGCGACGGCGCGGCGCTCAACCCGTGCCTGCCGGCCACCGCGCGGCTCCTGCTCGCCCACTCACTGATGTGGGCCGCCGTCATCGCCGCCTGGGGGCGCTGAGGGGCGGATGGCCGGCGCGGACCTGGCGATCGCGCGGGCCGAGGTCGCCCGCATCGGCGATCGCACCGTGGTGGTCAGGCTCACCGATCGCGCCGGGCGCACGGGCTGCGGCGAGGGCTCGCCTCTGCCCGGCCGCTCGCCCGACGGCGCGGCCGACTGCGCGCGCGCGCTCGAGCGCACCCTGGCCGGCGTGGCGTCGACATCGTCGACATCGTCTCTGTCGGTGCTGGCGCCGACCGCGGCCGCGGCGTCCGCCGCCATCCAGGCGATCGATGGGGCGCTGCCGGCAGCGCGGTTCGCGCTCGAGACCGCGCTCCTCGACCTGGCCGCGCAGGCGAGGGGCACGTCGGTGGCCGAGCTCCTCGCCGAGCCGAAAGGCGGGCCGCCCCTCGACGAGCTGGCCTGCTCTGCCGTGGTGCCACCGACCGGGGCCGGCGCGCCGGCCGGCGTCGCGACGTGGAAGGTGAAGCTCGGCGATCCGGATCGCCTCGAGCAGGACCTGGCCGATCTGCGGCGCGCGCTGGCGGCGGGGCCCGCGCGCGTGCGCGTGCGGCTCGACATCAACCGGCGCTGGTCGCGCGCCGAGGCCGGGCGCTACCTGCCGCGCCTGGCCGAGCTGGCGCCGGATGTGGCGCTGGAGTGGGTCGAGGAGCCGACCTCGGCGGCCGATCTCGTCGCGCTCGCCGCGCCGCAGCCGTTCGCGATCGCGCTCGACGAGAGCGTGGCCGACGCCCCGACCGACACCGAGGAGGCGCTGCGGCGCGGGGTCGCGCGCGTCCTGGTCCTCAAGCCGGCCGTGCTGGGCGGCCTCAGCGCGGCCGCGACCTGGGCCGGGCGCGCGCGCGCCGCCGGCGCGGTCCCGGTCGTGAGCCACCTGTTCGACGGTCCGGTCGCGCTCGCCGCCTGCGCCGAGCTGGCCCTGGCCCTGGCCCGGCCGGGCGATCCGGCCGCGGGGCTCGGGCACCACGCCGGCCTCGCCGCGCTGCCGCCGGTGCGCGTGCCGCAGCTGGGCGCCGCCGCGCTTCGCTCGCACCGCCCCGGCCTGGGAGTCGCGCTGTGAGCGGGGCGAACACCACCGACGCGGTTGCCGCGAAGACGACCGCCGCCCGCGTCGCCCTCGTCGCCGGCGGCGAGGCCCACAGCTTCGCCGCGCTCGCGCGCATGGCCGCGCGCCGCGCTGCCGAGCTGCCCCGGCTCGCGCCGGGCCGCCCGCTGGTCCTCGAGCCCACCCTCGGCCTGGGCGACGTGTCGGCCCTGTACGCGGCCGCGCTGCGCGGCGCGCCCGTGGCGCTCCTGCCCCGCGCGCCGGAGCGCGAGCTCGCCGCGCTGCGCGCCGCCCTTCCCGCGCGCGTGCCGGAGCCGGTGGCGGCCCTCCTCTACACGTCCGGCTCGACCGGGCGGCGGCGCTGCGCGATGCTCGACCGCGCGGCCTTCGCCGCCAGCGCCGCGGCCGGCGCCGCCGTGCTCGGCTGGCGCGACGACGATCGCTGGCTGGCCTGCCTGCCGCTGTCGAGCGTCGGCGGGCTCTCGATCCTCTCGCGCTGTCTGCGGGCGCGCAGCACCGCGGTGCTGGTCGATCCGTCCCCGCGCTTCGACGCCGCCGCGATCGCGCGCCAGATCGAGCGCGACCGCGTGACCCTGGCCTCGCTGGTGCCGACCATGCTGGTGCGGCTGCTCGACCTGTCGCCGGCCTGGCGCCCGCCCGCCCGCCTGCGCGCCGTGCTGCTCGGCGGCGCGCCGGCCTCGGACGCGCTGCTGGCGCGCGCCGCCGCGCGCGGCCTCCCCGTGCACACCACCTACAGCATGACCGAGACCTGCTCGCACGTGGCGATCGACGGCCGCGCCCTGCCCGGCATCGAGATCGCCGTGCGCGAGGCCGACGGCGATCGCATCGCGGTGCGCGGACCGGTCGTCCTGCGCGGGTTCGCGCCGCCCGACGACAGAGTCCGCGCGCTCGACCCCGACGGCTGGTTCGTGACCGCGGACCGCGGCGCGATCGCCGGCGGCCGGCTGCGCGTCCTGGGCCGCGCCGACGACGTCATCGTCTCCGGCGGCGAGAAGATCGATCCGTGCGCGGTCGAGGCGGTGCTCGAGTCCATCCCCGGCGTGGCCGCCGCGTGCGTGTTCGCGGTCGCCGACGCGGAGTGGGGGCAGCGCGTGGCCGCCGCGCTGGTCGCCGGCCCGGACGGGCCGCCGCGCGCCCGCGAGCTGGAGGCCGCCCTGGCCGAAAAGCTCGCCCGCCACCAGCGCCCTCGCCACCTCGCCTGGATCGACGAGCTCGCCACCGCGACCAGCGGCAAGCTCGATCGCCGGGAGACGGCGCGCCGCGCGGCCGCTCACCTCGCCCCGCGGCCCCGTGGCCGACCCTGATGCGTCTCGGCCGGACCGCCCGCGTCCTGGCCGCCTGCCTTCCGGTGCCGGACCTGTCGCTTCTCGGGACTCGCGCGCCCGGCGCAGCACTCCTCTGCTATCATGGGGACGCAATGGCTGAGGAACGGCAACTGCCGCCGGATCCTGATGCAGCCTATCTCGGCAAGTACAAGTTGCTGGCCCGGCTGGGCACTGGCGGCATGGCGGAGGTCCTGCTCGGACGGCTGGATGGCCCGGCCGGCTTCAGCAAGCACTTCGCCATCAAGCGAATGCGGCCCGAGCTGACCGCGCACCGCGAGTTCGTCGACCTCTTCCTCGAGGAGGCGCGCACGGCGTCGCTGCTCAGCCACCCCAACGTGTGCCAGGTGAACGAGCTCTACACCGCCGGCGGCGACTACTTCATGGTCCTCGAGTACCTCGAGGGCGTGCCGGTTTCCAGCGTGCTGGTCAAGGCGCTGTCGCATCCGACCGCGCTGCCGGTCCAGTTCCTGGTCGGCATCGTGCAGCAGGCGTGCGAGGGGCTGCACTACGCGCACGACATGGCCGACGATCGCGGCCAGCCCTATCACATCATCCACCGCGACATCTCGCCGCCCAACCTGTTCGTGACGGTGGACGGCGTGGTCAAGGTGCTCGACTTCGGCATCTCCAAGTCGCGCGATTCGCTGGTCAAGACCCTGACCGGTCAGATCCGCGGCAAGTTCTCGTACATGTCGCCGGAGCAGCTGCGCGGCGAGAAGCTGGATCGCCGGTCCGACGTGTTCTCGCTCGGCATCGTGCTGTTCGAGCTCCTGACCGGCCGCCGCCTGTTCCGCCGCAAGAGCCGGCTCGAGGTGTTCAAGGCGGTCGTCAAGGAGCCCATCCCCACCGCGTCCGAGTGGCGCGACGATCTGCCGCCCGACCTGGTCTCCGTGCTCGAGCACGCGCTGGCCCGCGATCGCAACCGGCGGTTCGACACCGCGCGCGCGTTCGGCGAGGCGCTCGGCGGCTCGATCCGCGGCATCGGCGGCCCGATGTCGGCTCACGCGATCGGCGCGCGCGTGCGCACCGAGTTCCACGGCGAGCTGGACGCGCGACGGCAGCTACTGGTCATGCCGCCCGGCGTCGCGATCTCCGCCGCCGGCCCCACCGGCCTCATGCCGACGCAGCCGCACAGCAACGATCGGCCGCCGGCCAGCGCGCGATCGGGCGTGCTGGTCGATCCGGCCGACGATACCAGCATCGAGACCTCCGTGTGGTCGCGTTCCGACGTGACCGCGGTGGACGCGCTCGAGGCCGACGCGGCCCCCGAGGGTGAGCCGGGGCCTGACGGAAAGCCGTCGCGCCGACCGTGAGAGTCCGGCGTCACCTCGCGATGTCTGTTATAGGTTGGGAAGATCCTGATGTCCTACCTATCCGTCGTTCGCATCTACGCCACCACCCAGGACCCGGACTTCGACTCGCCCTGGCAGGCGCAGGTGCCTCATTCGAGCACCGGCTCCGGTGTCGTGATCGCGCCCGGCCGCATCCTGACCGGCGCGCACGTCATCGCCAACAGCACCTTTCTCCAGGTACAGAAGATCTCCGACCCCGACAAGGCGGTCGCGCGAGTCATCGGTGTTTGCCACGACTGCGACCTGGCGCTCATCGGGGTCGATGACCGGCACTTCCTCGACGGCATCGAGCCGGCCAAGCTGGGCGAGCTGCCCGATCAGCGAGATCGGGTCGCGGTGGTCGGCTTCCCGGTCGGCGGCGAGGAGCTGTCGATCACCGAGGGCGTGGTGTCGCGCATCGAGGTGCAGCGCTACAGCCACAGCCAGCGCCACCTGCTGGCGGTCACCGTCGACGCGGCCATCAACAAGGGCAACAGCGGCGGCCCGGTGTTCAAGAGCGGCGCGGTGGTCGGGATCGCGTTCCAGAAGCTGGAGAGCGCCGAGAACATCGGCGAGATGGTGCCGGCGCCGATCATCCGCCACTTCCTGAGCGCGATCGACAAGCAGAGCGATCTGCGCATCCCGGCCATCGGCGTCACCACCCAGGGGGTCGAGAACCCGTACCTGCGCCGCCGGCTCGGCCTGGCCGACGGGGAAGGCGGCGTCCTGGTCCTGTCGGTCGACTACGGGGGCTCGGCGTGGGGCGTGCTCGAGCCGGGCGACTCCATCCTCGAGATCGCCGAGCACCGCATCGCGGCCAACTCGACGGTGAAGTTCCGCGGCCGCTACCGCACGCGCTACGACGTCATGCTCGGCTGGTCGGCGGTCGGCGATCCGCTGGACCTCCTCGTCCTGCGCAAGGGGGTGCGGCGCAAGCTGACGCTCGTGCTGGAGCCGCCGGCCCCGCTGGTGCCGCGCAGCCAGTACGATCGCTCGCCGACTTACTTCGTCTACGGCGGGCTGGTCTTCCAGGTGCTGTCGCGCGACTACCTGTCCACCTGGGACAGCTGGTGGGACAAGGCGCCCAAGGAGTTCCTCCACCTCTATTACTCGGGCAACCGCACGCCCGAGCGCCAGGAGGTGGTCATCTTGACGCAGGTCCTGGCCGACGAGATCAACGTCGGCTACGAGCACCTGTACAGCGAGTCGGTGGCGACGGTGAACGGGCGCACGCCGCGCGACATCATCGACTTCGTGCAGCAGCTGGAGTCGAGCCGCGGCCTGGTCGAGATCAAGACGTCGAGCGACGGCGCGATCGTCCTCGACGTCGACGCGGCCCGGGCCGCCACCCAGCGCATCCTGGCCCGCTATCGCATCGCGCGCGACCGCTCGCCCGACCTGGAAGGCATCACCCCGGCCCTGGCCGCGGCCGAGGGCTGAGCCGGCGCAGGCGGCGCGCGGCGCGCACCAGCGGGGCCGCGGCGAGCCCGGCGATCGCCATGTGGGCGGCGCTGAGCGCGGCCTGCACGCCGGCCGACGGGGATCCCGCCACGACCCCGTTGCGCAGCCAGACATAGATGTTGCCGGCGACGACGTGGACGGCCAGGGCCGCGAGCAGGACGAGCGCGGCGACCAGCGCGACCGCGGCGTGGCGCCCCGACAGCCGCCACGAGCGCAGCCCCAGGATCGCGGCGGCGCCGGCGGCGCAGGTCGCGGCCCAGGCGGCCAGCCCCGCGTGGTGCGGCGGGTAGAGGAAGGCCGGAGGCGTGACCCACTGCCCGAGCGGATAGAGGACCATCCCGGCCCGCCAGAAGAGGCCCAGGACGAGCGCGCCGCCGACCAGGAGCCACACGGCGCGCAGGGCGGCGGCGAGGCTCGCCTCGCGCGCGCACTCGAGCGCGACCTCCT
>DATFRY010000502.1:0-3657 GCA_035262925.1 Kofleriaceae bacterium | reverse complement strand
CGAGGGCGCCGGCGGCGACGACGACGACGACAGCCACCGCGGCGGGCTCGACTTCCACTTCAACCTCAACCTCGGCCCACCCGACATCGACGTCGACGTGGACGTGCCGGATCCGCCGGATCCGCCCGAGCCGCCCGACGTGGCAGAGCCGCCGGATCCGCCGGATCCACCCGAGCCGCCCGACGCGGCGTCCCCGCCCGATCCGCCGTCCGCGCCACCGGCGGGTGGCTGCGATCACGGTCGGCACAGCCACTCGCGCCACTTCGGCCTCACGCGCGAGGCGATGCGCGAGATCCGCCGGCAGGCGCTCGAGGTCGCGCGCCAGGCCCGCCAGCAGGCGCGTCAGGCCCGCGAGATCGGGCGCCAGGCGCGCGATCAGGCGCTGCGCCAGGCCGAGCAGGTCCGCCGGCAGGCGCTCGAGCAGGCCGAACAGGCCCGCCGTCACGCGCTCGAACTGGCCGATCGCGTGCGCGACCAGGCCGTGCGCCAGGCCCACGAGCAGGCCAATCGCGCGCGCGAGGAGGCGCTTCGTCAGGCGGGCCAGGCGCGCGATCAGGCGCTGCGCCAGGCCGAGCAGGCCCGCCGGCAGGCGCACGAGCAGACCGAGCGCGCCCTGCGCGAGGCGCAGCGGCAATGGGAGCAGGAGCAGCAGCGCGAGGGGCAGCAGCGCGAGCGCGAGCGGCAGCAGCGTGAGCGCGACCGGCAGCAGCGCGAGCGGGATCGCCAGCAGCGAGACCGCGACCGCCAGCCGAATCAGAGCAACCTCTAGCGCGGCCGCCCGGTCTCACCGCCCAGCTGTACCCCTCCGTCGAACAGATTTGTCCGCCGTTTCAGTAAGCGTGAGATCACGTGTGGGCCCGGCCGGCACCGATGGCCCCCGCGGTTGACCGCGCTCGCCGCCGAAACGGCGGACATTCTTTTCCAATGCGCGCCGGCGCCGGCCTCGCGTCCGCCTCAGGGGCCGAAGTCGGCGCCGGTGCGCGGCATGATCCGGCGCCGATCGAAGCGCGTCATCATCACGCCTGACACCGGCGACGTGCCGGCGCGCGCCGCCCAGTCCGCGTCCTGGTAGAGGCGGTCGTACACCACGATGGTGGCGTTGACCTCCCACAGCCGCGGGTCGGAGCAGGCCGGGTCGTCCGCGCTGCAGTTGTACGGGTTGACCACGTCGGTCACGTCGGTCAGCTTGACCAGCACGCCCTCGTAGGCCTCGTCGGCCGCCTGCGCCACGGTGAGCGCGACCGGCGCGATGGCGCCGCCGGTGCCGGTGCGCGTGACCGTCGCTCCCTCCAGCTCGGTGTCGGTGAAGTACTCGGCCACCTGGCCGGTCACGGTGACGATGTCGCCCACCGCGACGCCCGGGCTGGCGCCGACGAAGGCGTGGACCCCCGAGAACGCCGGGTCGGAGTCGGGGTCCTGCACGTAGAGGCCGCTGGCCCACACCGCCGTCACCACCGCGCCCGTCACGATCACGTTGGTGCCGGCCGGCACGGTGCCCATCTGGATGTCGGAGATGGTGGCCTCGACCGGCGGCCCCAGCTCGCACACCGACGCCGGGTTGGCCTGCTCGGGACAGAAGTCGCACGAGTCGCCCTTCTCGTCGCTGTCGCCGTCGGCCTGGTCGGGGTTGGCCGCGAACGGGCAGTTGTCGCCCGCGTTGGCGACGCCGTCTCCGTCCAGATCGTCGCCGATCGGGGTCGCGTCGCACGCGTCGCCCTCGCCGTCGCCGTCGCTGTCCGCCTGGGCCCCGCCGTCGATGGGGCGGATCGGGTTGAACACCGACGGGCAGTCGTCGTCCGCGTCCGCCACGCCGTCGCCGTCGGCGTCGCCGGCTTCCGCCACGCCGGTGAACTCGCCCGGCCGCGCCGGCACGCAGCTCGGCTCGTCGTCGGGCGCGCCGCAGAAGAAGGCCGGGTAAGCCGGGTCGCCGGCCCCGACCTCCGCGGCGAGGTTGGCGTAGCTGGTGCCGAACTCGCGGCTGGTGCACAGCGCGCGCGCCTGGCCGCACAGGTCGAGCGCCTCGCACGACTCGCCCAGCCCGGCCACGACGTCCGCCTCGCCGAAGACCGGGCGCCCGTCCATGACCACGAGCAGCGTGCTCTCCGCCTGCGCCTCGAGCACCGCGCGGTGGTGCTGGCCCGGCTGGCCGGCGTAGACCGCGAGATCGGCCAGCTTGCCCGCCTCGAGCGAGCCGATGACCGACTCGTTGCCGGTCGCCACCGCCGCGTTCCAGGTCGCCATGCGCCACAGCGCCTCGTCGCTGAAGTAGCCGCCGAGCTGCGCGCGGTTGAACTGGTCGGCGCAGGCCAGCTCGCGCACCTCGTTGACCGAGCCGCTGTAGGTCCAGTCGGTGCCGAGCGCCACCACGCCGCCCAGCCGATCGAACGCGGTGACCAGCGCGGTGTGGCCGTAGAGGCTGATGTTCGAGCGCGGCGACCAGATGAGGCGCGTGCCGTCGCGCGCCATGTCGGCGTAGTCGGCGGCCGTGAGCCCGATGCCGTGGATGTGGCTGTCGTTGTGCTCGGTGAAGTCCTGCCCGCCGTCGAACGACGTGCTCTCGCAGCGGAACTCGTCGGCCGCGTAGGCGTTGATGCCCTCGGCCACGTGGGGCATGTAAGCGTGCAGCGCGGACGCCTCGCGCTCGTCGATCGCGTAGTCCCAGCTGCAGTCGGGGCGAGACGACCCGTTGGCGTTGGTGTCGCCGAGCGGGAAGGTCTCGAACTCCACCTCCTGCAGCCCGAGCGTCTCGTCGCCGGCCGACAGGCGATCCAGGTTGCGCACCATCCCGGTGGCGCCGCCCGACCCGACCATCGAGGTCACGCCGGAGAGCAGCATGCGCACCTCGCCCCAGCGGGTGCCGGCCGAGGTCGCGCCGGTGCCGTGCGAGTTCTGCGGCGCCGACAGCGTGCGCCGCCACTCGTGGCGGTGGTTGTAGCGCGTGGCGCCGTGGTCGATCGGCGACCCTTCGGTGTACGTGATGTGGTCGTGCGGGTTGATGAGCCCGGGCGAGATGACCGCGTCGGCGCAGTCGACGCGGGTCGCGCCGGTGGCCTCGGGGCTCGCGCCGCAGTCGCAGCCGACGCACGCGATGGAGCTGCCGTCGTAGAGCACGGCGCCGTTCTCGTAGACGGTGCCGCGCCCGAGCACGGTCCCGCGCAGGAGCACCGCGGTTCCGTCGCCGGGGGTGACGTCGCATGCGCCCTCGCCTGGAGCCGGCACCGCATCGGGGCAGGTCACGGTGACGCTGTCGCCGCCGTCGGGTCCGCCGGCGTCGGGAGCCGAAGCATCCGGCTCGCCCGCGCCGGCGTCGGCCTCGCTGCCGCCGGGCCCGGCAGGGTGCTTGTCGTCTCCGCAGGCGACCGCGCCGAGGAGCGCGAGAGAGAGGGAAACGAGACCAGCACACCATCCATGACGTCGGCTCATCGGGGCCGGCTTATAGCACCCGCGCTGGCGACGCCGGCCCGAATTGTCGCGGCCCGTCGCGCGGAATCACGCGGTGAGATGTGTCCCGATCTGTCGGTGCTCGAGATCCGCGGCGAGCCGAAGGGGCGTCGTAGCCGAAGCGAGCCGAGCCGAAGCGGGCCGAGCCGAAGCGAGCCGAGCCGAAGCGAGCCGAGCCGAAGCGGGCCGAGCCGAAGCGCGCCGAGCCGAAGCGCG
>DATFRY010000501.1:0-4307 GCA_035262925.1 Kofleriaceae bacterium | reverse complement strand
GGCGAGCTCCGGCCGATGGCCGGCGGCTCGGGCACGATCGTCGACTCGAGCGGCTCGATCCTCACCAACCACCACGTGCTGTACGACCCGTATCGCACGCGCCACTACGACCTGTTCCTCATCGGGCGCTTTCGCGCCGCCGAGCGCGAGCCGGAGCTGGTGTGCGCCGGCGTTCCGCGGGACGGCATCCTGCGCCCGGACGTCGATCTCGCGCTCATCCGCTGCGACAGCGACCTCAACGGCCAGCCCTGGTGGCCAGAATACTGGCCCGCGGTCCCGCTCGGCGACTCCAAGGGAGTCGTGCCGGGCGAGCAGGTCTGGGTGCTCGGCTATCCCAACGCGGGCGGCAGCGCCATCCGCGTCTCCGCCGGACTGGTGTCGGGCTGGACCGGCGAGCACGGCGGTGCCTCCAGCCGCGCCTTCATGCGCACCGACGCCGCGATCAGCGCCGGCAACTCGGGCGGCACGGCAGCCGACCGCTTCGGCCGCCTCATCGGTGTGCCCACCGCGTACCGCGCGTTCACCGCCGAGCGGGGCGGCACCGTGACCGCCATCGGCAAGGTCGGCCTCATCCGCCCCATCGAGCTGGCGCGCGATCTCATCGCCGCCGGCCGCCGCGGCGGGCCCGCGCCCGAGTCGACGCCGGCGGCAGGCGCGGACGAATCCCTGCCCGCCGATCCGTACGGCCAGCGCGTGCTGGTCACCGGCAACATCACCGACGCGACCAGTCTCCAGCCCGTGCGCGGCGCGTACGTGGTGGCGCTCGAGCCGGGCGCCGCCGATGCGGCCGACCTGGCCCCCCCGCGCCTCGGGAAGCACGTCGCCGCATGGAGCCAGTCGGATGCCACCGGGCGCTTCGTCCTCGAGCCGCCGCTTCCGCGCGGACAGCGGTACACCGTGGGGGTGATCGCCGCCGGCTATGAACCGGCGATCGAGATCTCGTCGCTGGTGGTCCCCAACGAGGGGGTCCACCGGCTCCTGCCCTGGCGGACCATTGCGCTCAAGCGAGCCGGGACTCTGTGATGCGGACATGTTATTTCAGCCTCTTGCAGACGCTGACACCGCGAAGAGTAGGAAACCGAGGTACTGGAGAGCACCTATTTGGCTTCGATTTTCATTCCTCGTTTTTCTCCGCGAAAGAACTTGCATCTGGACCGTTGAGCCGTATGCTGAGTCCCAAGCCGCACGCGATAGCGTAGCAGGCGGACCGCAGCAGGCCTTCCCCCCCCCCGACGGTCGCTGCGGTCTTTTTTTTGGCCTGAGTTTGGGCCACGTGGTCAGGGCGCACGCACAGCGGCTTGCCCTCGATCTCGCACTGTGCTAGTGGTTCCAATAAGATGCGCATCGCGCGGGACCTGATTGACCCGGATGCGGACAAGGTCGTACGGCGCCTCGCGCGACACGGCTTTCAGGCCTATCTCGTCGGAGGCTGCGTCCGCGACCTCCTCCTCGCTCGCACGCCGAAGGACTTCGACGTCGCGACCAACGCGACCCCGAAGGAAATCCGGCAATTGTTTCGGAACTGCCGGATCATCGGGCGCCGCTTTCGCCTCGCCCACATCTTCTTCGGGCCGAAAATCATCGAGACGTCCACCTTTCGCGCCAACCCCCGCGAGGGCGACGAGGTCGAGGAAGGCGACGAGATCCTGATCCGGCGCGACAACGTCTTCGGCACCGACACCGAGGACGCCCGCCGCCGCGACTTCACCATCAACGGTCTTTTCTACGACCTCGAGGCCGAGCGCGTGATCGACCACGTCGGCGGGCTCGAGGACCTCGAGCGGCGCGTCGTGCGCACCATCGGCGATCCGGACATTCGCTTCCGCGAGGACCCCGTGCGGATGTTGCGCGCGGTCAAGTTCGCCGCCCGGCTCGGGTTCGAGATCGAGCACAGCACGCTGGCCGCGCTCGTCCGCCACCGCAGCGAGATCGCGAAGTGCCCGCAGCCGCGCGTGCTGGAGGAGCTCTACCGGCTCCTGCGCGGCGGCGCGGCGCGGCGCTCGCTGGCTCTGCTCATCGACACCGGGCTGGCCGGGATTCTGTCCCCGCAGCTGACGGCGCTCTTCGGGCAGCCGCCGCCGATGCCCGAGCCGGAGCGCGCCCCGGCGCCTCCGCCCGACTCGCGACTGACGCGAAGCCGCCCGGCCCTGCCGGGCGCCACGGCCACCGCGTCCAGTGCAGCGACGCGCGCGCGCGGCGGCGACGAGGCCGAGTGGGCCGCCGTGTGGGCCGACGACGAGCCGGAAGCAGGAGCCGATCCGGCGGCGAGCTCGGACGAGGCGGACTGGGGCGCGGCCCCCGCATTCGATGCGGCGCTGTCGCACGACCACGAGCTCGAGGACGTTCACGATCCCGACGAGGAAGCGGACGTGCAGGCCGAGCTCCACGGCGGCGAGGCACTCGGCGCGACGGCGGACGAGTCCGACAGCGCGCGGGCGGAGGCGGACGACGACGGGCCCGCCACCGCGGCCCCGACCTCGAGAGCGCCGTCGATGGAGCACGCCGAGCTTCACGGCGCGAACGCCGACGCCGCCGCGCCACGCTCGGACGACGACGATGACCGGCTCGCCGAGGACGCCCGCGCGGCCGCTGCCGCGGCCGGCGACGACGCGGACGACGACGACGACTTCGAGGACGCCGCAGCCGGCGACGCGGACGACGACGACTTCGAGGACGCCGCGGCCGGCGACGCGGACGACGACGACTTCGAGGACGACGCAGCCGGCGCCGCGGCAACCGACGCCGCAACGGCCGACGACGACCACACCGCCGCGACGGCCGCCGCCGCGGACGACGGCGACGAAGAAGACGAGGCCGAGGCCGAGGACGGAGACGACGAGGACGACGAGCTCGACGACGACGAGCTCGGCGACGACGACGGAGGCTTTGGCGAGGACAGCGGGCGCGCGGCCCGCGGCTCTCAGCCGGTGCCGGCCGGCTCGGGCCTGGTCAGCTTCACCCGGTCGCCCGAGGCGATGGCCCGCCGCCGGGTCATGGCATGGGCCATGCTCGACCAGCTGGACGCCGTCTTCCGGCACGGAAGCGAGCTGTCCAATTCGCTGCTCCTGGCCGCGCTGTGCACGCCGTTCCTGTTCGAGGACCTGCTGCAGGACGGGATGCGCCCGCTCGAGGCCAACGACGTGGTGCTCGAGGTGCTGCACCCGCTGGCCCAGCAGCTGCAGATCGCGCGGCGCGACGCCGAGCGCTGCCGCCAGATCCTGCTCGCCCAGCGCCGCCTGGGCCCGGCCCGCCGCCGCCGCGGCAAGCCGATGTCTCTCGTCCGCCGCGAGTTCTTCCGCGACGCGCTGTCGATCCACCACATGATGGGCAAGGTGGGCGGCTTCGACGTCTCCGATCTGTCGTACTGGAGCAAGCTGCACGCCCAGGACGAGGGGACCACCGCCGCACCGGCCGGTGAGGAGATGCGCCCCGGCAAGAAGCGCCGGCGCCGCCGTGGCGGCCGCCGGCGTCGCCGCTCGGCGGTCAACCAGAACCAGAGCGGAGAGTGGGAGCCGGTGGCAGGCGGCTGAGCTCCGACGACGCGGGCGAGGCGAGCGAACCGGACGCGGGCGCGGCCGACCTGGTCGAGCGCGGCTGCCGCGAGCACTACAGCGACTCGGAGCTCTACGACTTCGAGTACCGGCGCCGGCGGCGAGACGTCAGCTTCTACCGCGAGCTGGCCCGCGAGCTGCTCGGCAGCTCGGGCCGCGTGCTCGAGCTGGCCTGCGGCAGCGGGCGTCTCACCACCGCGCTCCTGCGCGACGGCCACAGCGTGGTCGGCGTCGACCTGTCGATGGCCATGCTGCGCCGGGCGGCGAGCCGCGTCGAGCGACTCGGCCGCGCCGCCCGCGCGCGCGCCGCGCTCGTGCGCGGCGACATGCGCCGCTTCGCCTTCGCGGCCCGCTTCCCGCTCGTCGTCATGAGCTTCAACTCGTTCGAGCACCTCTACACCCGCGTCGAGGTGGCGGCCTGCCTCGACCGCGTACGCGCCCACCTCGAGGAGGGCGGGCGGTTCGCCTTCGACGTGCAGAACCCCGACCTCCGGTGGCTGTCCCGCGACCCGTCACGCCGCTGGGCGCGCACCGCCTTTCGCCACCCGACCACCGGCCGACGCATGATCTACTCGACCAACCACGACTACGACCACGTCAGCCAGATCGCGCTCATCCGCCTCTACTACGCTCACACCGACGGTCCCGGGCGCGAACGAGTGGTGCATCTCAGCCAGCGCAAGTTCTTCCCCGCCGAGCTCGAGGCGCTCCTCACCCACGGTGGGTTCACCGTCGAGCGGCGGTACGGAGACTTCG
>DATFRY010000500.1:0-15119 GCA_035262925.1 Kofleriaceae bacterium | reverse complement strand
CTGCAGACGTCGCCGGGCGTGGCGCAGGCGTCGTTCTCCACCGGCACGTCGGCGCACGCGACCGGATCGGTGCAGATCGCGCCGCCGATGAAGTGCCACCAGCCGTCCAGACACGAGAATAGACGGCTGCCGCAGGGATGCTCGACGTCGCAGGCGCGCTCCTCGCTGTCGCACGCCTTGCCCGGCACGGGCGCGGCGGCGGGACAGTACTCCTCGCTGCACACGGCGTACGCCCGCCACGTGTACGACGCGCACTCGAGCACGTCGCGGCAATCGCCGTCCGGATCGCAGGTCGAGTCATGATCGCAGGCATCGAGATCGCCGGGTGCTGCCGTGCACGGGACGGGATCCGCGGCGCACCCGCGCTCCTCGGTCGCGATCCAGACGCCTCCCTGGCACTCCAGCGTCTCCCCACCGCAGTCATCGGCCCATTCGCAGACTGCGTCCTCGCGAGCGCACGGGGCGCCGGCCTCCACCGTCGGGTCCTCGCAGTCGACGCCCGCGAGGCCGACGTCGTGCTCCGCGCAGGCGGCCAGCGCCGAGGCCGAACATGCCAGCAGGAGGGCCGCTGCGAGGAGCGCTGGACAGCGTCGCGGCCGGAGAGGCACCTGGTGGTCGGTCGGCCCGAGGCATCGATGCATGGTGGTTCCCCATCAGCAATCCCGGGGCCACCAGTCGCAATCTTCATATCGCGCACTTGGCTCCCGGTTCCGCCGGCACCATGACGGGGCGGTCGCGGTTCTGGCGATCGCCGATGTCCGCCACGCGGCGTCAGTCAGTCGAAGACCTCCCACCAGCTCCGGCGCTTGCCCCTGTGGCGGCGGCCGCCGGCGTCGCTGTCCTCGTCCCACTCGTCGCGGCGGCGGTCGCTGTACTCGCCGCTGCGGCCGCGGGAGGTGAGTCGCTCGAGCTCGCCGCGATCGAGCCAGACCCCCCGGCACGACATGCAGCGGTCGATCGTGATGCCGTCGCGGTCCAGGTCTTCCATCGGTGATGTGCAGCGCGGACAGTTCATACGTTCTCCTTCGATCGGGTGGGCAGCAGAGAGGCGAGCACACCGGCGGCCAGGATGACGGCGACCGCGGCGAGCATCACAAGGGCGAAGCGGTCGCCCAGGAGCGGCTCGAGCCAGTGATGGGCGAGCATCTTCCCGCCGATCACGACCAGCACGAACGACAGGGCGACCTTGAGGTAGCGGAAGCGATCGATGATCCCGGACAGCGCGAAGTAGAGGCTGCGCAGTCCCAGGATGGCGAACACGTTGCTGGTGAAGACCAGGAACGGATCGGTGGTGATGGCGAAGATGGCCGGGATCGAGTCGACCGCGAAGATCGCATCGGTGAGCTCGATCATGACGACGGCGAGGAGGAGCGGCGTGGCCAGGAGCGCGCCGGCCCGCGCGCCCTCGACCACGCGGTCCGGCTCGGCCGGCAGGCCACGCGCGCGCGGCTCGCGGCTGGCGGCGCTGCCGGCGCGCACCAGGAAGTGCTGACCGTGGAAGCGCTCGGTGATCGGCACGTAGCGGCGCAGCCAGCGGACCAGCGCGCGGTCGCCGGGCGCGGTCCCTTCCTTCTTGACCAGGAGCATCTTGATCCCGGTCAGCAGCAGGAAGGCGCCGAACAGGTACAGGACCCAGGAGAAGCGGGTCACCAGCGCGGCGCCGACGGCGATCATGACGCCGCGCATGAGCAGCGCGCCGACCACGCCCCACACCAGCACCCGGTGCTGATAGATGGGCGGCACCGACAGCGACGAGAAGATGATGGCGATGACGAAGATGTTGTCGACCGCGAGCGACTTCTCGACCACGAAGCCGGTCAGGTACTTGAGGAGCGCGCTGGCCCCGTCGTTGTAGATCAGGGCGCCGTCGGGGCCGGGCCGCGGCGTCGACAGCGCGTCGGCGCCGGTGCCGAGCCCGAGCCAGCGGTGCTCGTACCCGGCGTAGACCGCGAGGGAGAAGAGCAGCCCGAGCCCGATCCACAGGGCCGACCAGCCGAGCGCCTCCGCGACGCGGATGACGTGCGGGCGCCGGTTGAGGACGCCGAGATCGAGGACCAGCAGTCCGAGGACGAGCGCGATGAAGGCGATGTAGACCCAGATCATGGCGGATGAGGGCGCGGCGGCCGTGCAAGGATGAATGTCGCGGCCGCGCGGCCCGCGCCATTCGGAAGTTCGGCACCGACCGTTCGGCCATACCTCACGACGAGAACAGCTCCGTGCGGGCCGCCTCGCGGATGGCGAGCACGGCCGGATGGACCAGCCGCCGCTCGCAGGAGATGGCGTAGTAGCGCTCGCGAACGTCCTCGACCTCGGCCACGCGGACCAGCCCGTAGCGCTTGCCGACCACGTCGGCCACGACCGTCGGCGCGAACACCAGGCCCATCCCGTCGGCCGCGAAGGCGGCGAGGAGCGCGCTGTCCTCGGCCTCGGCCACCACGCGCGGGCGGATGCCGAGCCCGGCGAACCATCCCTCGAGGGCGCGGCGCAGTCCATTGTCCGCCAGCGGCAGGAGGACCGGCGCGTCGTCGAGGCCCTTCGGGAAGCGCCGGCGGAGCGGCGCGGCCAGCGCGCGCGCGCCCAGCAGACTCACCCCCGATTCGCCGAGCATGTGGTTGTAGGCGCGGGCAGGCGAGCCGGGCGGCGCCGGCGCGTCGGAGATGACGACGTCGACGGCGTGGTTGGCCAGCTCGACCATGAGCCGCTCGATCCGGTCCTCGCGACAGACCAGGGCGACCGGCATGGGCAGGCGCACGGCCGCATCGAGCACGTGACGGACCAGGAGCTTGGGCACCGCGTCGACCACACCGACGGTCAGTCGAATGCCCCGCCCGGTGGCGCGGCCGCGCACCGCATCGAGGAGCTCGCTGCCGATGCCGAAGATCTCGTCGGCGTAGCGATAGGCGACCCGGCCGACCTCGGTCAGAAGGAGGCGCCGACCGCGCCGCTCGAACAGCTGCTCGCCCAGCGACTGCTCCAGCTTGCGGATCTGCTCGCTCAGCGTCGGCTGAGACAGGCGCAGGATGCGCCCGGCGGGGACCAGGCCCCCCTCGCGCGCCACGAGCCAGAAGTAGAGGAGGTGGTGATAGTTGAGCCACTCCATGGCCTCACCAGGGCCATGAGAGGCGTGCGTCGCGCATGGATCCCTCTCAGCAAAATGCCTGCCGCAACCGGTTCTCGGCGCCACATCCGCGGCACCGCGTCCTCGTTCGCGATCAGGCGCGCGGAGGTGCGCGCGGGGCGCGCGTCACCGACGAGACCAGGCTGGTCCGTGCCGGAGGCGTGCCGCCGGGTGGCGCGGGCCGAACGTCGGCCCGGGCCGGCGCGTCGCTCACGCATGGGACGGCGACCGGGGGAGCGCCCCCGCCGGCCGCCCGCCGCTCGCCCCGCACCGGCCGGATGGCGGCGGGCCCGCACTGCGCCCGCGTCGCGGGGCCATCCTCGGGCACGGAGCAGCCGCAGGGGGACGCCGACCCGGCCGCGTCGGTCAGCGCCGGATGGCCGGCCAGCGACAGAGCCGCCGCCCACCCGAGCGCCGCCGCGACCAGGACTCGCTTCACCCTCCTTGCTTTAGCACACGACCGCGCGCGTCGCCCATCAGGAGGCCATCGAGGGCGTCGGGCTCGTCCAGCAGCCTCTGGCTCTCGCCGCGATGGACGATCCGCCCCCGGTCGAGGACGATCGCGCGCTCGGTCAGCGACAGAGCGATCCGCGCGTGCTGCTCGACGAGGATGACGGCGAGGCCCGCGTCGCGCCGGAGGGCCTGGATCACGCCGACGAGCTCCTGGACGATGATCGGCGCCAGCCCCTCGAGCGGCTCGTCGAGCAGGAGAAGCTGGGGATTGGTCATGAGCGCGCGCGCGATCGCCAGCATCTGCTGCTCGCCGCCCGACAGCTGATCGCCCCGGTTGGTGCGCCGCCCTCCGAGGCCGGGGAACATCTCGTAGACGCGCGCCGGGGTCCACGGGCCCGGACGCGCGACCGCGACGAGGTGCTCGTGCACGGTGAGCGACGGGAACACCAGGCGCTCCTGCGGGACCCAGCCGATTCCTGCGCGGGCGCGGCGGAACGCGGGCATGGCTCCGAGATCTCGGCCCTGCCAGCGCAGCGAGCCGGCCCGCGTCGTGGTGAGGCCCATCAGCGTGGCCAGGAGCGTGCTCTTGCCGACCCCGTTGCGGCCGAGCACGGCGAGCGCCTCGGACCTCTCCAGTGACAGCGTGACGCCGTCGAGCACGACCGACTGGCCGTATCCTGCCGTGACGTGGTCGAGCTCGAGGAGCGCCGCCATGACGCTCAGCCGGCCTCGCCGAGATAGACGGCGCGCACGCGCGGGTCGGACGCGATCTCGGCCGGCGTGCCCTCGGTCAGGAGCGCGCCATCGACCAGCACGGCCACTCGCTCCGCGAAGCGGAACACCAGCTCCATGTCGTGCTCGATGAAGAGGACGGAGACGTCGCCGGGCAGCGCGGCGATGATCTCGAACACCTCCGCGCTCTCGCCCGACGGGATGCCGGCCGCCGGCTCGTCGAGGAGCAGGATCTTCGGCTTCATCGCCAGCGCGAGCGCGATCTCGAGCAGGCGCTGCATGCCGTAGGGGAGCTTGCTGGTGGTGGTGCCCGCCACCGGCCCCAGGCGCAGCCTGTCGATCAGTTCGCGCGCCTCGGCGACCGGCCCGCCGAGCCGCGCCACCGGGCGCGTCCACATGCGCCCGAGGCCGCTCCGCTGGCAGATCGCGAGCACGACCGATTCGAGCACCGTCAGGCCGGGGAACAGCGTGCTGGTCTGGAACGTTCGCACCATGCCGCGCTCGACCCGCTCGTGCATCGCCAGACGGGTGATGTCGTCGTCGCCCAGCACCACGCGACCGGCCGACGGCGGATAGAGCCCGGTGAGCAGGTTGATGAGCGTGGTCTTGCCGGCGCCGTTGGGGCCGATCAGGGCGTGGCGGGCGCCGACCGGCAGGGTGAGGTTCACATGGTCGTTGGCGCGGATCCCGCCCCACGACTTGCACAGCCCCACCGTGCGCAGCGCGACCGTCCGCGCCGCCGCCGCCGGGCGATCGGCGCCGTCGCTCACCCCGCCCTCCGCAGCCGGTCGCGCAGCGCCTCGGCCAGCCCGAGCACGCCGCCGCGACCGAACAGCACGACCGCCACCAGGAGAAGTCCGATCCACAGCTGCCAGTACATGACGTCGCGGCGCGCGAGGTAGTCCTGCATCAGCATGAACAGGCCCGCGCCGATGAAGGCGCCGTAGATCCGCCCGGCCCCGCCCAGCACCAGCATGATCAGGACGGCCGCCGAGCGCGGGAAGCTCAGCACGTCGAGCGCGACGAACTGCGTGGTCTGAGCCAGCAGCCCCCCGGCCACGCCGGCCAGGGCCGCGGCCAGGCTGAACGCGGCGACGAGCCGCCGGGCCACCGGCGCGCCGAGCGCCTGCATCCGCACCGCCCCCTCGCGGATCGCGCGCAGCGAGAGGCCGAACGGCGAGCACAGGATGCGTCGGACGCCCAGGAACGCGGCCAGCCCGACCACCAGGCTGTAGACGTATCCGACCTTGCCGGCCAGGTCGAAGCGAAAGACGCCGAGCACGCGCCACATGTGGACGTCGGACAGTCCGTCGACGCCGCCGGTCAGGTGGCTTGCCCGGTTGGCCGCCTCGAACAGGAGGAGGCCGATGCCGAGCGTGATCATGAGCTGGGTCAAGGCGCCGCCGCGGATGACGAGAAAGCTCGTGGCGCAGCCAGCCGCGGCGGCGACCGCGCCGGCGGCGACCAGGCCGGTCAGCGGCTCGCCCCACCCGTGCGCCGCGAGCAGCCCGGCGGTGTAGGCGCCGACGCCGAAGTAGGCGGCGTGGCCGAGCGAGACGATCCCGGCGTAGCCGAGAATGATGTCGAGCGAGAGCGCGAACAGCGCGGTGATGACGATCTGGCTGCCCAGCACCAGGTGGTCGGGGAACGCGACGTAGGCCGCGACCGGGACGAGCCACATCGCCGTGTCCCGGACCCGCCAGCTGTCGCCGGGCAGGCCGGCCGCCGCGTCCGAGGCGCGCGTGTGGGGGGCCGGCGCGGTCATCGCGCCCTCCGGATCAGGCCGTGCGGGAAGATCAGCAGCAGCGCCACCATCGCCGCGTAGATCAGGAACGCCCCCGCGCCCGGGACGTAGTACTTGCCGACCACGTCGAACACGCCGAGCGCGATCGCCGCGACCGCGCTGCCGACGATCGACCCGGCGCCGCCCACCACGACGACGAGCAGGAAGTACACCATGTACCTGAACGGGAACTGCGGGTCCAGGCCGAGCACGTCGACGCCGAGCGCGCCGCCGACCGCTGCCATCCCGGTCCCGATCGCGAAGCTCATCGTGAAGACGCGGTCGACCGGGATGCCCAGCCCTGCCGCGGCGTCCGGGCGATCCACCGCCGCGCGCAGCTGGGCACCCAGCCTGGTCCGCTCGATGAGGACGTAGAGCGACCCCGTGATGACGACGACCATCCCGATCAGGAAGAGCCGGTAGACGCCGAGGTCGACCCCCAGCACGTGAAGCTGCCCGGTCAGCGCGTCCGGCAGCGCGATCCGCCTGGGAGTCGGGCCCCAGATCCACGTGGCCAGCGCGGTCGCGATGAACGCCAGCCCGATGGTGAACAGGACCTGGTCGAGCGGGCGGTCGCGCGACACCCGGCGATACAGCAGGCGCTCGCACAGCGCCCCGATCCCGGTGAAGCCGACCAGGACGACCGGCAGCGCCGTGAACAGCGACAGCCCCCAGCGCGTCACCAGCACCTGCGCGGCGTAGCCGCCGAACATGGCGAACGCGCCGTGCGCCAGGTTGACGAAGCGCATGAGGCCCAGCGTCACCGACATCCCGACGCTGATCACGAAGAGCAGGCTGCCGTACGCCACGCCGTCGAACAGCACGCTGAGGAACGAGGCGAGCATCCTGCCCCGCAGCGCCGCTACTTGCCCGGGTCCTTCATGTTCGGGAACTCCGACAGCTCGACGCTGCGCAGCTCGCCGTCCACCTTCTCGACGCGCCGAAGATACACGGTCTGGATGATGTCGCGCGTGTCCGGATCGATCGAGATCGGCCCGCGCGGGCTGGTGAACGACGTGTGCTTGAGGATCTCCATGGCCTTGTCGGCGTCGATGTTGCCCTCGAGCTTCTGCGCGACGTCGTAGATCGCAGCCATGCCGTCGTAGGCTGCCACCGACATGAAGTTGGGCAGGCCCGCGTCCGGGCCGTTGGCGTCGCGATACGCGGCCAGGAACTCCTCGTTCTCGGGCGACCGGTGCGCCACCGAGTAGTGAAACGTGCTGATGGTGCCGAGCGCGACGTCGCCGATCGCGGGCAGCTGGTGATCGTCGAGCACGTCGCCGGTGGCGATGAGCTTGATGCCGGCCTTGGTCAGCCCGCGCTCCTGCAAGCTCTTCATGACCGCGACGCTCTGCTCGCCGGCCGGAACGAACACGAACACCGCGTCGGGGTGGGAATCCTTGATCCGCTGCGTGTACGACGAGAACTCGGGGTTGGCCAGGGGCGAGCGCACCGACTGGACGATCTGGCCGCCGCCCGCCGTGAAGGTCTTGGTGAACGCGGCCTCGGCGTCGTGGCCGGGGCCATAGTCGGACACCAGGGTCGCGGCCTTGTGGATGCCGTTCTTGGCCGCCCACTCGCCGAGAGGAGCCGAGACCTGCGGCAACGTCATGGAGAACCGGACGATGTACGGCGACTTGGTGGTGATGATCGAGGTGGCCGCGTTCATGATGATCATCGGCGTCTTGCCCTCGGTCGCGACCGGCGCCGCGGCGAGAGCCTCGGGCGTGAGTCCGAAGCCGGCCAGGAAGTCCACCTTGTCCTGGACGATCAGCTCCTGGGCCAGGCGCCTGGCGACCTCGGCCGCCGGTCCCGTCGTGTCGCGGTAGAGGATCTCGATCTTCTTGCCGGCGACCGTGTCGCCGTGCTTCTTGACGTAGGCCTTGATGCCGCCTTGCAGCTGCTTGCCGATGTCGGCGAACGGGCCCGAGAAGGCCGCGATCATCCCGATCTTGATCGTCCCACCACCACCACCGCCACCACCACCGCCTCCTCCGGCGGCCGGCTCGGCCTGAGACGGAGCGGCGGCGGCAGGTTTGGCTTCGTCGGCCTTCTTTTCACTGCACGACAGAGTCGATGCGACCAGCAGGGCGGCCGCGGCCGCGATCGCCGTGCGAAGGAAATCGGTGTGGGACGTGGCGGGCATGATGACCTCCTCGCCGCTGGCGCGGCGAGCCGTTCAGGACGGGTTGGCCGGATGGGGCGACCAGCTCGACGCAGCGACGACCGGCGCGGCACGCGAGAACAGCGCAACCTTCATTGGCGCACCTCTCTGTAGGAGTCACCAGCTCGGGTGACGACGCCATGCATCGTCGTCGACGAGGTCGACCGAATGCGACCATACGCGCGCCGATCGGAGCCGCGCAAGCCTTTTTGGCGGGGTGCGCTTCCCGAAAGATGTATTGAGGTACCTGTTTGCGTCGATACACGCCGTGAGCGTCGACGCCTCGCTGCGGGCGCCGCGGCCGCGTGCTAGTCTTGGCGGGCGAGTTGGAGGGAATGCCCGATGGACGGCCCGCTGGTCCCGCTCAAGACCGCTGCGCGCGAGAAGGTCCGGCTCGCGTTCTCCGTCAATGACGAGGGCCGCGACCTGGTGGTCGAGTCCTACAAGACCCTGCTCGAGGTCCTGCGCGAGGATCTCGGGCTGACCGGCACCAAGCACGGCTGCGAGCTGGGCGAGTGCGGCGCCTGTGCCGTCATCCTGGACGGAGAGCTGGTGCTGTCCTGCCTGGTCGCGGCGGTCGAATGCCAGGGGCGCAGCGCCGTCACCGTCGAGGGGCTGCGCGACGGTCCGGCGCTGCATCCGCTCCAGGAGGCCTTCGCCGACCACGGCGCCGCCCAGTGCGGATACTGCACGCCGGGGATGTTGCTGGCGGCGAAGTGGCTGCTCGACCGCACACCGGCACCGAGCCGGGAGCAGATCGCCGAGGCGCTCTCGGGTCAGATCTGCCGCTGCACCGGTTACCTACAGATCTTCGAGGCGGTCGCGGCCGCCGCCCGCGCGATGGGCGGCGAGCCGCCGCCCGCGCCGAAGCTCCCCACTCTCCAGCGAGGCGGCGCCGATGGCCGTGAAGCGTGAGCCCGGTCGGACGGGCGATTCCTTCCACGTCCTGGGCAAGCCGCTCCGGCGGGTCGATGCGCTCGGCAAGGTGACCGGAGAGACGCGCTTCGCCGACGACTTCTCCATGCCGGGCATGCTGCACATGAAGCTCGTGCGCGCGACCGTGCCGCACGCCCGCATCCTCGGCATCGACACCGGCAGGGCCCTGGCGACCGAGGGCGTCCGCGCGGTGCTGACCGGCGACGACTTCCCCGTGCCGTTCGGCATCCTCCCGGTGTCGCAGGACGAGCACGCGCTCTGCCGGGACAAGGTGCGCTTCGTGGGCGACCCGGTGGCGGCCGTGATCGCCGTCGAGGAGCTGGTCGCCGAGGAGGCCGCGCCGCTCATCGAGGTGCGCTACGAGCCGCTGGCCACCATCGGCTCGCCCGAGGAGGCGCTGGCGGTCCCCGAGCCGCGCATCCACGACCACGGCGACGGGGGGAACATCCACAAGGCGGTCGCCCTCGACTTCGGCGACGTGCCGGCCGCGCTGGCCGGGGCCGAGCTGGTGGTCGAGGACCTCTTCTTCTACCAGGGCAACACTCACCTCGCCCTGGAGCAGCACGCCGCGCTGGCCTACCTCGGCACCGACGAGCGCGTCACCATCGTCTCGAGCACGCAGACCCCGCACTACCTCCACCGCGCCGCCGCCAAGGTGCTCGGCGTTCCGGCGTCGCGCGTCCGCGTCATCGCGCCGCCCCAGGGCGGGGGCTTCGGCGGCAAGACCGACCCGTTCAATCACGAGATCGTGGCGGCCAGGGCCGCGCTGGTCACCGGCCGGCCGGTGAAGATCGCGCTGACCCGCGAGGAGGTCTTCTACTGCCACCGCGGGCGCCACCCGGTGCTCATGCGAATGCGGACCGGCGTCGACCGCGACGGGCGCATCCTCGGTCATTCGGTCGAGAGTCTGCTCGACGGCGGCGCCTACGGCAGCTACGGGGTCGCGTCCACCTTCTACACCGGGGCGCTGGAGACGGTGACCTACCGGATGCCGCGCTATCGCTTCCGCGGCTGCCGCACCTTCACCAACAAGCCGCCGTGCGGCCCCAAGCGCGGCCACGGCACCCCGCAGCCTCGCTTCGGACTCGAGATCCACATCGACAAGATCTGCGAGAAGCTGGGCCGCGATCCGGCCCAGTGGCGGATCGACAACGCCGCCCCGGCCGACAGCCTGACCGCCAACTGGCTGGCGATCCGCACCATCGGGCTGACCGCCTGTGTCGAGGCGGTGGTCGCCGCGTCGGGCTGGAAGGGGCGCTTCCGCAAGCTCGAGCGCGGGCGCGGCCTGGGCATCGCCGCCTCGTCCTATCTGTGCGGGGCCGGGCTTCCCATCTACTGGAACGACATGCCGCACAGCGGAGTGCAGCTCCTGTGCGACCGCAGCGGCAGCGTCACCGCGTTCTGCGGCGCGGCCGAGGTCGGCCAGGGCTCGGACAACGTCCTGGCCGTGCTGGTCGCCGAGGTGCTGGGCATCGACGTCCTCGACGTCAAGGTCGTGACCGGAGACACCGCGCTCGGGCCGGTCGACCTGGGCAGCTACAGCTCGCGGGTGACCCTCATGATGGGCAACGCCGCGGTCGAGGCGGCCCAGCGGGCGCGCGATCGCGTGGCCGAGGCGGTGGCCGCGCGGCTCGGAGTCCCGGTCGAGCGGATCGGCTTCGGCGGCGGGCGGGTGTTCGACGTGGCCGATCCGGAACGAGACATGGCCTTCGCCGCCGCCGTCCAGATCGCGGAGGCGAGCGGCGGCACGGTGGGAGCCGTGGGCAACTATCGGCCCCCGAAGTCGCCCGGCCGCTACAAGGGCGCGGGGGTGGGGCCGTCCCCGTCCTACTCCTACTCGGCGGCGGTGGTCGAGGTGACGGTCGACGAGGCGACCGGCATCGTGCGCGTGGAGAAGGTCTGGATCGCGCACGACATCGGGCGCGCGCTCAATCCGGTGCTCGTGCGCGGACAGGTGGAGGGATCGGTCTACATGGCGCTGGGCGAGGCGCTCATGGAGGAGCAGGCCTTTCGCCGCCTGCCGGCCCGGCTCTCTCGCGCGCTGGTCCACCAGACGCCCTCGATGCTCGAGTACAAGAGTCCGGCCTCGCTCGACATGCCCGACATCGAGACGATCCTGATCGAGGCCCCGGAGCCGGGCGGCCCGTTCGGGGCCAAGGAGGTGGGACAGGGCCCGCTCCTGCCGATCCCACCGGCGATCGCCAACGCCGTGTACGACGCGGTCGGCGTGCGGGTCGACGAGGTGCCCATCGCGCCCGAGAAGGTGCTGTCCGCCCTGCGCGACCCGCATCGCCGCCACGGACCGACGAGGTTTCCCGACGTGCCATGGCCGGAGCCGCTCGTCGTGCCGCCGCCGTGGGAGGGCGGCGACGGCAGCGCGATCAACGACCGCCGGCCGCGCGACAGATCGTCCGACTCCGACGGGCCGAAGGACAGGAGGCGCGAGGCCGCTCCACCGGCGAAGGGCGGCCGTTCGGGCGGGGAGGCCGCCGGGCCATGATGCGGCTCCCGCGCTTCCGCTACCTCGCGCCGCGCTCGCTGTCCGAGGCGGCCGCGGCGCTGTCCGACGCGGGCCCCGACGCGGCCGTGGTGGCGGGCGGGACCGATCTCTTCCCCAACATGAAGCGGCGGCAACAGACGCCCGGGACCGTCATCGGCCTGCGCGGCGTGGCGGCGCTCGGGGAGCGGTCGATCGATCCGGCGCAGGGCCTCACCCTCGGTGCGCTGACCCGGCTGTCGGCGATCGAGAACGACCGCGCGATCGCCGCCGCCTGGCCGGCGCTGTCGCTGGCGGCGTCGCTGGTGGCCACACCGCCCCTGCGCAACATGGGCACGGTGGGCGGAAACCTGTGCCTCGATACCCGGTGCAGCTATTACGACCAGGGGCCCGAGTGGCGGGCCGCGATCGGATACTGCATGAAGAAGGACGGCGACATCTGCTGGGTGGCGCCGGGCTCATCCCGATGCTGGGCGGTCTCGTCGTCCGACACGGCGCCGGTCCTGTGCGCCCTGGACGCGGAGGCGACCCTGGTCTCGGCGGCCGGTGAGCGGCGCATCGGCGTGAGCGATCTGTTCGCCGACGACGGCATCGACCACCTGACCCGCCGGCCCGACGAGATCCTGGCCCGGATCCACGTCCCCGCACCGGTGGCGGGCGAGCGCTCCTCCTACGTCAAGCTCCGCCGGCGCGGCTCCTTCGACTTCCCGGTGCTGGGCGTGGCGGCGCGCGCGCGGCTCGGTCGGGGCGGCGCGGTCGAGTCGGTCCGACTCTTCGTGGGCGGGACCGGATCGAGGCCGCAGGAGGCGCGAGCCGCCGCCGAGTTCCTGATCGGCCGCTCGCTCGACGACGACGGCGTCATCGGCGAGGCGGCCAGGCTGGTCGCCCACATCGCCAAGCCGCTGCAGAACACCGACTTCTCCCTCGGCTGGCGCAAGAGCGTGGCGCGCGAGTACGCCGCGCGCGCCCTGCGCGAGCTTGGCCCCATCCAGGATCAGCCCGGGCGACCGCGGACATGAGTGGGCCCAGCCTGAACCCCGCGGGCATGACCGTCGACCGATCGCAGTCGCCGTCGCGCCTGTCCTTCGCGCCCGGCTTCAACGTGGCCGCTCCGTTCATCGACCGGCACGTCCGCGAGGGCCGCGGCGCGCGGGTGGCCATTCGCTGCCGGGAGGGCGATGTCACCTACGCCGAGCTGGCGGCGAACGTCGACCGCTGCGGCAACGCGCTTCGCCGGGCGGGGCTCGCGCCCGGGGAGCGGATGCTGATGGTGGTGAAGGACTGCCCCGAGTTCTTCTATCTGTTCTGGGGCGCCATCAAGGCCGCCATCATTCCGGTGCCCCTCAACGTGATCCTGCGCGCGGCCGACTACCGCGCCATCCTCGACGACTCGGCCGCCGCCGCGGTCGTCTTCTCGCCCGAGTTCGCGGTCGAGGTCGAGGGAGCCCTGACCGGGCCGGAAGAGCGGCGGCCGACACCGGCCCGCGCAACCGCGGAGCCGCCACCCTCGGATCGCCCCCGCTCGATCCCACGCATCGCGCTTCCGGTGGAGGGCGACGAGGTGTGCCTGCGCCGGCTCATGGGCGAGGCGCCGGCCGAGCTCGAACCGGTCGCGGCCGAGGCGACCGCGCCTTGCTTCTGGCTCTACACCTCCGGCTCGACCGGCCGGCCCAAGGGGGCGGTCCACCGCCATCGCGACATGGTGGTGACGAGCGAGCTCTTCGGGCGAGGCGTCCTCGGCGTCCAGGCGGACGACGTCATCTTCTCCGCCGCCAAGCTCTTCTTCGCCTACGGCCTCGGCAACGCGATGACCTTCCCGCTCTGGGCGGGGGGGACGTCGGTCCTGCTCGACGTGCGCCCGACCGCGCAGAACACGCTCGAGACCATCGAGCGCACCCGCCCGACGCTCTACTTCGGCGTCCCGACCCTCTACGCGTCGCAGCTCCAGGTGCTGGAGACCGCGTCGCCCGATCTTTCGTCCCTGCGCGTGTGCGTGTCGGCGGGCGAGCCGCTGCCGGCGGAGCTCTACCGGCGCTGGAAGCAGCGCACCGGGCTCACCATCCTGGACGGTCTGGGATCCACCGAGGCGCTCAACACCTTCCTGTCCAACCGCCCCGGCGACGTGCGTCCCGGAACCAGCGGGCGGCCGGTGCCCGGGTACGAGGTCCGCATCCTCGGGCCGGGCGGCGGCGAGGCGGCGCCCGGAGAGCAGGGACGGCTCCAGGTCAGGGGCGACTCGACGGCGATCTGCTACTGGAACGATCCGGAGAGGACCGCCCGGAGCATGCAGGGCGACTGGCTGGACACCGGCGACACGTACTTTCGCGACGACGACGGCTACTACCACCACTGCGGGCGCAGCGACGACATGATGAAGGTGGGCGGGATCTGGTGCTCGCCGTCGGAGATCGAGTCCCGTCTGATGGAGCACGCGGACGTCCGCGAGGCGGCGGTCGTCGGCGTCCCGGACGCCCACGGCATCCTCAAGCCGGAGGCCTGGGTCGTCCTGCGAGACGGCGTCGCTCCGTCGGACGCCCTCGCCGAGGCGCTCGTGACTCACTGCAAGAGTCACCTGGCCCGCTACAAGTTCCCGCGCCGGGTCCACTTCGTCGGCGAGCTGCCCAGGACCGCCACCGGCAAGGTGCAGCGCTACCTGCTCCGACAGCAGATCGACCCGGATCGCCGGCAGTGAAGCGCGCGCGTCGAAAGCCGGATGGCGGTCCGCCGCGCGTCGTGGTCGGGGTCGCGCGGGCGGAGGACCTGGCGGCGGTGGTGCAGCTCGACGCCGAGGCGACCGGGCTCAAGAAGGCGGCCTACTGGCGAGATCGCCTCGGCTGGTGCGCGGCCAGCCCGCGCGACCGCTTCTTTCTCGTCGCCCAGCGGGGGAGCGAGAAGGTCGGCTTCGTCGTGGGGGACGTGCGCACGTGGGAGTTCGGCGCGCCCCCGAGCGGATGGATCTTCGCCATCAACGTCAAGCGGTCGGATCGGCTCCAGGGCGTCGCCACGCTCCTGTTCGACGCGATCTGCGCCCGGTTCCGCCGGGCCGGGGTCGAGGTGGTGCGCACCATGCCGTCCAGGGACGCCCAGCTGGTCCTCTCCTTCTTTCGCAGCCAGGGCATGATGGCCGGTCCGTTCGTCCTCCTCGAGAAGCGGCTCGACGCATGAAGCTGCAGGTCGCGACTCGCATCGCCATCTACGCCGTCTGTGAGCTCGCCGCCCGCCCGGGCAAGCAGCTCTCGGCCGGCGAGATCGCCGACCGCTTCGACATCTCGGTCAACCACCTGGGCAAGGTCCTGCGCACCCTCGGCCGCGCGGGCATGGTCGAGGCCTGCCGCGGCGTCGGCGGCGGCCACCGCTTCCGCGGCAATCCCAGGCGCGTCACCCTGCTCGACATCATCGAGCTGTTCGAGGACGTCGGCCCCCGCGCCCGTCGATC
>DATFRY010000499.1:0-4437 GCA_035262925.1 Kofleriaceae bacterium | reverse complement strand
GCGGACATCGCGCGGCCGGACGTCGCGGCGGGGGCGGCCGATCTTGAAACCGCGCACATCGCGCGGCCGGACGTCGCGGCGGGGGGCGGCCGACCTTGAACCCGCGGGCACCGCGCGGCCGGGCACCGCGGCTGGGCGCGGCGCCCCATCTTGAAACCGCGCACATCGCCGGACGCTTCGCGGCTGGGTGCCTGCGAGTCGCGGACTGGATGGCGGCCGCTCTCCTGGCCCCGCGTCAGCACCGGCCGAATGGCGATGACGCGCGAGCCACATGGCGTCGGGCTCGGCACGGTCGGGCGGGATGCCGATCGACGGGCGAGCGACGCGATGTCCGTTGTTCAAGCGACACGATGTTCGCTCATTCGAGCCCCGGAGCGGCCCCGACCGATCGACCTTGCCGGGTGGCGCGCTCCCGATCGCCCGGCTCGCTTGCTTGATACGGCGAACATCGAATATCGCCCGCGGCGCGGCCCCGGCGCGGCCCCTCCCGGCGCAACGCGACGGCGATCGGTCCGAGATGGCGAGATGGCCGGTCGCCTCGCACGTCGCCACCACTCGTGGTCGTCGCCGCCGCGGCCAGCTCGACCTCCCGCTCCGACGCCACCCGGGGCGGCGCGCATCGCGGGGCCGGGGCGCAAGCCGAAGCGAACGGGCGCGGAGGTGCGGCGCGCGGTCCGCGATTCTCGGTCCCCGCCCTGGCTGGATGTGGGGCTCCTACCGGGCGAACGGCTTCTCCATCAGCCAGGCCTCGAGCGGCCGGCCGTGGAGCAGGATGGTCTGGGTCTCGCGAACCGCGTAGCCGTGGCGGTCGTAGAATCGGCGCGCGTCGCGGTTGGCGTGCAGACAGCGGAGCGTCACGACGCCGAAGCGGGCGCCGATGCGCGCCTCGACCTCGGCCAGGAGGACCGCGCCCACGCCCTGGCCCTGGGCCGGGGGATCGATGTACAGGTTCTCGAGGTGGGAGCCGGTCACCGCCGCGTAGCCGAGCGCCGTCTTCGCGCGCTCGGCGATGACGGTCCAGTCGGCCGGCTCGAGCGGGGTCGCCGGATCGCGCAGGATCGCCTCGAGCCAGGTGAGCTCGCGGCCGTACGACGACATCGTGGCGGCCAGGTAGATCTCGCGCAGGCGAGCGTCGTCGCCGGGCAGCGCCGCGCGGAGCTCGATGGACATGCGCCGAGCATAGCCGCGCGCCCGCGCGCCGACGAGCGCGTGAGGCCGGTCGCCTGCGCGCGGCGGCCGCCCACGACGCGCCACGTTGGTCGCCGACGGCGACGGCCGCCGCGCGTTCCGCACCGTGATCCCCGCGTCCCATCCCATCCCGGACGACGGACCGGTCGGGCGCCTCCTGCGCGCGGTCGATGGCCACCCGTGGCGGCCGGCCCGCATGCACAGTCTCATCACGGCCGAGGGCCGCCGGCGACCGGGCCGGAGCAGTCGCTCGTGGTGACACCCGCACCGTCGACGGCGAGCTCGAGCTGGTCCACGACTTCGCGCTCGCGCCGCCCGATCCCGGCCGCGGCGGCGGCCACTGACCCCGCGGGTGTGCGGCGCATTCGCGCATCGTCGGGACGGCGCCGGCTCTATGATGATGAGATGCGCGCTCCCGCGGCGGTCCTCGCGGCGGTCCTGGCCTGGTCCGCCTGCGGCGGCGGTGACGATGATGGCCTCGATCCGGGCGGCGCCGACGATGGCGATGCCGCCGATGACGGCGGCGATGACGGCGGCGGAGACGGCGATGCATCGGGTGAGCCGGTCGAGCTGGCCGGGACCACGGCAGCCCACAACCAGGTGAGGGCCGCGCACGGCGTCGATCCCCTGTCGTGGGATGCGGAGCTGGCCGCCATCGCGCAGGCCTGGGCCGAGCGGTGCGTCGATCAGGAAGCTCCTGCGGGCCTCATCGATCACAACGCGGGCCGGAGCGACGACTACCCCGACTACGTCGGCGAGAACGTCTACGGCGCGGGCGGCCCGGCCAGCGGCGCGGACGCGGTCGCCGCCTGGGCGTCCGAGGAGTCGAGCTACGACCTCGAGTCGAACACGTGCGACGGCGTGTGCGGCCACTACACGCAGATCGTGTGGGCCGCGACCACCAAGCTCGGCTGCGGCCTCCACCGGTGCGATGGCCTCGCCTTCGCCAACACCGTGGTCTGCGACTACGCCCCGGGCGGAAACGACGGCGGCCGCCCTTACTGACACGGCGCTGCCGGCGCGGTCATCGCGCGCGAGACATGCCGGATCGGCATGCGGGGCCCCGAGCGGGCCGATCCGGCATGCCGCTCCGGCGCGCCGCGATGCGCGCGGGCGCGCGCGGCGCCCGCAACCCTCGACTTCGCTCGATCGCACGCGCGCGCGCCCGCTGGCACGCCGCGTGGAACGAGTCGGCGGCGGACAAGAAAGAGGAGGCTCCGATGATTCGTCGCGTCCTGATCCCGGTCGCCCTGGCGGCCGGCCTGCTCTTCACCGCCGCTCGCGACTCGCACGCCATCACGTCCTGTAGCAAGGCGTGCGGCCCGAACAAGCCCTGCCAGACGCCGTGCTACCTGGGCACCTACCAGCACCCGTTCGTCACGACGTGCGATCAGGTCGGTCCGTGCCAGCGGGTGCCCGATGTGAGCGGCGACGTCTTCGGCGCCGACGACTGCTCGGCGGAGGGCGGCGCGGCCGCGCCGAGCGCCGGCGACCCGGCGCTGACCTGGCTCGCCCTCGCGTGGCTGGAGGACGGCGTCCGCGCGATCCGCGACTCGGCCGGTCCGCTCGCGATGCTGGTCGGCTGATCGGAAGCCGGGCCGGGCCCGCCGCCTCGCGGCCGCCTCGGGCTCGAGATCGTGCCCCTGTCTTCGCTCTGTTGTATCGTCTCGTGGCCATGCCGCCGCGCAAGACCAAGCCCAAGGCGAAGAGCACCGGACTCGAGCCCGAGGAGGTCGCCGGCGAATCGCCGCCGGCGAAGGTGGACGAGCTGGGCGAGGCGGTGGAGGCGGAGGGCGGGCGCGTCCTGTCGCGCTACCGGGACCCGCTGGGGGGGCACTGGCTGCTGCTGGCCGTCCTCCCGCTCGACAAGGTGGAGCCGACGCCGTTCCAGCGCGAGCTGTCGGACACACACGCCAAGCGCCTCGTCGGGGTGATACCCAAGGTGGGCCGCTTCCTCGATCCGCTCATCGCGGTGCGCGCCGACCCGGGCGGGTTCTGGACGCCCAACGGCATGCACCGGCTGGAGGCGATGAGGCGGCTGGGCGCCAAGTCGATCGTGGTGATCCTGGTGCCCGAGGTGGAGCTCGCGTACCGCATCCTGGCCCTCAACACCGAGAAGGCTCACAACCTCAAGGACAAGTCGCTCGAGGTGGTGCGCATGGCCGACGCGCTGGCCGCGGAGGCGGGCCAGGGCAAGCGGCCGGAGAGCGACTGGGCCTTCGAGTTCGAGGAACCGGCCTATCTGACGATCGGCCGCGCCTACGCCGAGCGCGCGCGCTACTCCGGCGGCGCCTACCTGCCGGTCGTGCGGCGCTGCGAGCACTTCCTGGACAAGCCGCTGCGGGCGGCCAACGATCTGCGCACGGCGCGCGCCGCGCGGCTGATCGAGCTGGATGACAAGGTGGCCCTGCTGGTCACCGCGCTCAAGGCGGCCGGCCTGAAGAGCGCCTACCTCAAGCCGTTCGTGGTCGCGCGGCTCAACCCGCTTCGCTTCGTGCCGGCGGCGCGCGGGAAGAAGAAGGCGGAGAGCGCGCCCGACTTCGACCGCACGCTCGACCAGATGTTCGCGCGCAGCGAGAAGTTCGACGCCGCCAAGATCCGGCCGCAGGACCTGGCGAGCATGGGAGGCGCCGCGCCCGAGCCGGACGACTGAGAGCGGTGATAGAGTAGCTTCATGACCGCTGTCCGCGCCGCCGTGCTGTGGTTGGTCGTGTTGAGCCCGGCCTGGGCCGCTGCCCAGGAGGAGACGCCGCCGGCCAAGGCCAAGGCCCACAAGAGCAAGGGCCACAAGGCCAAACGTCACGGAGCCAAGGCCGACAAGGCCAGGACAGACAAGGCCAAGGCGGACGCGGCAGACGCGAGCGCGGGCGCCGAGGCCGACAGCGCGGCGGGTGACAAGGCCGGCAAGGCGAGCGGCAAGGCCGGCGACAAGGCGGGCACCGCCGGCAAGGCGAGCGGCAAGGACAAGGCCGGCGCCGCGGCGAGCGACAAGGACAAGGCGAGCGCCAGGGCGGGCGGCAAGGACGATGCCGCCGACAAGGCCGCGGCCGGGGAGAGCAGCGACGACGCCGGAGCGCCGGGCGACGAGGGCGGAGAGGAGAACCCGAAGGCACCGGTCACCGAGTTCGACGAGGTCTCCACGCCCGCGGCGCAGGCGCACGCGGTCGCGCCGCCGCCGCGCCCGGCCGGGTACCCGATCGAGCGCGCGCTTCGCCCCATCACCCTGCCCCGCCGGATGGCCGAGGTGTC
>DATFRY010000498.1:0-4218 GCA_035262925.1 Kofleriaceae bacterium | reverse complement strand
GTTGTCGGGTCCGGTCTTGCCGCCGTTGTCGGGGCCGGTCTGGCCCTGGTCGCCGCCGAGCTTGCCCTGATGGTCGGTCGGGCCCTGCTTTCCGTGCGCGCCGCCGGCGGTCTTCTTGCCGCCCTTCTGCTGCTGCACGACCAGGAGCCCGATGCCGCTGCCGACCGCCGCCATGACGATGATGAGGAGGATGATGAGCCCGCCGCGGCTCTTCTTCTGGGCGAACGCGCCCGAGTCCGCCGCCGAGTGCACGCCGCTGGTGAACTGAGGGTCGGGCTGCGGCACCGGGTAGCGCACCGGGGGCGGCGTGCTGCCGTGGTACGGCATCGGCGTGTGTCCCATCGGGGTGTGGCTCATCGGGCCGCGCCCGCCCGGCGGCGGCGTGGCGGCGATGGTCCCCGACGGGCCGAGAAACGGGCCCTGGTTGGGCAGCGCCGGCTGCGAGTGCGAGCCCGAGCGGTGCGCGGCCATGTAGCCGCTCATGCCGGCGCCGGCCACGCCGCGGTAGCAGGCCACCAGCGCCGCCACCAGCTCGTCCATGGTCTGGAAGCGCTGCTCCGCCTCCTTGCGCATGGCGCGGACGATGATCTCCTCGATGCCGGGCGGCAGCGCCTTGCCGTGCTCGGCCGCCACCAGCCCGAGCGGCCGCGGCTCGGACGTGATGTGCTGGGTGAGGATGGCCATGAACGAGTCGCCCTGGAACGGCACCACGCCGCCGAAGGCCTCGTACATGATCACGCCCATCGCGTAGACGTCGGCGCGGTGGTCGACGTTCTGGCCCAGCGCCTGCTCCGGCGCCATGTAGAACGGCGTGCCGAAGATGGTGCCGGTCTTGGTGAGGTGGTTGTTGCCCTCGCCGCCCGACATCTTGGCGATGCCGAAGTCGAGCAGCTTGGGCACGTCCTCGCCCTCCGCCGTGATCGTGACGAACACGTTCTCCGGCTTCATGTCGCGGTGGACGATGCCCTTCTTGTGGGCGGCGGCCAGCCCGTGGCCGGTCTGGATGAGGATGTTGATGAGGCGCTCGGCCGGCTGCGGCTGCTTGATGAGATCGCTCAGCGGCGAGCCGTGGAGCAGCTCCATCGCCAGGTAGATGCGGCCGTCCGGCAGCTGCCCGAAGTCCTCGATCGCGATGATGTTGCGGTGGCCGATGGAGGAGGCGGAGCGGGCCTCCTGGCGAAAGCGGTGGACCGCCTCCTGGTTGGTGAGGATCTCGTTGCGCAGGAGCTTGATCGCGACCCGCTTCTCGATGTGGACGTGCTCGGCGGCGTAGACCTCGCCCATGCCGCCCTCGCCCAGTCGATCCAGCAGGCGATAGCGCCCGTCGAGGATCTGTCCGATCATCGGATCGGCCGCCGCCGCCACCCCCGGTCCAGAACCGGAGGTTCTCTCGTCGCGATTCATGGGCAGGTCCAGTATGGCGCCCGGGCGCCGCGTTGTACAGGAGCGCTCCGCCGGGGCGTCGGGCAGCGCCGGGCTCGAAACCGGCAGGAGCGTCGAGCAGTTCGCGGCGAGCGCGAGCCTACCGCTCACCCCGGGCGGCGCGCCCGTGCGCGCGCGTCGCGGTCGGGCAAAATCGGGCATCGACTCGTCAGAGATCGGCGCACGTGCCCACGCCCATCCGGCTGGCGTCGTCGCCGTCGGGCAGGTTGAGGATGCACGCCTGTCCCACCGGGCAGGGCGGGAAGTCGGGCACGCCGCAGAGGTTGCCGCCGGGGAGGGATCCGTCGCCGCCGTCGCCGTCGCCGCCGTCGTCCGGCGAGCCGCCGCCCGCGGGGCCGAGCGTGCAGCCCTGGGCGATGCAGCGCGGCACCAGCCCCGCGTCGCACACGTCGACGCCGGGGCACGCGGGATCGCCGCTGCAGCCCAGCGACTCGAGGTAGCCGCCGAGCGCCGACGCCGCCACCGAGGTCTCGGCGCCGCCGAGCTCGCAGCCGCAGCAGTCGGCCGGCGCCTCCACGCAGTCGTCGTCGAGCTCGCACGCGTACACCTCGCCCGGCGGCGCGCGACACGCGTCGACCAGACAGCCGAAGCTGTCGCGGTCGAAGCCGTTGGCGCACACCTGACCGGTCGCGACCGGCGTGCAGGCCAGCTGGCACTGGAAGTCGACGCAGGCCGGCTCGACCAGGGGGCAGCCGTCCGGCGGCGGATCGCAGTCGACCTGCTCGCACGCGCTGGCCACCTCGCTGCCCGCGCTCACCGCGAAGGTCGGGCACTCGCAGCAGGTGGCCGCGACGGCGACGCAGTCCTCGGGGACGGCGCAGGCCGATGCGGTGGGCGGGCTCACGCCGCCGCCGCCGGCGCCGTCGCCGCCCGCGCTGTCGCCGCCGCCGTCGCCTCCCGCGCTGTCGCCGGAGCCGCCGCCGGCGCTCGCGGACTCGCTGTCGTCCGAGCCGCAGCCGAGGGCGACGAGGAGGGCCGCGAGGGCGGCGGGCGCGGCGAGGCGGAGCGGACAGACGAGCATCAGGACCCCGGGGGAGTGGTTGCACCTCCTGTGCCCGGGGCAAGTCACCGGAACTGCGATCTGATCCATCACTTTTCTGATATGGGTGAGCTCGGGTGTCCGCCCCGTTGAGTATCGTGGTCCCCATGGCTCCGCCGAGTGCCGTCGAGACCAAGACCGACCGGGCGCTGGAGGACCGCATGCTGGCGTTCGCCGGCGACGGCGAGCGGGTCGAGGTGCTGGCCCGCGCGCGCGCGTTCAAGCGCTCCTGGATCGAGCTGGCCGAGTCGCTGTCGACCGTCTACGAGCGCAGCTCATGGCAACGGTGGGGCTTCGACAGCTTCGAGCTCTACTGCAAGAGCGAGCTGCACCTGACGCCGGCCACCGCCGGCAAGCTGCTCGGCTCGTTTCGGTTCCTGCGCACCAGCGCGCCGCGCGTGATCGCGCGGGCTCACGAGCAGCCGGCGGCGCCGGTCCCGTCGCTGGCCGCGGTCGACTTCGTGGCGCGCGCGACCGAGCGCGGCGCGGCCGACAAGGACGCGCTGAGCGAGATCCGGCGGGCCGCCTTCGACGACGGCGTCGACGGGCCGGCGCTCGCGCGTCGCTTCCGCGAGGTGGCGTTCCCGATCGACGAGGGCGAGGCGGGCGATCGGCTGCGGCGGCAGATCGCCAGCTGCGCGCGGCGGCTGGCCCAGCTCCTGGCCGAGCCGGGCGGGCCGGTGCCCCGCCGGATCGCGTCGACGGTCGAGGAGGCGGTGGGGCAGCTGCTCGAGGCGCTGGAAGACTAGATGCGCCGCGCGGCGACCTGATCGGGGCTGGGGGCATGGCTCGACGGTACGTGGCCGCCACGGTGATCGATCGCCGCGCGATCGCCGCCGCCGCCGGCTGGGCGGCGCTGGGCGCCGTGCTGGTCGGCGCGGCCGCGCACGTGGTGGCCCGCTTCCTGTTCCCGGTCGAGCTCATCCTGCCGGCCGCGATCGGCGTCGCCGTCGGCGGAGCGGTGGCGCGGAGCGTGCGCCGGGTGCGGCTGTCGCGTCCGCGCCCGGCCGTGGGGATCGCGGCGGCGGCGGTGGTGCTCGCCCTGCTGGCGCAGCTCGGGCTCGACTACTGGGTCGCGCGGGTCGAGCACGTGCGCGAGCTGGAGCGCGGACAGGCCATCCGCGTCGGCGCCGGTCTGGTCGCGCGCGAGGATCTCGAGGGCGAGCGGGCCGCCTGGCTGGCCGGCTGGACGCCGTGGCGCTACGCGCGGGCGCGGGTCGGGCTCGACGACAGCAGCATGTTCACCGGCTCGCCGCCGGTGCTCGGCCGCGGCGGCACCGTGGTGCTGAGCCTGTTCGAGCTGGCGCTGGCGCTCGCGATCGCGAGCCTGTGGGCGGCACGCGCCGCGGGCGAGCCGGCATGCCCGGTGTGCGGCGCCTGGCGGGCGGAGCACGCGCTGGGCAGCGCGGCGCACGGGGTGTCGCGCGCGCTGGTCGCGCGGCTGCTCGACGGCGATGCCTTCGGAGCGGCCGAGCTGCTGCGGCCGCCGGACACGCGCGAGGAGGTGCGGCTGTCCCTGTTCCGCTGCCCCGCGGGCCACGATGACGGCGCGGTGCTTCGCGTCGCCGAGGTGATCTGGACGCGGCACCGTCGACTGGCGCTCCGGCGCGTGGCGGACCTGGAGGTGACGGGAGGCGAGGCGGTCGTGGTGGCTGCCGGTGTCGGCGCCGAGGTGGAGGCGCGGTGAGCGAGGCGGGGGGATCGGGATCGGGGGTGCGGGAACCGGGGCGGGATCC
>DATFRY010000497.1:0-4344 GCA_035262925.1 Kofleriaceae bacterium | reverse complement strand
GCGGCGACTTCGAGCTGGTCGTCGGCCGCGATATCTCGATCGGTTATCTGGCGCACGACGATCGCAAGGTGCGCCTCTACTTCGAGGAGAGCGTGACCCACCGCGCGCTGACCGCAGAGGCTGCGGTCCCGATCGAATCGTGAGTCCGTCCGGGCGCGGGTCGCCATGAAGTCCCGTGATCCGCTCGACGGCCTCGACGCGATCGAGTGGGGCGCGATCGAGCACGCGTACGGCGCGGCCGACGATGTGCCGGCGATGCTGCGGGCGCTGCGCTCGCCTCGGGCTGGCGAACGCCGCGAGGCGCTCCGGGGTCTGGGTCTCACGATCATCCACCAGAACACGCACTGGCCGGGCAGCATTCAGGCGGCGCCGTTCGTCGCGGCGCTGGCGGTGGATGGAGAGACGCCGGACCGGCCGGGCGTGCTCCGCTTCCTGGCCGAGCTGTACGGAAACGCCTGGAGGGCGCACGTGTGCGACCCGCGGCTCTTCCCGGACGTCGCCGCCCTGCCGATCGAGGACCCTTGGCGGCGCACGCGCGAGGCGATCGACGAGCGCATCGCGGAGGTCGAGGCCCTGCTGGACGGGGACGACGAGGTCGCGGCGGCGGCTGGCTTCGCGCTGGCGTGGTCGACCGATGCGTCGCCTCGCCTGGTCGAGCGGCTGCGCAACCGGGCCGCGGCGGCCGATGCGCGCGCCGCGGCCAGCGCGCTGCTCGCGCTCGGGACGCTGGCGGCGCGCCGGCTGATCCCGGCCGACCGGGTTGCCGCGCTCGCGGAGGAGAGGCTGGCCGGAGACGAGCCGGCGCCGCGCGGTGCGGCCGCGGTCGCGCTGGCCTGGCTCGGAGGCGGCGACGAGGCGCGCGTGCTCGACGCGCTCGAGGCGGCGGCCGCATGGCCGGCCTGGTGCGATTCGATCGGCTGGCCCGATCACCTGCGCGACGTGCCGCTGGCCTGGCTGGCCAGGACCGGGCCGCTCGCCCGCCGGTCGACGCTCGACCTGGTGCTGCACGAGCTGGCCGGCGCGCTCGACGGCCCGCGCGCGAAGATGGTGGCCGGCTGGCTGCTCGACGCGCTGTTTCCGGTCGGCGGGCGGCGCGACCTGCTGCCCGAGGACCTCTCTCCGCCAGAGCGGCGGGTCGTCGCGGCTCTCGCCGAGAGCGGCGCGCTGTGGTCGACCTGGCACGACCTCCTGGCCGGGCGAGGGCTGCCCTGCGATCAGGACCGCCTGCTGCGCTGGCTGGGCCGCCGCTCGCCCGACGCCCTCGAGACGCGGATCATCTACCGGCGCGCCGACGGCGGGCGCCACCTGTGGCCGGCGTGGAAGATTCTCCTCGACGGGGCGCGCGACCCGGGCCGCGCCGACCGCGCCCTGGACGCGCTCGCGGCCGGCCTCTCGCCGATCCAGGTCGCGTGGCTGGCCGCGTGGCACACGTTCGAGCCGGCCGCGCACTGGGGCGACGTGCCGCCCGGCGAGGACCGCCGCATGGTCGCGGCGCTGGCCTCGCGCGTCCTGGGCGACGACAGCCTGCTCGATCTGCGCCCGCGCGCGCACGACCTCCGCGACCACATCGAGCCCGACCTCGGACGCATCGACGTCTTCCTGCGCGCATCGGTCGATGGACTGGCCGCGTGCCAGGGCGGGCGAGTCCCGGAGCCGGCGGGGGACGAGCTGCTGGCCGAGGCGATCGCCGGTGCGGCCCAGGCCCGGCCGCTCTCGCTCGCCGTCGACCTCCTGCCGCCCGAGCGGCGCGCCGACGTGATCGCCGGCGCCTTCGCTCGCACCGCGCGGCGCTCGCTCTGGCGCGTGAACGGCCGCGCGGCCGGCGCGGCGCCGGCGGCCGGGGCCTGGCTCTTCCTCGACGCGCTGACTCCGCTCGGCAGCCGCGCGATCGATGTGGTGGGCGCCGCGGTGCGCCGGCTCGGCGGCGACGGAGTGCCGCGCGGCGCGATCATCCGCTGGCTGGCGGCGCTCCCCGCCGCGCTGCGGGCCGGCCCGGCCGCGGTCGCCATCGGCGGGCACGACCCGTTCGCCAACCTGGCGCGCATCGCCGATGCGCTGGCCGCGGGCGTGCCGGTGCCGGCCGCCGAGCTGCGCTGGGAGATGCACCTCCGCGTGCGCGAGGGGGTCGCCATCGTCTCGGGTCGGCGCGAGGAAGGGCCGCTGCTCCCGATGTCCCCGTGCCCGCTCTGCGCCCAGCTCCACCGCGAGCTCGCCCTCCACGCCGGCAGCATCGGCGACGGGGCGGCAGGCGGGATCATCGTCCCCGACGGGGCCGCCCCCGCGGGCGAGCGCGAGGTGGCCGAGCTCCGCGCTCCGGACTGGCCCGACCCGATCGCGATCGATCGCAGCTCCGCGTTCGACGCGGCCGGGATCGACCCCGCCCTGGCCGCGCCGCTGCACAGCGCCGCGCGCCGCGCCATCTCCTCCGGCGCGCTCGCCGCCCGCGAACTCGAGTCGGCCCGCTCCTGCGTCGAGATCGCCGCCCTCGACCAGCTGGCCCGCCACATCCGCGCCGACCTGGCCGCGCTGCTGGCCTAGCAGTCACGGGGACGAGTGCGAGCACTCACCCGATCGACCGGATCGCGCCCTGCGTCATCTCGGGCGGTCCGTCGTGGATCCTCGCGCAGCACCTTCACGGCTTCCGGCCCGGGAGGTCGAGGAGTCGGCCGCCGAGCAGCACGGCGCGGATGCGGCGCGTGTTCGAGATGTCCTCGAGCGGGCTGGCCTCGAGCAGGACGACGTTCGCCGTCTTCCCTGCCTCGATCGTGCCCTCGCTGCGCAGCGTGCCCAGGACCTCGGCGGCGTTCCGCGTGGCGGACTGCAGCGCCTCCATCGGCGTCATCCCGGCCTTCACCAGCAGCACCAGCTCGTCGTGGATCGGCGCGGAGGTCCGGTCGTCGGGCCAGGGGACGTCGGTTCCGGCCAGGATCCCGACGCTCGCGCGCCTCATCGCGGCGATCATCTCGTCGTACTTGTGCCTGAGGCGCGCGCCCGCCGCGATGTCCTCGCGGGTCATGTCGCCGCGCATGCCGTCCCACACGCTCTGGATCGCCACGAGGGTCGGCACCTGCCAGGTGGCGTCGCGCGCGAAGGCCGAGAACAGCGCGGACGCCTTGTCGGCGCTGTAGCTGTCGACCAGCCGGTCGACCACGTCGGCCCGCAGCAGGGTGGGCTCGATGACGTCGGGCGACAGCTTTCCGCTCATCACATCGGCGACGAGCTTCTCCACCATCGCCCTCAGCGCGGCCTCGTCGGTCGAGCACGCGATCAGGACGCCGTGCAGGCTCGCGCTGCCGAAGTGATCGATGGTCCGCTGGCCGGCGCGCGACGCCTCGCGCGCGCCGACGAAGGCGGGCAGATGTCCGGCGAACGGCAGGCCCCGCCGCCCGGCCTCGTCGGCGATCGCGGCGTGAGCGGCCGGCGAGAGCGTGTCGCCGATCTTGATGAAGTCGACGCCGCGCGCCGCCAGATCGGCGACCGCCCGTCGCGCCTCCTCCGGCGAGGCCACGCTTCGCACGAGCGGGTGGCGAAACGGCAGCGGTCCCTCCAGCTTCGGACCGGCCGCCACCACGCGCGGCAGCCCCGAGCCCGGCCGGTTCGCCAGCGCCCGGAGCCGGAGGATGTCGTCGATCGGCGCCGCCATGTCGCGGACGGTGGCGATGCCCGAGGCGGCCATCCGCGCCAGTCCCTTCTCGCCGCCGAGCGCCACGAGGTGCACGTGCATGTCGGCCAGCCCCGGGATCGCAAACGTCCCGGTCGCGTCGACCACGCGCGATCCGGCCGGCACCCGGAGCGACGCGCTCGGACCGATGCGCGCGATCCGGCGGCCCTCCACGAGGATCGTCATGTCGGGGAGGGGCGGCGCGCCCGTGGCGTCGATGACGGTCGTGTGAGTGATCGCCAGGGTCGGGTCAGCCGGCCGAGCGCCGGGCTGCGCGACGGAGCACGCCGCGGCGAGCGCCAGCGCGGCCCGAACGATGAGCGCCGCGGCTCTCATCGCCTCAGGAGCGACGGACCCGCCGCCGCTGGCGAGCCGACGATGCCGGCGTCCGTGCAGAGTGGACAGTCGGTGATGATCGTCTGCCACTCGGGCGGGTCGCAATAGCAGCAGTCGTGGGAGCCGCCGCACACGCCTGCACAGACCTCCTCGATCGACGGGCACTGGTCCGCGGTGTCGACGACGAGCTCGCAACCGCCGCCGGGGGAGCCGACGCAGGATCCGGCGTCCGGAGGCCTCGCGTCGGTGTTGCCGCCAGCGGCATCGGCCTGGCTCGAGTCACCGCCGGCATCGACCGGGCTCTCGTCGCCGCCGCACGATGCGACCAGCATGGCGACCAAAGCGAG
>DATFRY010000496.1:0-18972 GCA_035262925.1 Kofleriaceae bacterium | reverse complement strand
CGCCCCGAGGTGAGGCAGCGCCCCGAGCCGCGCCAGCAGCCGGAGCCGCGGCCGCGTCCCGAGGTGAGGCAGCGCCCCGAGGAGCATCAGCGCCCGGCGCCGACCCCGCGTCCGGAGCCGCGAGTGCGGCCGGAGCCGCGGCCGCGTCCGGAAGCGCGACCCGAGGCGAGCCCGCGCCAGCAGCCCGCGCCGCGACCCGAGCCGCGACAAAGGCCGGAGGCGCGGCCCGAGCGCAATCGCAACCAGAACGGGAACCAGAACGCCTCGAGCCAGAAGGGCAAGCCAGCCCAACACAACGGGCGCGGCGGCAAGGACAGGCGCGACCACCACTAGACCGCGGTTCGCCTGTGTCGAACCCGACCAGGCGAACCGTGTGTCAGACGGGGTGCCGACGGAGTCGGCGGGTTCCCCGTCGAAATCGACTGGCTGAGCGCGAAGCGCGAAGCCCTGACATGGGAGCTCACAGAGGTCAACCGAAGTGAGCTCCCGTGGCAGCCCGGGTGAGATCGAGTGATCGGAACGCGGCCGCGGCCAGCTTGCGAGCTGACCGCGGCCGTGCTCTTTTCGCGCCATGCGCATGCACGGACTGTCGATCATCGCGATGGCGTCGAGCCTCCTGGTGGGATGCGGCGGAGGCAGCACCGCCGGGCCCACGCAACCGGCAGAGCCGCCCGCCGCCGCGCCCGCGCCCGCCGCCGAGGCCACACCGCCGGCCGCGGACGCGGGCGGCGACGCGCTGCGCGCGTCGGTGGATGCGCCGGGCCGCCGGCAGGAGGACCGCGATCGCGACGCCAACCGCAAGCCGTACGAGACGATGCAGTTCTTCGGCATCGCCCCGGGCATGAAGGTGGCCGAGCTCATGACCGTGGGCGGCTACTACGGCGAGCTGCTGGCCCGCGCGGTCGGCCCCACCGGCCACCTGTACGCGCACAACAACCCCTTCGCGGAGAAGAAGTTCGCCGAGCCGGAGCTCGACACGCGCCTCAAGCAGCCCGACCTCACCAACGTGACCAAGCTGGTGAGCGAGCTGGAGGATCCGGGCCTGCCGGCCGGCCAGCTCGACGAGGTCCTGATGATCCTCTTCTATCACGACAGCGTCTGGCTCAAGACCGACCGCAAGAAGATGAACGCGGCCGTCTTCGCCGCGCTCAAGCCGGGCGGCATCTACGGGATCGTCGACCACCAGACCGCGTCCGGCGCGGGCGGCTCGGTGGCCAAGACCCTGCATCGCGTCGAGAAGGACCTCGTCGTCAAGGAGGTGCTGGCGGCGGGCTTCGTGGCCGACGGCGAGAGCGACATCCTCCACCGCGCCGAGGACGATCACACCAAGAACGTCTTCGACCCGTCGATCCGCGGCAAGACCGATCAGTTCATGCTCCGCTTCCGCAAGCCGAAGTGAGCGGGCGCGCGCGCGTCACACGGCCGGTCTGCCGCGCTGCGCGGTCCTGAGCTCGCCCAGCTTGCGGGCCAGGCGCGGGTCGACCCGGACCAGGCGATCGAGCCGGCTCTGGCGCACGGCCATGCGCCGGGCCGCCTCGCCGAGCGAGCATCCGACCGCCTGGTACAGATCGATGAGCTCGGCCGCGGCGCGCAGATACTCGGGGCTGCGCAGCCACCGGTCGCTCTTGCGCACCGTCTCCTGCCCCACCAGCGCCGCCAGGCCCGCCGGCGGCTCGTAGCCGTCGAGCTCGACCGGCTCGCGCAGATCGAACGCGATGCGCTCGCGCAGCCGGCGCAGCGCGCGCGCCTGGTTCTCGTGCTGCGATCGGCTCTCGCCCGACAGGGCGGCCAGGCCGGTGGCGCCGTGGCGCAGGCGGACCGAGCTCTCGGTCTTGTTGCGCTTCTGACCGCCCGGCCCGGAGCCGCGCAGCCGATCGACCCCGCACTGCGCGAGCAGCGCCGCGTCGGCCAGCCCCAGCAGCTCGTCTCGTCGCATCTCCGCTCCGCTGCGCTCCGCTCCGCCCCGCCCGCCTCGCCGGCTAGTTCGCCGGTGCGCGACTCTCGCCCGCCACGTACTCGACGACGACTGCCGCGCCGGCCGCGCTCCACTCGACCTCGAGCTGGACCATCTCGCCGGCTCCGATCGATCGTTCGACCACGCCGACCGCCGGCGCCAGCTCGAGTCCGAGCGCCGCGCACGCGTCCACGGCCGCGCCCGGCCCCGGCCGCGGGACCAGGAGGCGCGCCGAGACCACCTTTCCGCCGCGCCCGCGCGCGCCGAACGCGATGCGGTGCGCGCCGAAGCGCTCCTCCAGCGACAGCAGATCCACGGCGAAGCCGCAGCGCGCGAGCACCGCCCCGGCCGCGCCCAGCCGCGCGCCGCCGCCGTCGAGGTCGACCACCAGGTCGGTCAGCGGGTCGGGGCCGACCGAGCGGCCGGCGTAGAGGCAGGGCCCCCCGCCCAGCCCGTCCATCCACTCCTCGTCGCCGAGCAGCGGGCGCAGCCGGGCCAGGTCCATGTTGCGATCCGCCACGAACCAGCCGCTGGTCACCGCGCCGGGGCGCGCCTCGATCCACGATCCGACCACGCCCGGCTCCAGCGTCTGGCCGATCTGATCGACGGTGTCGAAGTCGCCGACCAGCGCGCCCGTGCGCCGCAGATAGTCGACCATCTTCGGCACCACGCCGGCCGGCGCTCCCCCCGCGCTCCATCGGAGCAGCTGCGCGTCGTTGCCCAGCGACACGACCAGCGGCGGGCCCTGCCCGTCGGGCATCTCGGGCGGAAGCGGCACGCTGTCGAGCCAGCGCGTGAGCGGCATGTCCATCCACTCCTCGACCAGCGGCAGACCCGACACACTCATCTGCAGGGCCAGCCGCCCGGCCAGCGCCGCCGCGAGCCGATCGTTCAACCCACCCGCGTCACCCGGCATTGCACCCTCCTGGCCTACGGCGGCGCGTCGCCCGCGCCGCGCTGCTGTCAGCGCACCTCGCCGCGGATGCGCGGCAGGAGCTCCACGAAGTTGCACGGGCGCGTGCGGTTGTCCAGCTGCGGCAGGATGATCTTCTCGAACGCGGTGCGCACCGCCGACGGCGATCCGGGCAGCATGAAGACCACCGTCGAGCCGAGCATCGCCGCCTCGGCCCGGCTCTGGATGGTCGAGGTCCCGATCTCCTGGTAGCTCAGCCAGCGGAACAGCTCGCCGAAGCCGGGGATCTGCTTGGTCACGAACGGGGCGAGCGCCTCCGGCGTCACATCGCGCGCGGTGAGCCCGGTCCCTCCCGTCATCACCACGATGTCGACGCTGTCGCGCGCCATCATGCGGCCGACCACGTCCTGGATGGCGCGCGCCTCGTCCACGACGAGGTCGCGCGCGACCACCTTGTGGCCGGCGGCCTGCAACAGCTCGGCGGCCAGCTTGCCCGATTCATCGGTCTCGAGCGTGCGGCTGTCCGAGACCGTGATGATGCCGATATCGAGGGGAACGAAGGGGGTGCTGGAGGTTCGGTCTTTGCTCATGTCAGGTAGCCACCAGGTTGACGAGGCGTCCGGGGATGTAGATCTCGCGGCGGATCTGCTTGCCCTCCAGGTGCCGGGCAATCTTCGGATCCGCCTTGGCGGCCGCGATGGCGGCCTTCTCGCTCACGTCTGCGGGGACCTCGATCGTCCCCCGCGTCTTGCCCGCCACCTGCACCGCGATGGTGATGGTCTCCACCGCCAGCGCCCGCTCGTCGAACGCCGGCCAGGCCTCGAAGGCCAGGGTCTCGCGATGACCCAGCCTGTGCCACAGCTCCTCGCCCAGATGGGGCGCGAACGGCGACAGCACCAGCAGGAACTGCTCCAGCCAGGCGCGCGGCAGCGCGTCCGCCCGCGTGGCCTCGTTGACGAACACCATCATCTCGGCGATCGCCGTGTTGAAGCGGAGCTGCTCGACCGCCTCGGTCACGCGCTTGATCGCCGAATGCAGCGCGCGCTCCAGCCCGCGGTCCGCCTGCGCGCCGGCTCCCGGTCCGTCCGCGCCGCCCGGTCCGGCCAGCTTCGGGTTGAGCCGACCGGTGTCGTTGCCGTCCCCGTCGGTCTCCACCACCAGGCGCCACACGCGGTCCAGGAAGCGGCGCGTGCCGGCCACCCCGGACGTATCCCAGTCGCAGCCCTCCTCCAGGGGCCCCATGAACAGCTCGTACAGCCGCAGCGCGTCGGCCCCGTACTGCTCGCACATGTCGGTCGGGTCGACGGTGTTGTTCTTCGACTTCGACATCTTCTCGCGCCTGGTCTCGACCGGCGTGTCGGTGCCGCGCACGAACCAGCCCCCGCCTCGCTCCTCGACCTCCGCGGCGTAGTAGTACTTGCCGCGCGCGTCCTGGTACGAGGTCGCGTGGATCATGCCCTGGTTGAACAGGCGCTTGAACGGCTCCGGCGTGGACACCAGGCCCAGATCGTAGAGCACGTGGTGCCAGAAGCGCGCGTACAGGAGGTGCAGGGTCGCGTGCTCTGCCCCGCCCACATAGAGATCGACGGGCATCCAGGCGCGCTCCTCGGCGGCGTCCCACGCCACGTCGTCGCGGCCGGCGCTGATGAAGCGCAGGTAGTACCAGCACGAGCCGGCCCACTGCGGCATCGTGTTGGTCTCACGCCGCGCCGGGCGCCCGGTGGCCGGATCGTCGGTGCGCACCCACTCCTCGGCCCGCGCCAGCGGCGGCTGGCCGTCGTCGGTCGGCCGGTACTCGTCCAGCTCCGGCAGCAGCACCGGCAGCGAGTCCTCCGGCAGCGGCACGACCCGGCCGTCCTCCAGCGCGATGAGCGGGAACGGCTCGCCCCAGTAGCGCTGGCGCGAGAACAGCCAGTCGTGCAGGCGGTAGCGGATCGAGCGCCGGCCGTGCTTGTGCTCCTCCAGCCACTCGACCACCCGGTCGATCGCCCCGGGCACGTCGAGGCCGTCCAGGAAGCCGGAGCGGACGTGCCGCCCGTCGCCGGTGTAGGCCGCGACCGAGACGTCGCCGCCCTCCACCACCTCGATGATCGGCAGGTCGAACTGGCGGGCGAAGGCGTGGTCGCGCTCGTCGTGCCCGGGGCACGCGAACACCGCGCCGGTGCCGTAGCTGGCCAGCACGTAGTCGGCGATCCAGATGGGCACCCGCGCGCCGCTGGTCGGCACCACCGCCGACGCACCGATCGACACCCCCGTCTTGGGTGCCTGCGCCGCCTCTGCCGTGCGCTCGCGGTCGGAGCGGCGACCCACCTCCTGGCGGTAGGCCTCCACCGCGGCCCGCTGCGCCGGCGTGGTGAGCTGATCGACCAGCGGGTGCTCGGGCGCCAGCACCACGTAGGTGCAGCCGAACAGCGTGTCGGGGCGCGTGGTGAAGACCTCGATGGTCTCGCTCGAGCCCTCGACCTCGAACTTCACCTCGGCGCCCACCGACTTGCCGATCCAGTCCCGCTGCATCTTCTTGATGCTCTCGGGCCAGTCGATGTCGTCCAGCCCGTCGACCAGGCGCTCGGCGTAGGAGGTGATGCGCAGCATCCACTGCTTCATCAGGCGGCGCTCGACCGGGTCGCCTGTCTCGACGTACGCGCCGTCCTTGACCTCCTCGTTGGCCAGCACCGTCCCCAGCGCGGGGCACCAGTTGACCGGCACCTCGGCCTGGTAGGCCAGCCCCTGCTCGTAGAGCTTGAGGAAGATCCACTGGGTCCATCGATAGAAGCGCGGATCGCTGGTGGCCAGCTCGCGCGACCAGTCGTAGCTCAGGCCCAGCACGCTGAGCTGGCGCTTGAAGGTCTCGACGTTGCGCCGCGTGATCTCGCGCGGCGGCAGCCCCTCCTTGACCGCCTGGCGCTCGGCCGGCAGGCCGAACGAGTCCCAGCCCATGGGGTGGAGGACGTCCTGCCCCATCATGCGGCGCGCGCGCGCCACCACGTCGGTCGCCACGTACCCCTTGGGGTGGCCGACGTGGAGGCCGGCCCCGCTGGGATACGGAAACATGTCGAGGATGTAGTACTTGGGGCGGCCCGGCTCGCGCCGGGTGGCGAACACGCCGTGATCGCGCCAGAAGGCCTGCCACCTGGCGTCGATCTCGCGATGGGAAAAACCGGACATAAGTAGATGCGCCTCTGCCTGCTGTCTCTGCCCGAGCCTCTGTCTGGCCTCGGAAAGCGAAAAGAGAGCTTACCACTCAGTCGAGCGCGCGCTGGATGCGTTCGGTCACCTCGTCGGGCCTGGCGTCCCCGTCGACCCGGCGGAGGAGGCCCTTGGCCTCGTAGAAGGGGACGATGGGCGCGGTCTCGGCGTGGTACTTGGCGAGCCGCGCGCCGAACGCCTCCTCGGTGTCGTCCGCGCGCTGCACGACGCGAGCGGCGACCTCGGGCGGAGGCGGATTGAACTTCACGTGGTAGATCGCGCCCGTCTGCGGGTCGCTGCGCCGGCCGGTGATGCGCTCGAGGATGAGATGGTCCGGCACCTCGATGAGCAGCACGACGTCGAGCGCCACCCGGGCGGCGGCCATCGCGGTGTCGAGCGCCTCGGCCTGCGGCCGGGTGCGCGGGAAGCCGTCGAGCATGAAGCCGCCGGCGCAGTCGGGCTTGCCGATGCGCTCGATCACCATGCCGATGACCACGCTGTCGGGGACCAGCTGGCCGCTCTTCATGTAGCCGTCGGCCTCGCGTCCGAGCGCGGTGCCCTCGGCGACCGCCGCGCGCAGCATGTCGCCGCTCGAGATGTGCGGAATCGCGTATCGCGTGACCAGCCGGGCGGCCTGGGTGCCTTTTCCGGCACCCGGCGGGCCGATGAGGATCATGCGCATGCAGTGTCTCCGGTCGGGTGGAGGGCCGACTTTCGCACAGCCCGCCGCCGGCTGGCACGCCCGGTTCGGGCTCTTTTGGAAACCGCCGCGAAGCCGCCGCGAAACGCGGCGGGCGTAGCCTCGATGGCATGCGCGAGGAACGGGCAGACGGGCGGACGATGACCCGGGACGCGATCGACATCGAGCTCGCCTGCGCCGACGACGTCGCGGACATGGTGGCCCTGGCCAACCGCGCCGCCGAGACCGGCACCGCCAACTTCGCCACCGAGCCGGAGCCGGTCGCGAGCTGGCAGCGCGAGTGGGCGAACACCCGCGAGCTCTACCCGTGGCTGGTCGCGCGCGCCGGCGGCCGCGTGGCCGGCTTCGCCAAGATCGCGCCGCACCGCTCGCGCGGCGCCTATCGCTGGACGGCCGAGATGTCCGTCTACGTCGACGAGGCATGGCACGGCCGCGGGATCGGCTCGGCGCTCTATCGCATCCTCATCCCGCTCGCGCGCGCGCAGGGCTACGTCACCTTGCTGGCCGGCATCACCGCCGGCCACACCGCCAGCGAGCGGCTGCACCAGCGCGCCGGCTTCGTCCGCTGCGGCACCTATCACCGCGCGGGCTGGAAGTTCGGCGCGTGGCACGACGTCGGCTACTGGGAGCTGCACCTGTCCCCGCCCGACCGCGCCCCCGACCCGATCCGGCGCGTCGACGAGATGTGGACCGCGCGCGCGATCGCACGCCCGCCGCCGTGAAGGCCGCGGCCGGCGCGCGCCGCTCCTGGCCCGCGGAGCTGCTACGACGCGACCGCTGTGATGCGCAGGCCGACCGGGGCCAGCGCGGCGGCGCGCAGGCGGCGGGTCTCGGCGTCGTGCACGCGCTGCGCGACGGCGGCGCCGCGATCGGTCGGGTCGAGGCGCGAGGCGATGGTGCGGTAGAGGTAGGCGCCGCGGCGGGTCTTCATGCCGCCGAAGCGGTCGGCGATCGCGGCCAGCATCTCGGTGCCGGTGTGCAGCGGCGGATCGTGGTCGTGCTCGCCGCGCCAGCGCGCGCGCGGGTCGGCGTCGGGCGCGCCGTGGATGCGATCGGCCGGGTAGAGCGCGGCGGCGGCCAGCAGCTCCTGCACCTCGTAGTACCAGCGGGCGGTGTCGGCGTCGGCCGCCTCGCGGTCGAACTCGTCGACCAGGAGCAGCCCGCCGGGGACGACCAGGCGGGCCGCCTGCTCGACGGCGCGGTCGAGCGGGTCGATGTGGTGGAGCGAGCGGGTGAACAGGACCGCGTCGAACGGCCGGTCGTCGTAGGTCAGGAAGTCGGCCTCGACCCAGCGCACACCGACGGCCGGCGCCTGGCCCGCCAGCTCCTGGTCGAGCGCGGTGACGTCGAGACCGGCCGCGCCCAGGCGGCGCGCCAGGTCGCCGGGGCCGCAGCCGACCTCGAGCACGCGCGCGCCACGCCGGTCCAGGAACGGCGCGACCCAGCGGTGCACGTCGTCGAGGGCGACGTCGGCGGGCAGCATCGATCGGAGTCTCACCGGCGGCGGGGCCGGCCGCAAGCACCCGATCGAGGTCCTTCGGCGGCGGCCGGGCGCGCCCCCGCGGTGCATCGCAGCAGCCCGACCTCGGTCCTCGCCGGGCGAGCTCGTCGTCAGCGCAAAGAACGTACCGTCGGTGGGGCCTTCGGCCCGCGCCTGGCCAGCGCGATCGCTACCGCAGCGCGGTGCGGTGAAGCGAGGTGACCTCGGCCATGGCGCGGTCGTACTGCGTGCCGCTGATCAGGTGATCGCGGCGCATGGCGCGCAGCAGGCGCTCGGCCTTGCGGTCGAGGGCGGGCGCGCGGTGAGCCGGCGAGAAGGCGCGCGGGTTGGGCAGCGCGACCGCCAGCCGCGCCGCCTGGGCCGGGCTGAGCTCGGCGGCGGAGCAGCCGAACCAGTGCTGCGCGGCCGCCTCGGCGCCGAAGACCGCGTCGCCCCACTCGGCGATGTTGAGGTAGATCTCGAGCAGCCGCCGCTTGCTGAGCCGGTCCTCGAGCCGCCAGGTGATGAGGAGCTCGCGCAGCTTGCGCAGCGGGTTGCGCGACGGCGTGAGGTACAGGTTCTTGGCCACCTGCTGGGTGATCGTGCTGGCGCCGCGCGCCAGGCGCTTCTCCTCCCAGTTGTACTCGGCGGCGTCCCTGACCGCCTCCCAGTCGACGCCGTCGTGCTGCCAGAAGCGCGCGTCCTCCGCGCTGATGACGGCGTGGCGCAGATACGGGGAGATGTCGCCGAGGCGCCGCCACCGCCACTTGAGGTGGAAGGGCTTCTTCGCCTCGCGCGCGCTGGCCCGGCGGATCTCGATGAACGCGGTCGTCTGCGGGTTGACGCGGGCGAGCGGCCCCACGTCGGGCAGCGTCCACCAGATCGCGCCGGCCGCGCCGAGGGCGGCGAGCGCGCCGAGGAGCAGCGCGCCCAGCAGCCAGCGGCGGGGCCGCCGCGCGGGGGAGCTGGCCGGACGTGCCGGTTGCCACTGCATCGCCGGCCATGGTCGCAGATCCGGCGAGAAGGGCGAATTTTGCGACACGGCGGAGGCAGTGATAGCCGGGAGAACGTCCGTCGTCGAGTCGCGGTGCCGGCGGTCACCAGGGCTGGCAAGCGACGGCGACGATGTGCCCGCCACTCCTGGATTCGTCGCGATGGCTCGCGATGGCCTCACTCCGGCTCTCCCCTCCAGTCCTCGCCGATCAGGCGATCGATCTCCTCGATCTCGGAGGCGCGGGCCGCGCGCCGGAACCACAGGACCAGCGCCGCGACCAGCGCGGCGAACACGATCGCCAGCGCGGCGAACAGCGCATGTTGATGCGCGATGCCGTGGCCGCCCAGGCCGGTCGGCGGGGGCGCGGCGGGCGGCTCGAGCGACTCCCTCGTCCCCATCATCGTCGCCATCGTCCGGGCCCGATCACCAGAGCCGATCGATGCCGGCGTCGAACGCGGTCGGCCCGCCGAGGATGGGCGAGGCCAGCGCGACGAACTGGACCAGCGCGACCGCGAACAGCCCGAACAGGAGCGCGGCCGGGACCCACGCGGCGACCTGCGACCCGGTCGGGCCCAGCCTGACGCGCAGGTTGCGGACCAGGACCAGGCCGCCGATGGCGAGCGCGGCGAACACCGAACCGATGCCCAGCTCGATGCCGTAGCGCGCGCTGGTGTGGAAGTAGATGGCGACGATGGGGGCGAGCGCGCCCAGGACCAGGCCGCCGCCCATCAGCGCCGATGCGAACGAGGCCACCATGTCGCGCGCGCGCAGCTGGGCGCCGGTGAGCTTGACCGCCAGCACGCCGGCCGGCAGCGCGCTCAGCGCCGAGAGCAGGAGCACCATGGGCGCCTTGAACCCGCTGGCCAGGGACTGGCCGAGCGTGGCGCTGCCGGCGGCCAGCCCCCACAGGGCGGCCAGCGCGAGCGCACCGAGCAGCGAACCGGCGATGAGATGGGCGCGACCGCCGGGCCCGGACTCGGGCGCGGCGCGGCCGAAGGCGGCATCGAGGAGACGGACGACCTGGGTCATGAGACCTCCTTTCCGCCGTGGAACGGAGCAATCCGCCTGCCGGCCAGCGCGTGCCGCGCGCTGCCGCCGACTGCCCGGGCGCGCCGGATCTTGCGGCGCGCGGACGCCACGCCGTCGCGCGCCGGCAACGACGCCGCGGCGCCTCGACCGCCGCGGTGTTACATAGACTCGCATGGCCGACACGGTGTCGCCGGTGAGCCCGGCTTTCGATCTCGACGCCTATCTCGCGCGCATCGGATGGGGCGGGTCGCGCGCCGCCGACCTGGCCACGCTCAGCGGGATCGCGGCGCACCACGCGGCGGCCATCCCGTTCGAGAACCTGGATCCGTTCCTGGGCCGGCCGGTCGCGCTCGACCCCGCCGCCCTCGAGGACAAGCTGGTGCGGAGCGGGCGCGGCGGCTACTGCTACGAGCACAACCTGCTCCTCGGCCACGCGCTCGCCGCCCTCGGCTTCGACGCGAGCGGGCTGGGAGCGCGCGTGGTGTGGAACCGACCGCCGGAGTCGATCACGGCGCGCAGCCACATGCTGGTGCGGGTCCGGCTCGACGGCGGGACCCACCTGGTCGATGTCGGCTTCGGCGGCCTCACCCCGACGGGCGCGCTGCGCCTCGAGCCCGACGTGGAGCAGGCGACGCCGCACGAGCCGTTTCGCCTGCTCCTGCGCCGGGGCGAGTGGTGGATGCAGGCGCGCGTGCGCGGCGAGTGGATCACGATCTACCGCTTCGATCTGCAGCGCCAGCACCAGGTCGACTACGAGGTGGTCAGCTACCACCTGTCGACCAATCCGGCGTCGCACTTCGTGACCTCGCTGATCGCGGCGCGGGCGGTTCCGGGCCGGCGCATCGGCCTGCGCGGCCGCGACCTCGCGATCCACGAGCTGGGCGGAGACACGCGCCGGCGCACCCTGTCCAGCCCGTCCGAGATCATCGATGTGCTGGAGGGCGAGATGGGCATCGCGCTGCCGCCCGATCGAGCGGCGCTGGAGCGGCGCCTCACCGCGCTGCCCGCCTCGAGCTGAGCGCGGTCGGGCGCGGGCGACGCGCGGAGTCGGCCGCGGCCGCGGCTGCGGCTGCGGCTGCGGCTGCGGCTCAGGTTGCGGCTCAGGCTGCCGCTCGGGCTGCCGCTCGGGTCAGGACCGTCCGTTGCGGGGCTCGCGGGGCGGGCGGCCGTGGCCGCGCGGACCATCGCCGCGCGGGTCATCGCCGTCCCCGGACCCGGCGCCGGTGGCGCCGCCGCCCTCGCCCGCGTCGTCCGGGCCCGGGTCGGGGCCCGGGTGCGGGCCCGGTTCCGCGCGCGCCGCCCTGCGCCTGCGACGCCGCTTGATGGCATCCACGATCTCGCTGCCGGCGACCGCCGCGAGGACGATCACCTGGCCGCGCCGCAGCGTATCCACGAGGACGTTCCCCACCACGCTCACCACCATCGGCGCGATCACGCGTGCATTCTGTCATGACCCCGGGCGGTCGACGCGCGCGGATCGGCCGGCTCGTGATGGACGGCACGCGGGGCGCGGAAGACTGGAAACCGCCGGGCCGCCGATGATACGTGTCGATCGGAGGTCCCCCGCCATGGCCACCGAGACCAGGAAGCCGCCCGCCCCGCCCGCCAGGACGACCCCTCGGCCGCAGACGGCCAGGCCCGACGCAGAGGAGGGCGGCGGCCAGCCCGCCCCGCCGACGCCGCCGCCACCGCCGGCCGAGCTGCCCCCGTTCGACGAGCGCCGCCTCGACTACGCCGAGCTGGCGCGCCTCACCGCTCTCCTCGATCCCGGCGACCTCCTGTCGATGGTGCGCGACGGCCGGCCCCTGGTGCGGGCCAACGCGGCGCTCGGTCTGGCGGCGGTGGGCCACGCCGCGCCCGACCTGGTCACGCTCCTGCGCGACAGCGATGTGCGCGTGGCCCGTGCCGGCGCGGAGGCGATCGCGCGCCTCGGCGCCCGCGCCCGCGCGCTCGCCCCGCCCATCGTCGTCGCGCTCGACGGCACCCAGCCCGAGGTCACCGAAAAGATGGTGGCGGCGCTGTCGGAGCTGGTCGGCGCGGCCGACGAGGACCTCGTCCCCGCGCTCGATGTCCCCCTCCCGCTCGCCATGAAGACGGTCGTGGCCGCGTGCGCCAGGCTCGACAAAAGAGGCGTCGCCTTCCTCGTCCGCGCGGCCGGCGACCACCGCAGCCGCGTGCGCATCAACGCCATCGCCGGCCTCGCCCACCTGGGGCGCGCCGACGCCGACGCCGCGGTCGCGTTTCTGACCGGGCTCGAGGCCGGCGACCCGGTGCCGGACGTCCGGATCGAGGCCAAGAAGGCGATCCTGGCCATCATCGCGCCCACCCGGCAGGAGGTGGTCGACTCGCTGCCCAGGAACATCCCGGACTTCGAGAGCCGCAAGCTCACCGCCAGCGAGCTCCGCGAGCACGCCGGCGCCATCGACGTGGACGGGATGATCTACGCGCTGCAGGACGGGCGCGACCACGTCCGCGTCAACGCGGCGCGCTGCCTGGCGGTGGTCGGGCAGGCGGCCGGGCGCGCGGCCCGCCCCATGAGCCTGCTCCTGCGCGACAGCGTGGTCCAGGTGCGGCGCGAGGTGGCGCGCGCGCTCGGCAAGATCGGCCCCGACGCGGCCGCCGCCGCCCCGGAGCTGGTCGGCGCGCTCGGCGACGACGAGGACGTGGCCGACGCGGCCGGCGACACCCTGGCCGCCCTCGGCGAGCGGGTGCAGGGCGCGCTGGTCGCCGGCATGGAGACCGGAAGCGAGCCGCACGGCCGCCGCGTGGTCGCCCTGATCGGCCGCCTGCCTCGCGCGGCCGAGACCTTGACCGAGGCCTTCCGCAGCCCGGCGGTGAACGTGCAGGTCAACGCGGCGCTCGGGCTGGGCATGCTCGGGGGCGACCGGATCGGCCCCGGGCTGCCCGCCCTGCTCGGCGCGCGCACCGGGGGCGACGCGCGCACCCGCGAGGCGGTGCGGCGCGCGCTCGCGATGCTCGACGCCGGCGCCGAGCGGCCCAGGGAGGTCGCGGTCGCCGGCTTCGAGGAGCGCGTGCTTGCCGCGGCCGAGCTCGACAAACACCGGGCCGAGCTCGAGGGGCTCGGCGCCGCCGGGCTCACCGCCTACCTGCAGGATGGGCGCGACGTGGTGCGGGTCAACGCGGCCACCGCGCTCGGCGTCGTCGGCCCGGCGGCGGCCGCCGCGGCCCGCCCGCTCGGCGTGCTCCTGCGCGACGACGCGCTGCTGGTCCGCCTGGCCGCGGCCCAGGCGATCGACCGGCTCGGCGACGGCGCGGTCGACGAGGTCGCCGACGACCTGGTCCGCGCGCTCGCGACCGGCGGCGGCGGCGTGGCCGAGACCTGCGCGGCGGTGCTGCGCGCGCGCAAGCTGCGCGTGGCCGGCGCGCTCGTGCGCGGCCTCGAGACCGACGACCCGGTCCACGCCCGACGCATCGCCGAGCTCATCGTCCTCCTGCCCGACGGGCCCGGCCTCCTGTGCGAGGCGTTCGAGGGGCCCGCGGTCAACGTGCAGGTCAACGCCGCCATGGCCCTGGGCATGCTCGGCCCGGAGCGGGTCGGCAAGGGCCGCAGGCTGCTGGAGGGCGCGCGCACCGGCGGAGACGCGCGCACGCGCGAGGCGGTGCGCGGTGCGCTCGCCGTGCTCGACGGTCCGGGCCAGAGCGAGCCCGGCGTGGTCGACGTCGACGGGTTCGAGGCCCGCGTCCTCGGCCCGGAGGCCTTCGGCAACGCGACCCGCCTCCGTCCGGGCGACGTCGTGCCCTACCTGAACGACGGCCGCGCGCACGTGCGGGCCAACGCCGCCACCGCGCTCGGCGCGCTCGGCCCGGCGGCCGCGCCCGCGGTCCAGGCGCTGGCGGTGCTGCTGCGCGACGACGACGCGCGGGTCCGCATCCACGCGGCGCGCGCGCTCGACAAGCTGGGCGACGAGCCGGTGCGCGACGTGGCCGACTTCCTGGTCGGTGGGCTGCGCGGCGACGCGGAGGTGGCGCGCGCGGTCGCCCCGGTGCTCGGCGCCCGCAAGGCGCGCGTGCTCGGCGCGCTGATCCGCGGCCTCGAGACCGACGATCCGGTCCACGCCCGCCGGATCCTCGAGCTCGTGGTCGCGCTGCCCGACGCGGGCGAGATCCTGGTCGACGCCTTCGAGAGCGCGGCCGAGAACGTGCAGGTCAACGCCGCCATCGGCATCGGCATGCTCGGGCCCGAGCGCGCCGGCGCGCCCGGCCGCAAGGCGCTGGAGGGCGCGCGCACCGGCGGCTTCGCGCGCACGCGCGAGGCGGTGTTCGCGGCGCTCGCGATGCTCGGGCAGCGTTGACGTGGTCGTCGACCTGGACGGCGCCCTGGACGTGAGCGCCACCGCTGTCGACGAAGGTTAACGAGTCAACGACCACGGTGGCGCTCATGTCCACGGCGCCGTCCAGGTCGACGACCACGTCAACGTCGACGTAGCGTCGACGGTCTGTGGAGGGGACTACTCGAGGGCCGCGGGGACGAGCCGCCCGATGCGGTCGGCCTCCTCGGCGAACCAGATCGATCCGTCGCGCGCCACGGCGATGCCGTGCGGCCCGGCGTGGGGCCGGGGCAGGCGGAACTCGGCGACCTGGCCGTCGCGGTCGATGCGGCCGATGCTGCCCGCCGCCCACTGCGTGAACCACAGCGCGTCGCCGGCGGCGGCGATGGCGTGCGGGCGCGCGCCCGGCGTGGGCAGCGGGTACTCGGTGATCGCGCCGCGGCCGTCGATGCGGCCGATCTGGTTGCCGCTGATCTCGACGAACCAGAGGGCCGCGTCGGGCCCTGCCGCGATCCCGACCGGGCCGGCCCCCTGCCCCGGGAGGTCGTACTCGGTCAGCTCGCCGTCGACCGTGATGCGCCCGATCCGGTTGCCCTGGTTCTCGGTGAACCACAGCGCGCCGTCGGCGCCGGCCGCGATCATGGACGGCATCGAGCAGGCCGCCGGCAGCGAGAACTCCCTCACCTTGCCCGAGTGGCCGATGCGGCCGATCCGGTTGGCCAGGAGCTCGGTGAACCACAGCGCGCCGTCGGGGCCGGCGGCGATGCCGAACGGCCCCGCGTTCGCCGTCGGCAGCGAGAACTCGTCGACCTCGCCGTCGGGCGCGATGCGGCCGATCCGGTTGACCCTGAGCTCGGTGAACCACAGCGCGCCGTCGCTGCCCGCCGCGATGACCGACGGGCCCGCGTGCGGCGTGGGCAGCGAGAACTCGCTCACCTCGCCGTCGGGCGCGATGCGGCCGATCCGGCCGGCGTGGATCTCGGTGAACCACAGCGCGCCGTCGGGGCCGGCGGCCAGGCTGTAGGGGCCTGCCTTGGCCGACGGCACCGCGAACTCGACGATGACGGGACGCCCCTCTGCTCGCTTCATGCCGGCGATGGTAGCGCGCCGCCGCTCACGAGGTCGCGATCGGCGCCAGCGCCACGACGCTGTAGGCGACGGTCCGCACCCGCCCGGGGTTACGGTAGCCATGCTTCTGGTCGCCGCGGAACACGACCACGTCGCCCGGCTCCAGGCGCCAGATCTGGCCCGACTCGGACAGCTCGACCGCGCCCAGCTCGCAGGTCAGGTACTCGCGCGTGCCGGGCGTGTGCGGCACGCCGGCCATCGACGCTCCCGGCGGGAGCTCCATGCGGTCGATCTCCATGCCGGCGATCGGCTCGGGCAGGAGCTTGCGCACCAGGACCAGCCCGCGCTGCTTGACCGGAACGCTGGCCGCCGGGAAGAAGCGCGCGCTGGCCCGCGGCGGCGCGATCAGCTCCTCGACCGAGACCTGGAGCGCCGCGGCCGCCTTGATGAGGACCGCCAGCGTCGGGTTGGCCGCGCCCGACTCGAGGTTGGCCCAGGTCGGGCGCGGCAGCCCCGACGATCGAGCCATCTGCTGCTGGGTGAGCCCGCGCGCCTCGCGCAGCTGCCGGATGTTGCGGGCCAGGTTGTCGCCGACCTCCGCTTCCATGTCGGTAGAGTGACCCTTTGCCAAGAGAATGGCAACGGTGATGATTTGATGGCGGCGCCATCCTAGGCTGCCGACATGCACATTCGCGATACATCCTCCCTCGTGACCGGCGCCAGCCGCGGTCTGGGCCGCGCGCTGGCCGGGCGCCTGGCCGCGGCCGGCTCGCGCGTGGTCATGGTCGCCCGCGAGGCCGGGCCGCTCGAGCGCGCCGCGGCCGAGATCCGCGCCGCCGGCGGCACCGCGCACGCCATCGCCGCCGACGTCGGCGACAAGCACGCCATCCATCCCCTGGCCGGGCAGGCCGCCGCGCTGGTCGGCCCGATCGACATCCTCATCAACAACGCGAGCACGCTGGGCCCCACGCCGCTCCGGCTCCTGCTCGACACCGAGTGCGAAGACCTCGAGCGCGCGCTCGCCGTCAACCTGGTCGGCCCGTTCCGCCTGAGCAAGGTGGTGGCCGGCTCGATGGCGCTGCGCGGGCGCGGCATCGTGGTCAACCTCAGCTCCGACGCCGCGGTCGAGCCGTACGCGACGTGGGGCGCCTACGCCGCGTCCAAGGCCGCCCTCGATCAGCTGAGCCGCGTGTGGGCGGCCGAGCTGGCCGAGCACCGGGTGCGCGTGCTCGCGGTCGACCCGGGCGAGATGGACACGCGCATGCACGCCGACGCCATTCCGGACGCCGATCGCTCCACCCTGGCCGATCCCGACGCCGTCGCGCGGCGCATCGTCGCGATGATCGAGGCCGAGCAGCTCGCGCCGACCGGTGCGCGCCTGGTGGCGCCCAGCTTCGAGGTGGAGGCGCTGCTGTGACCCGCGCGCATCCCACCCCGCTCCGGCCGCCGCCGACCGCGGCGCAGGAGCCGCGCGACCGGCCGATCTCGCCGCCCGCGAGTCTTCCGCGCGCACGCCCCGCGCCGCCCGCGATCCCGTGGCCGCTGCCTGTCCCCGACGACCGCCCGGTGCAGTGGGGGCGCGGCGCGCGCGAGGAGCGCGGCGACGTCCGCCTGCTGGCGGTCGACACGCGGCACGGGCGCCTCCTCGACCGCGCCGCGGCCGACCTGCCGGAGCTGCTCCTGCCCGGCGACCTGGTGGTGCTCAACGACGCGGCCACCCTGCCGGCGTCCCTGTCGGGGCGCGCGCCGTCGGGGGCGCCGATCGAGATCCGGCTGGCCGGCCCCGCGGGCGAGCGCGGCCGATGGCCGGCCGTCCTGTTCGGCGCCGGCGACTGGCACATGCGCACCGAGGACCGGCCGCCGCCCGAGCGGCTCGCGCCCGGCGATCGCATCCGCCTCGGCGACGAGCCCGGCGCCGCGGACCGCGACGCGCTCACCGCCGAGATCGCGTCGGTGTCTCCCATCTCGCCCCGGCTGGTCGAGCTCGACTTCGATCGCGCGGGCGCCCGGCTCCTGGCCGCGCTCTATCGCCACGGCCGCCCGGTGCAGTACTCGCACCAGGACCGCGACCTCGCGCTGTGGTCGGTGCAGACCGCGTTCGCCGGCCCGCCCTGGGCGGTGGAGATGCCGTCGGCCGGACGCCCGCTGTCGTGGCAGATCCTGGCCGGTCTGCGCCGGCGCGGCGTGGAGCTGGCCTGGCTCACGCACGCGGCCGGCCTCAGCTCGACCGGCGACGCGGCGCTCGACGCCGCGCTGCCGCTCCCCGAGCAGTACGACATCCCGCGCGCCACCGCCCACGCGGTCCACCGCGCCGCGGCCGAGGGCCGCCGGGTGATCGCGGTCGGCACGACGGTGGTGCGCGCGCTCGAGGGCGCGGCCCGCTCCGGCCGCTGGGCCGGCGGCGCGGGCACGACCGACCTCGTCCTCGACGCCGGCAGCGTCATCCGCGTCGTGGACGGGGTCGTGACCGGGGTGCACGCGCCGGGCGAGAGCCACTACCGCCTGCTCGGCGCCTTCGCCCCGCCGGCGCTGCTCGACGCGGCCTGGCGCCACGCCCGCGCCCGCGGCTACCTGCAGCACGAGCTGGGCGACCTGTGCCTGTTCGCGCCGGGGCTGGCCGGCGCGGAGCCGGCCGTCAGCGCGCCCAGGCCGACTGCAGCTCGTCCTTGAGCCGCGCGACCAGCGCCGGATCGTTGATGTCGACCACCGGCGTGTTGTCGTACTGCTCCCACCACACGTGGGACGGCCTGTCGTCGGGGATGTCGAGCGCCTTCTTGATGCGGCGGTTCTCCGGCACGAAGCCGCGCGGGATGAGCCGCATGATCGTCTCGCCGATGGTGCCCTGCAGGCCGCAGATGAGGACGCCGGAGCGATCGGGGCGGATGCCGCCCGGCTCCATGCCGATCCGCTTCTCCAGATCGGCCAGCCGCTCGGGCAGGAAGTAGTCCTCGACGCGCCCGGTGTCTCCGGTCCAGCCCGGCGCCTCCTTGGGGCGGCTGATGGTGCGGAAGTAGTGCAGCCCGTTCTCGCTGCCGTAGCGCTCGAGCTCCTCGCGGTAGCACAGGTCGTCGGGATACGACGCGCCGTGGAGGAGCACGTAGCGGCCGAGGTTTACTTTCGGATCGCGCAGGACGGCGCTGCGCACGATGCTGACGAACGGGGCCAGCCCGGTGCCGGCGGCGACGAAGATGCACGTGCGCGGGTCGGCCTCGCCCACCGTGTCCTTGAGCGTGAACACGCCCACCGGCTTGCGGGTCATGAAGATGCGGTCGCCGACCGACATCTTCCACAGGAGATGGGTCAGCGGGTTGTCCGACTCCGGGTGCTTGACGAAGCGGATGTAGAACTCGTACGCGTCG
>DATFRY010000495.1:0-3447 GCA_035262925.1 Kofleriaceae bacterium | reverse complement strand
CGAGCGCGGCCCGCCCGATCTCCGGCACCATCACCTCGTCCGCCCTGTGCCCGAGGAACGCGGCCGGCGGCACCGAGCACGCGTCGCGCGGGCCGGCGAACCCGGTGTAGACGCCGTCGGCCCCGATCTCGAACACCAGGTCGGGGAAGCCGTCGAGCAGCTCGCGCCGCCGTCCGCGCAGCTCGCTGAGCTCGAGCTCGGCCCGCCGCGCCTCGCTGACGTCGAGGAAAGTCACCACCGCCAGCGCCCGCTCCGTCGACCCTGGGTCGACCCGGCAGGTGACCAGCGCGGTGCGGAGCTCTCCGGTCAGGCTGGCCACCACCACCTCGCCGCTGGTCGACGGCGCGACGTCGCCCAGCCCGGCGAGCAGCTGGCCCAGCCCGGCGCGGGTCTCGGGCGTGAGCACGCGGGTGAGCCCCTGGCGCAGCTCGCCCTCGCTGGCGGCGCCGAACAGCTCGAGCGCGGCGCGGTTGGCCGACAGCAGCCCGAGCTCGCCGTCGGGCGTGCCGGCCCCGTTGCCGGAGAACGCGGCGCGGGCCGCTTCCAGGTCCACGGTCCACAGCGGGACCCCGACGCCGTCGAGGGCCACCAGCGGGCGACCGTTGCCTTCCGCTCCCATCAATCCGCTCCTCCCGCTCCGCTCACCTCGCGGTGGCGGCGGCCGTTCGCCTCGATCGCCGCGCGCACCTCGGCGAAGGCGGGCCGCCCCGCCGCTTCTGGCAGCGCGTCCCACACCGGCGCGAAGGCGTCGATGGCGCGGCCCACCGGCGGCCGCCACTTCTCGCACCAGGTGTCGATCCAGGCGCGGTTTCCGTGGTCGTCGGCCACCACGTGCTCGACCAGGGCGCGGCTCCACGCGCGGTGCCACGCGCAGTCCTCGTCGAGCGAGAGGAAGATCTTGGCGAGGATCTCGTCCCCCTGGCTGGCCGCGAGCTGGGCGAAGTGAACCATGAAGAGCTCGTCGAGCGCGGGCTTCACAACCAGGTTGAGCGCCGTGAACGACTCCCCCCAATCGTAGGTGACCAGCATGCGCTCGACGAGCTCGCGCAGCGGCTGCCACACCGGATCCTGGCACCAGGTTGTCTTGCTGGCCGGCGCGAACCCCTCGTGGGTGACCTGGATCTGGCGCATGCGATGGGCCAGGAAATGCACGCGGCGCATCTCGTCGGCCGCCTGCAGCGACGCCGCGATCACGATTCGCCCTCCCGGGGCCATGTGCGCCACGTAGGCCGCCAGCATCTGCAGCCCGTGCGCGGGATAGCGCAGCGGGGCGAGCACCCGCTCGAGCACCGCCAGCCACGCGGGCGAGAGGTTGCGGTCGTAGCCGGTGGCGTCGAGCACGTCGAGCAGTCCGGCGACGTAGGTCTCCTTGCGCGCCTGCAGCTCGGCGTAGCGGGCGTAGGTGGTCTCGCGCGGGTCGCGGAAGTCGTCCCAGGCGCCGCAGCGAAACGGCGAGCCCTGCTGGTAGGTCGCGTACCAGCCGGCCACCGGCACCTCGACCTCGAAGCCGCGCGGCCCGTAGGTCAGGAGGCGCGACGACGCGATCTCGTACTCGGACGGCTTGCGCCGCGCCTCGAGCAGATGCCAGTAGGTCCGCTGCCCCTTCACGACCCGGAACCCGTGCCGGCCAAGCTCCACACCGCCTGCTCCCCGGTGATGGTGAGACGCCCCTTGAAGGATGGCATGACCAGCTCGAGATCGCGCGGAAACTCGAACGCCCGGCCGATGCGCCGCTCCACCGCCGCCCGCTCGAGCACGCACGGCGAGGGGGTGAGGATGCGCACGTAGGAGGCCCGGTCCTCGACCACCACCGGCGCGTGGCGCTCGCGGATCGCCTCGACGATGGCGTCCGCCACCTCGCCGACCTCGAGCACCGGCCCCACCCAGTCCGCCCTGGCCGCCCGGTCCGCAGCCCCACTCTGTATTCTCACGGCGACTCCGTCGGCGGGCCCGGAACGGGGTCGCCGTGAGAAGACGGAGTCGGGCGGCTAGCCGGTCCGCCCATCGTCCACCTCGCGCGTGCCGGCCGCGACGTCGACCCAGATGGCCCCGTCCTCGATGCGGACCGGGAAGCGGGTCAAGCACACCGCCCTCGGGTTGATGCCGCGCCCGGTCAGCGCGTCGTACTGGTAGTGGTGAGCGCTGCAGGTGATGACCAGCTCCTCCAGCAGCCCCTCGCTCAGCGCGACGCCCAGGTGGACGCAGCGGTCCTCGTAGGCGCGGACGGTGTCGCCGAGCCGGACCAGCACGATCTTGCACCCGCCCGCGCTGCAGGGCGCCATCTCCCCGTCCCACAGGTCGTCGAGGGCGGCGACGCGCTGGAACGCCATCACTCCTCCTCCTGCACGACGTCGATGCGGTCGAGCGCTGACAGCCCGGAGGCGGCGACGGTGGCGGTCGGGTCCAGCACCTCGCCCTTGAAGTAGACGCGGGCGCGCGCGCGCGGCGCGACCCGCACGGTGGCCGCCTCCTGCACCGCGCCCGCGACCTCGGCCACGCTCTGGTGATCGTGGACCAGGACCACGAGCCCGATCGTGTCGCCGCGCAGGAAGCCGAGGAGCGGGACCAGCATCGTCCGGTCACTCCTCGCCGGCTGCCGGGCGCGGGCGCAGCCAGGGGTATCGCCCGCCCGTCACGTCCTTGCCCCACATCTCCTCGCGCAGCCCGAAGTACTGGAGGAGCTCGATCAGGTTGGCCGGCGCCTCGCCGGCCAGGATGCGCGCCACCACGTCCTTGTGGGCGGCGTAGCGCTCCGGCTCGCGCTCGAAGATCCAGGCGCACGGCTCGGAGCAGAAGACCAGCTTGCGCCCGCCGTGCACCGCCGTGCGCGCGCTGTTCGCCTCCGGCGTGCCGGCGCACAGGACCAGCTGGCAGAGGTTGCAGAACGCCACCGGGGTGGCGCCGTGGGTGTACCACTCGACCCCGGGGCCGGCCTTCCGCCACCTTTCGGTGATCCGCTCCCACACCGGGTCGATGAGCGGCCACGTGCGCGGGTACTTCTCGGCCAGCCAGGCGCGCTCGTCCGGCCCGGGCAGCGCGAAGTCGAACCAGGTGGTCGCGCGATAGGTGTAGGCGCTCGCGTAGACCTGATGGTGATAGATCTCGGTCGAGGCCAGAAATTCGGCCCAGTACCACGGCCGCTGGAGCCCGAACTCGGTCAGCATGCGGTCGAACTGATCGAGCACCCACTCGTCGATGAACTCCTTGAACGACTGGGCGCGGTGCTCGACCGGCGTCAGGTAGTCCATCGCGAAGCCGGTCACCACCGCGAAGAAGCGCCAGCTGCGCCAGAACCACTTGTCGAGCAGGTACTGGGCGTAGTCGCGGTCGTGCTCGATGAGGATGCGCAGCACCGCGGGGCCGATCTGCGAGTGGCGGGCCTCGTCGGTCTGGATGCTGCGCAGCATGTTCTCGAACATCCGGTCGCCGACCCGCCGCGCCATCGCG
>DATFRY010000494.1:0-3003 GCA_035262925.1 Kofleriaceae bacterium | reverse complement strand
GGGGTGCCCGGGCGCGCCATCGAGATCTACACGCGCCGCCGGCGGGTCATCTTCGCGTTCCCCACCAGCGACGGCCTGTTCGCGGTGTTCGTGGCCTGGCCGGCGGAGGAGCTGGCCGCGGTGCGCTCCGACATCGAGACGCAGCTCCTCGCCGCGGTGGACGAGGTGCCGGAGCTGGCCGAGCGCGTCCGCGGCGGGCGGCGCGAGGAGCGCTTCCGCGGCGCGACCGATCTGCCGAACTTCCTGCGCAGGCCGTACGGGCCCGGCTGGGCCCTGGTCGGCGACGCCGGCTGCCACAAGGATCCGTTCCTCGCGCTCGGCTGCTGCGACGCGTTCCGCGACGCCGAGCTGGTGACCGACGCGCTCGACGCCGCGCTGTCGGGGCGGCAGCCGTTCGATGAGGCCATGGCCGGCTACGAGGAGCGGCGCAACGCCGCCACCATGGCCGACTACCGCGAGAACCTCGAGTTCGCGCGCTTCGGGGCGCCCCCCGCCGAGCAGGTCCGCCTCATGGCGGCGCTGCGCGGCAACCAGGAGGCGACCAACCAGCTGTTCCTGGCCCGCGAGGGCATGATCCCGCCGGAGTCGTTCTTCAACCCCGAGAACCTGGGCCGCCTCATGGCCGCGGCGGGCTGATCGATCGTTCGCTCGATCGGGGACCGGCGACCGGCGTCTAGCGATCCATCCAGGCGCGGAAGCGGGCCGCGTTCTCCTGGCTGACGACGACCTCGCCGCGCGCGGGCGGCGCCAGGTCGACCACCAGGCGGCCCTTGAAGTAGGGGCGGAAGCGCTGGACCGCGCGCGCGTGGACCAGGTACTGGCGGTTGAGGCGGAAGAAGTCGCTGGCCGACAGCTCGCCCTCGAGCTCGGACAGCGCGCGGTCGACCGCGAAGCGCGCCTGGTCGACCGTGACCAGCGCGACCAGCTTGTCCTCGACCTCGAAGTAGGCCACCCGCGACAGCGAGACCGCGACGAACTCCTCGCCCGCGCGCACCAGCAGCCGCCGGCGCTCGGGCGGCGCCGCGCCGCGCACCTGTCCCGCGAACGCGCGCAGGCGGGCGCCGAAGTGCTCGCCCAGCCGCCGGTACTTGGCCAGCGCGTTGGCCACGTCGCGATCGCGGATCGGCTTGAGCAGGTAATCGATGCCGTTGTGGCGCATCGCCTCGGTCAGGTACTCGTCGTACGCGGTGCAGAACACGACCGGGCAGCCCAGGTCGCCCAGGGTGGGCTCCGCGAAGATGTCGAGCGCCAGCCCGTCGGACAGCTGGATGTCGGCCAGCAGCAGATCCGGCGCCGGGTTCGACCGCAGCCATGCCACCGCCGCCGCCACCGAGTCGAGCTGGGCCACCACCTCGGCCTCCGGATCGGCGCGGGCGACGGCGCGCTCGAGGTGCTCGCGCGCCGGCCGCTCGTCCTCGATGATGGCCACCCGGATCACGCGCCCTCCACCAGCGGCAAGGTGACCTCGAAGCGATCCGGCCCGGGACGCACGCGGATCGACCCTGCCCCGAGCAGGCGGTAGCGCTCGTCCAGGTTGCGCAGCCCGAGCCCGGCGGACGGGCGCAGGAGGCGACGCGGCCGGTAGCTGGTCGACACCTCGATCTCGGCCGCCCGCACGTCGATGGCGATCTCGAGCGGGCGGTCCTCGCCCAGCTCGTTGTGCTTGACCGCGTTCTCGACCAGGAGCTGGAGCGACATGGGCGGAACGCGCCCGCGCGCGCCATCGCCCGACACGCGCAGCGCGATGGCGTCGCCGAACCGGATGCGCAGGAGCCACACGTACTCGCGCACCAGGGCCAGCTCCTCGGACAGCGAGACCAGGTCCCGGTCGCGCTGGCGCAGCATGTAGCGGTAGATGTCGGCCAGCCGCTCGTTGAACTCGCGAGCGCGGGCCGGATCGGTCTCGACCAGGTGGGACAGCGTGTTGAGCGAGTTGAAGACGAAGTGAGGATCGAGCTGGGCGCGGGTGGCGGCCAGCTCCGCCTCGGCGCGCGCGCGCTCGAGCTGGGCCACGCGCAGCATGTCGCTGCCGCGGTCCTTGATGAGGAAGACGGTCTCGTAGACGTGCACCACGAACACGACGCACAGCACGTTGACCAGGACGACGGTGCGCACCGCCGACCAGTCGACGGCGAGGCCGCTCCAGGCGTACCAGGCGAGCAGGCAGCACGCGGTCAAGGGCGCGGTGTAGAGCACGATCGCCGCCAGCAGCATCACCACCTTGCGCGGGCCGTGGCGGAACCAGTCCCAGTGGCGGCGCTGCTCGAACAGGAGCCAGCGGTTGCCGTGCCAGATGGCGGCCGACAGGGCCACGAACCAGACCGTGCCCAGCCAGAAGCGCGGGTCGCCGGGCCCGATGCCGCCGAACAGCCCGGTCAGGTGCGGGATCGACAGGCCGAAGCCGGGCACGCCGATCGCGCGCACCAGCCGATCGTCGAGCACCGCCTCGCCGGCGTCGCCCTCGCCGGCGTCGCCCTCGCCGGCTTCGGACCCGCGGCGTCCCGCTTCGGGGGCCGAAACTCCCGGCTCGGCGGGATCCGCTGTTCCTGGGCCGCGGCCGCGGGATATCGCTGCGGGCATGGATCCTTCGAAGGTCAACTATCTGGCGGCGCTGGTGGCCGCGCTGGCGGGTTTCCTCATCGGCGGAGTGTGGTACAGCCCGATCCTGTTCGCCAGGGCGTGGATGCGCGAGGCGGGGCTGAAGGAGGAGGAGCTGCACGGGCTCGGCAAGACCTACGCCAGCGCGCTGGTCATGACGGCGGTCGCCGCGATCAACCTGGCGTTCTTCCTCGGCCCCGATCCCAGCGTCACCTGGGGCGCCACCGCGGGGGCGCTGGCCGGAATCGGCTGGGTCGCGACCGCGCTGGCGACGATCTTCCTGTTCGAGCGCCGCTCCACCACGCTCATCCTGATCGACGCCGGCTATCTCGCGGTCGCCTACACCGCGATGGGCGCGATCATCGGCGCCTGGCCGTGAGCCGCCCGGCGATCGCACCACGCCGG
>DATFRY010000493.1:0-6716 GCA_035262925.1 Kofleriaceae bacterium | reverse complement strand
GCCCGCGTGTCGGCGGCGATGCCCTGCAGCGCCGCGACGTCGGCACCCGGGCGGGCCGCCGCGGACCTGGCGCGGGCCTCCACGCGCGCGACGCCCGCGCTCAGCTCCGACTCGAGGCGGCGCAGGTCCATCCGCAACCGGGCGAGCTGTGCCTTCACGCGTTCACGCCCTCACTCATCGCCCTCACTCGTCGCCGTCGAAGAGGGCGGCCACGCGGCGGCGCGCATCCTCGACCGAGCCGCGGGCGCGCTCGCTGGCGGCGGACGCCTCGTCGGCCAGGCCGCGCAGCGCCGTGTTCGCGTCGTCCGTCTCCCGCTTGACGTCGGTGCGAAATTCGGCGGCGGACTGCTTCACGGCGGCGCTGGCCCCGCCGAGCTCGCCGTCGAGCTGGGCGACCGAGCCCTGCACGGCGCCGTCGAGGTCGGCCACCGCGACCTCGGAGGTGGACTCGGCTCCGGCCTTCGCGCTCTCGGCCTCGGGGCGGACGCTCACCGTCGGCGGCGCGGCGCCGGCCGCGCTCTCGTCGAAGGTCTCGATGACGATCGCGCCGTGCTTGACCGCGACCACGCCGATGTCGCCCGCGTGGGCGCGCCGGAGCTGGAGCTCGGGCTTGCTGTCGACGTACCAGTGGCGCAGCGAGGTCTCGCTGGTGGCGTTGCGGCCGAACAGGATGTGGTTGCCCTGGCTGGCCAGCGGGAGGCGCACGGTGTCGCCCCAGTCGAGGAAGCCGGTCAGGGTCGCGCGCTCGAAGCCGATCGACACCAGCACGCGCGCGTCCCGGTAGGCCGGGAAGTAGAGGTGACCGGGCTGGAACAGCGGCGTGAACGGGACCTCGATCGTGGCGTTCCAGGTGGGAAGCAGCACCCGGTAGCGGTCGAGCGAGGTCTGGTCGTCCTCGTAGACGGTGTAGGCGCGGTCGCCGGTGTCGCCGAGCGCCGACACGATGCGGCCCTCGACCTGGATCGGGTAGCGCGGCACGCGGTGCGCCGGGACCCGCGGGCGCGGATCGTCCTCGTGCTCGAGGCGCACGCGGAGATCGATGGAGTAGGTGGTGGCGTCGAGCTCGAGGTCGTACTCGGCCGACTCGTCGAGCGCGCGCGCCTCGAGGTGGACCTCGACGACGCGCAGCGGCTCGCCGTAGGCCGCCAGGTGCGGGCTGAACTCGTCGCCATCGAGCTCGGCGCCGGCGCCCGGCACCAGCAGGATCTCGGGGTAGCGCCGGCAGACCAGCTCGACCTCGTGCAGGCCGGCGGCGTGGCGGCGCGCCTCGCGGTCGCCGCGCTCCTCGACGTCGCGCGCGAGCGGCGTGTGGATCAGGATGTCGCGCGTGAGCGGCGACCGGGCCTGGGGCAGCTCGACCGAGGTGACGGCGTCGGCGTTCACCCACGAGTTGAGGAGGCGCAGCTGGTGGCGCGGCGGCTCGGGCGGGACGACCTCGAGCTCGCCGACGAGGTCGCGCGGGATCGCCACCGGCGACGCCACCGCCGGCTTGCGCGCGGCCAGCTGGTAGACCTGCCGCGCGTAGTCCAGGATGAAGTGGCCGCCGCGGCTCGCCGCCAGCCAGGCCACGAAGTCGTGGAACGACGCCTCGTCCTCGCCCAGGCCGAGGCACACCAGCGGCCGCTTGCGGCCCAGCTCGGGCCACGTCACCTCGCAGCGCAGCTCGCCGACCAGCTGCGCCGCGATGAGGTCGGCCACGCTCTCGCCGGCGCGCACCACCGTCGGGCGGTGCGCCGACCATGCCTCGCGCGCCGGATCGACGAAGCCGAGCCGGTAGCGGCGGAACAGCACCGGGCTGCCGCTCACGTCCTCGCTCACCAGCTCGGTGAAGCGCCGCGCGGTGACCGCGGCGCGCACCGACACCGGGCCGGGCGGATCGCCCAGGTAGCGGGCCTTGGCGACGGTCAGGTCGAGCTCGAGCGGCGCGTCGCCGGCCAGGACCGCGTGCAGGGCGTCGCCGGCGGCGTCGGCGCGCACCCAGAAGACCACCTCGCCCGCGAAGCCGTGGCCGAACAGATCGAGCGCGATCCGCTTGAGGTTGGCGCCCGGCACGCTCGTCGCCGCGCCCGCGCAGCGGACCGACAGCGTCGGCGCCAGCTTCTCCTCGAAGCTCACCGCGGATCTCCCGGGCAGGGGACGAGCGGCGCATCCGGGCCGGCCTTCGCGTGCATCTCGAGGATCGCGCGGTTGAGCTCGAGGCGCAGCGGGCTGGCCGGCGGGAGCAGGAACGCGTACCGCTCCGACACCGCCAGGTCGTCCCGCAGCACCACGTCGTCGAGCCCGAGGTCGAGGACGTGCGAGCACACCACGTCGCGCGGCCCGGCCACGGCCGCCAGGGCTCCCTCGGCGAAGCCGCGGAAGCATGCCTTCGCGGCCTCGCCCGAGCAGCTGACGTGATCGCCGTCGGGGATGCGCTCGCCGACCAGCGTCTCGGTGTGCGAGGCCTCCTCGATGAGCGCGCGCAGCGGATCGTCGCCGAGGCGGAGCGGCTCCACCGCGCCCCCGGTCCACCCCGTGGTGCCGAGGACCAGGCCGGCCCCGACCCACAGCGCCACCAGGATCCGCCCGGTGGCGCTGCGCCACAGCCAGCGCATGCCGGCGAGAGGGCCGCCCACCGACGGATCGGCCCGGCGCCAGCGCACGGCGAGCCGCCCCCGGCGCCGCGACGTGGCGTTGAGCAGCCACGCCGAGAGGGCGAGCAGGACGAGCGCCACCAGCCCCCAGACCAGCCCGCGCAGGACGGCCCGCGCGATCCGCCCGCCCCGGCTGATGCCGGCGGAGGGCCCGGCGCGGTCGAGATCGTCGCGGTGGACGACGGCGGTCGTCACCGTCACGAGGAACGTCTGCGAGAAGTCCACCGCATCCGCCAGCGACGCGCTCACCGGCACGCCGACGACGCCCACGTCGACCTCGCAGTCGGCGACCCGCCGGTTCAGCGTGTCGGGGGCGAGCTCGACGAGGTCGAGCGACCAGTCCCGCTTCCGGGCCAGGGTGCGCAGGAGCTCCACCGCGAAGCCGCGCACCACCCCGTCGGTGCCGGGCGGCAGGACGAAGGGCGCCAGGGGCGCGAACCCGACGCGCAGCCGGACGCCGGCCCCGTCGCGCGCGCCGGGTGCGCAGGTCGCCCGCGCCGCCCCCTCGGACGCCGCTGCCGTCGCGATGAGCGCCGCGAGCGCGGCCGCCGCCCGCCCTGCCCACTTCCAGATCGACTGGAACCGTGCCGGCCGCGAGCGCATCTCCTCGATCACGCGACAGAAGATAGGAAGCCCGCGGCCGGCCGCACAGAGGGCAAAACGTCCGGGCTCCTGGCGCGGCGCGCGGGCGGAGGCCGGTCAGCGCGCGGGCGGATACTTGGCCAGCATGCGCCGAAGCGAGCGGGCGTGCAGACCGAGGCGACGGGCGGCGCCCGAGACGGTGCCGGCCTGCTCCACCGCCTCGTTCAGCACCTCCCAGATCGCGCGGTCGAGGCTGAGATAGGAGGCCGGCGCCTCCTCGACCTCGAGCTCGGCCGTCTCGTAGCCGGCGGCGCGCAGCACGTGCGCGCCGCTCGCGGGCTTGACCAGGTAACCCCGGACACCGAGCTTGACCGCCCGTACCGCGGACGCCACCGAGCCATACGCGGTGACGATGACGAGCCGCGACCACAGCTCGGGCGGCACCATGTCGAGGAGATCGAGGACGCACTTGCCTGCGAGCCGGTACTCGGCCACGACCAGGTCGGGCCCCGCGACGTCTTCACCCCCGACGACCGCCGGCAGGAGGCCGTCGATGTCCTGCACCGTGGTGACCTGCCAGCCGCAGGCCGCGAGCTCGCCGCAAAGCTGGCGCCGCGACGAGGTCTCCACGTCGAGCACCACGGCGCGCCCACGGGCGGCCGCGCGCGCCTCGGGCGGCCTCGGCGCCGACCGCGCCGAGCTCGCCGCCGCCGCGGCGCCGCCCTCGATCGGCGCGGACCCGACGGGGGGCCAGGCGTCGTGCGCGGGCCGGGCGGCGGGCTTCATGGTCGAACGGCGAGGCGACTCGGTCACGGCGCGGGTGATGGCGATGGTGGCAGACATGGGAGAGGGAGCTCCTGGCTAGGGCTTTCGGATCGGACGGGATGGGTCGGATGGGCTCGATCGCCGGCGAGGCGCGCGACGTTCGCTCCCTCACGCGGCTCGACCGACGAGACCGCCCGGCTCATCGGTCGCGGGCAGGAGGCGCAGCGCCTCGCGGCGTCTCCGTCTTCCGAGCAACCGCCATGCCGCCCGGCCTCGATCGGCGCATCGCATGCGAACGCGGCGCGCGAGCGCCGAGGCCACCGACGGCGGCGCGTCGACGGCCTCGCGCATCTCCGGACATCGCGCACTCTCGGTCATCGCGCTCACGCCGCCGGGAGAGAAACGAGCGCGGTGCGTCTCTCGCGATCATCGCGCCCCGGAAGCGCGAGCCTGGTCACCTGCGTTCCGGCGGACGCAGCGCGCGTTCGCCGCGACGCGACGCGATCACTTCTTGCGCTCTGAACCCACGCGGGGTGATGCGCGGCGCAACGGACGACCTCTCCGCGGTGGTTGTCAAACGCGAGCCACTTCGACAGAATGATTTTCGTCACCCTGATGATGTGCAGCGGGTGAGGGGAGGAGGCGCGCTGCTGCGCGAAGCGACGGACGTGGCCGCGCCCGTGAGGGGCGACCCGCGCCAGAGTCGGCGGTGCAGCGCCTCGGGGGAATGCTCTCGTGGTCAGTGAAGACGGCCCGGCTCGCGGAACACCAGTACGTCGCGCTCACGCTCACCTGCTGCCCGCTCTCATGGCGTCGGGCTGCTTCGAGGAGGCAGCCGAGGTCGTGCTCGGGACCGTCCTCGCCGACGCGGAGGAGGCGCTCGCCGGCAGCGCGTTCGCCTCGCGCGGCCGGCTGCTCTGCGCCATGGTCTACATCCACCCCGGCGACGGGTACCGCCGCGTCTTCGGGATCGAGCACCGCGCCCGCGCGCGCGTCGAGCAGGTCGGCTACGTCGCCTCCGCGAACGTGTGGCGCTGGATCGTGGAGCACCGCTGCTCGGTCTCGATCGACGTCGAGCTCAAGGCCATCAGGCCGTGGCTGCGCGACCAGCAGCTGCGCCCGGTCCTCGACGGCCCCGGCGCGCTGGGCCTGCCCGGCCCGGAGAGCCGCGAGCGCCTGCTCTCGCGCGAGGCGTCCCACGTCCACGTGGTGCCGCTGCGCATGCCTGACGGTCTGGTCGGCGGCACGATCTCGATCGAGGCGAGCTGCAGCGCGGCGACCGGGCGAGAGTTCATCTGGGAGGCCTGCAACGACAGCGTGCAGCTGTGCGCCGACATCGCCGCGCCCTACCTGTGCACGCTCCCCAACGGGCGCCCGCAGGCGGCGGTCACCGACGAGCTCCTGCCGGTGGTGGGCGCCTCCACCGCGAACCTCATCGAGATGCTGCGCGTCTTCGCCCGCCAGGAGGAGACGCTCCTGCTCGGCGGCGCGACCGGCGTCGGCAAGTCGCGCCTCGCCCGCTGGTGCCATCACCAGTCGCGCCGGCGCGCGGGCGCCTTCGAGGTCCTCGACCTGGTGAGCGTGCCCGAGGACCTCCAGATGGCGGAGCTGTTCGGGTGGCGGCGCGGCGCCTTCACCGGAGCGGTCAAGGACAACCCGGGCGCGATCGCGCGCGCGCAGGGCGGGACGCTCTTCATCGACGAGATCGACAAGCTGTCGCTCAAGGCGCAGGCCGGGCTGCTCCACGTGCTGGAGGAGCGCCGCTACCGCCCGCTGGGCGACGAGGCGGGCGAGCGCCGCGCCGACGTGCGCTTCATCGCCGGCACCAACGCCGATCTGCGCTCGTCGGTGCGCGGCGCCCGCTTCCGCGAGGACCTCTACTACCGGATCAGCGTGCTGCCGGTGCGGCTGCCTCCGCTGGCCGAGCGGCTCGACGAGGTGCCGCTGTGGGCCGCGTACATGGTCCGGCGTCGACACGGCGACGGCAGCCGCCACCAGGCCCGCCTGGCGACCGGCGCGGTCGACCTCCTGGTCGAGGCGCCGTGGCCGGGGAACCTGCGCCAGCTCGACAACGTGGTCCGCCGGGCCTACGCGCTCGCGCTGCACGACCGCGGCGGCGCGGAGGGAGACCTCGTGCTGGAGCGCCGCCACGTCGAGCGCGCGCTGGCCTACGAGGACGTGGCCGAGCCGGGGTCGCTGCTCGCCACGCTCTGGCAGGCGGCGGGCGCCTTCGTGCAGGAGGCGGAGCGCCGCGGCCATGCGCGCGGCGGCCTCCAGCTCGACCTGTGCGACGCGTTCCGCGGCATGGTCCTCGGGGTCGCGCTCCAGCGGCTCGGCGATCGCGAGCAGGCGTTCGAGCTGCTCGGCCAGGGACAGGCGCTGCGCCACCGCAACCACCACAAGGTGATGCGGCGCGAGCTCGAGAAGATCCGCGAGCTGATGCACGTCCTCGGCGGCGGCGCCGGCCACGGTCTGGCGGCGCTGCTCGACGAGATCGAGGGCCCGACGGAGCCGCGCCATGGCTGACCGGTGGGCCGGGGGGCGGCGCGCGGCCCGTCGTCGCGCATCCCGCGCGGCGGGGAGAGTCAACGCGGTGGAGGACCATGGACCAGCTTGAGGCGGCAATCGCAACCGGGGCCCACTTCGAGGGGACCTACGAGGTGCTCTCCACGCTCGGCAGGGGCGGGTTCGGCGTCGTCTACAAGGCGCGCCAGCTGACCACCGGGCAGGCCGTCG
>DATFRY010000492.1:0-11494 GCA_035262925.1 Kofleriaceae bacterium | reverse complement strand
GAGCTCGGGCTCGAGCAGGATCGGGATCGCCGTGAACGCGCGGAAGATGTCGAGCAGCTCCTCGTAGGCGGTGTAGTCGGGCAGGAAGTGGCCGAGGTTGACCTGCCCGAGCGAGGCGGCCGCGCGGGTGAGCGACGCGCGCCCTCCCCCGCAGACCGCCACGTTCTCGGCGCTGTACTGCGACGGCATGCCGCGCCGGTAGAGGCGGTTGTATAGGTCGGCGATCGCGTCGCGCAGCTCCCACAGCCCCGCCACCGGCGAGTACTCCTGATCGGCGGCGGCGATGTCGATGTGATCGCGGCGCGGCGGCGCACCCGGCAGCGCGCCGGCCTCCGGCATGCCCTGGCCGAGGTTGCACCAGCTCGGGTCCGACGGATCGAAGCCGAGGCGGGCTGCCTCGGCGGTGACGTAGATGACGCCGGTGCGCGGCACCGGGCGAAAGGCGACCGGCGCCGTGGTGACCGGCGAGAGCGACGACCGGGTGCGCGGCGGCGGCGCGTACGAGCGAACCATTTCGCTTTCAGCCTAGCGGATCGCGCACTGCGTCACCAGTCCGGCGCGAGGAGGCAAACCGTGTATAGTTCGCCGGGTGGTGACCTTGGGCCAGATTCGAGGCCAGGCACGCGCAGTCGATCAGCTGCGCCGTGCGATCGCCCAGGGCCGGGTGCCGCACGCCTACCTGTTCACCGGGCCGCCGGGGTCCGGCAAGGCCACGGCGGCGCTGGCCCTGGCGGCGGCCATGAACTGCGAGCGCGCTCCGGGCGAGGGCTGCGGGGAGTGCGAGGCCTGCGACCGCATCGGGCGCGGCATCCACCCGGATGTCGTCACCCTCGAGCGCCAGGGCGCGAGCCACACCGTCCCGATCGAGACCATCCGCAAGCAGGTCATCCCGGTCCTCGGGCTCGCGCCGCACGAGGCGCTCGCGCGCTTCTTCCTGATCGAGGAGGCCACCGCGCTGCTCGATCCCGCGGCCAACGCGCTGCTCAAGACGCTGGAGGAGCCGCCCGCCCGCACTCACTTCGTCCTGTGCACCAGCTCGATCCACGAGCTCCTGCCCACGATCCGCAGCCGCTGTCAGCGCGTGATCTTCCAGCCGCTCGCCGCCGAGCTGCGCGCCGAGCTGGACGGCGAGGCCGAGGCCGGCGACCAGGGCGCGCGCGTGGTCGACGCGCTGGTCAGCGGGCTGTCGTCGCAAGGCGCGCGAGGCGCCGAGGAGACCATGCGCCTGCTCCAGCTCGGCGAGGAGCTTGCCGGGTCGCGGCAGGAGCGGCCCAAGCCGGGCCAGGTCGCGCGGTCGGTCCGCCTCCTGGCCTCGCGCCTCCACGCCGAGGCGCGGCGGGCCGTCCTGGAGGGCGACCTCGGCCGCGCCTGTGTGCTGGGCGCGCAGGCGCGCGCGGCGCTCGACTGCGAGTTCGGGCTGACCGAGCACAACGCGCAGGCCCAGATGGCGATCGACCGGCTGGTCCGCGAGCTCCTGGCCCACGCTGGAGCCGCCGCGTGAGCTCGGATCGCGACAATCAGGACGGCGCACCGTCGGACGGCGGGCGGGAAGACGGCGCGCGGCGGCGGAGGCGGCGCAGGAGGCGGCGCGGCGAGCGCGGCGAGCCGGGCCAGGTGGCGCGCGGGACCGGACCGGGGCCGATCGTCGGTGAAGAGTCGAGCGGCGCCTGGCGATCGACCTCCGAGCAGCGGCCCGGACCGGCGGGCGCCGGATCGGGCGCGGGCGCGGGATCCGGCGCGAGGCCGGGGCCCGGCGCCGGATCGCGATCGGGCGCGGCATCCGGCGCGAGACCACCAGGGCCCGGCGCGGGCGCGGCATCCGGCGCGAGACCGGGGCCCGGCGCGGGCGCGGCATCCGGCGCGAGGCCGGGGCCCGGCGCGGGCGCGCGGCCGCGCGGCGGATCGGAGTCGTCGTCGTCGGCCTCGCCGGACGCGCGGCGCAGGCGGCGGCGACGGCGCGGCACGCGCGAGGCGGACGACGAGCCGCGCGCGCCTCGCGTCGAGAGCGAGGTCGATCGCGGCTGGAGCGGGCCGACCACGGCGCCGGCCGACGACGACGCCACCCTGGCCCATCGCGACCGCGATCATCGAGACCGCGAGGACCCGGACGAGGCGTGGGGCGACGACGGGGCCGGCGCGCCGGCCGAGGTGACGCTGGCCGCCGACCTGCCGCTCGAGCCGCCGCCGGGCGATCCCGATCCGGCGACCGCGCTCCTCGACGACGCCCCCGACGACGCCGGCGGCGCGAGCCGCCCGGTGCGCAACCTCATCGGCATCAAGTTCAGCACGGCCGGCAAGATCTACCTGTTCGACGCCGGCGAGGACGCATACCCGGTCGGCGAGCAGGTCGTGGTCGACACCGAGCGCGGGCCGCGCATCGGCAGGGTCGCGGTCGCGGCGCTGCGCCAGGAGGTCGTCCGCACCGGGACGCTGCGCCGCGTCCTGCGCAGGCCGAGCCGCTCCGACGAGCGGCGGCTGGAAGCCAACCGCGAGCGCGGCGAGTCGGCGCTGCGCGCCGCCAAGGCCTGCGCGCGCGACCTCGGGCTGGCGATCAAGGTGTTCCGCGCCGAGCTCAGCCTCGGCGGCGGCAAGGCCCTGGTCTACTTCTCGAGCGACGAGAAGGTCGACATGCGGCGCCTCATGCGCGAGCTTTCGCAGCGCCTGCGCATGCGGGTCGAGCTGCGCCAGACCGGCGTGCGCGACGAGGCCAAGATGGTGGGCGGCATCGGTTCGTGCGGCCAGGAGCTGTGCTGCACCACCTGGCTGCCCGCCTTCGTGCCGGTCTCGATCAAGAACGCAAAGGATCAGGGCCTGGTCCTCAACCCGACCAAGGTCTCCGGCCAGTGCGGCCGGCTCAAGTGCTGCCTGGTCTACGAGCAGGCCACCTACGCCGAGCTGCGGCGCGGCCTGCCCAAGCTGGGCAAGCGCGTGGTCACCGCGTCGGGCGAGGGCCGCGTGATCGAGGTCGACGTGCTGCGCCAGCGCGTGCGCGTGTCGCTGGTGGGAGGCGACGTGGAGATCTTCGCGGCCGGCGAGGTGCAGCCCATGTTCCCCAGCCAGCCCGGCGGACGGCCCGGAGAGCCGCCGGGCTAGGCCTCACGCGCTCACGCACGCTCGCACTTCCCACGCCCTCACGCTCGCTCGCTCGCTCGCTCGCACGCTCGCGCCCGCTCGCGCAGACACCGACTCGACCATGCCCCGCTTCTACATCTCGACACCCATCTACTACGTCAACGACGTCCCCCACCTCGGCCACGCCTACACCACGATCGCGGCCGACACGCTGGCTCGCTTTCACCGCGCCATCGGCGACGACACGCGGTTCCTGACCGGCACCGACGAGCACGGCCTCAAGGTCGAGCAGGCCGCGTCGGAGCGCGGGCTCGAGCCGCGCGCGCTGGCCGACCAGGTGGTGGAGCGCTTCCGGTCGACCTGGACCCACCTCGACATCGGCAACGACGACTTCATCCGCACGACCGAGCCGCGCCACAAGGAGGTGGTCCACGACCTGTGGCGCCGCATGGCCGCGCGCGGCGACATCTACAAGGACAAGTACGAGGGCTGGTACTGCGTCAAGTGCGAGGCCTACTACCCGGAGTCGGAGCTGCTCGAGGGCCGGCTGTGCCCGATCCACAAGTCCTCACCCGCCACCTGGCTGAGCGAGCCGACCTACTTCTTTCGCATGTCGCGCTACCAGGAGCCGCTGCTCGAGCACTTCGCGAACAACCCCGGCTTCGTGCAGCCGGAGGGCTACCGCAACGAGGTCATCTCCTTCATCAAGAGCGGGCTGCGCGACCTGTCGGTCAGCCGCACGACCTTTCGCTGGGGCATCCCGGTGCCGGACGACGAGGAGCACGTCATCTACGTGTGGATCGACGCGCTCACCAATTACATGTCCGCGCTGGGCGCGGTCGGCGGCGAGCTCCACCGCCGCTACTGGCCGATCACCTGCCACCTCATCGGCAAGGACATCCTCCGCTTCCACGCGGTCTACTGGCCCTGCATGCTGCTCTCGGCCCAGCTGCCGCTGCCCGGGACCATCTACACCCACGGCTGGTGGACGGTGCGCGGCGAGAAGATCTCCAAGTCGATGCCGGCCACGCGCGTCGATCCCAACCAGCTGGCCGACGACATCGGCGTCGACGCCGTGCGCTACTACCTCCTGCGCGAGGTGCCGCTCGGCCTGGACGGCGACTTCGCCTACGAGAACCTGATCGGCCGCTACAACGCGGAGCTGGCCCACGACCTGGGCAACCTGGTCAGCCGCGCGCTGACCGTGGCCGGCAAGTTCACCGGCGGGAAGGTGCCGCCGGCGCGGCCGGAGCTGGCCGGCGCCGGACGCCACGCCGAGCTGGCGCGCGAGGCCGCCAGCGCGGTGACCGACGCGGCCGAGCAGCTCCGCGCGTACGCCCCCTCGCGCGCGCTCGAGGCGATCTGGCGCCTGGTGCGAGAGGGCAACCGCTACATCAACGACACCCAGCCGTGGGCCCTGGCCCGCGATCCGGCCCGGCGGGACGAGCTCGACCAGTCGGTCCGCACCGCGCTCGAGGCCATCCACTGCGCGGCGCGCATGCTGGCGCCGATCATGCCGCGCAGCGCGGACCAGATCATCGAGCTGGTCGGCGGCGCCCGGGGCGGCGCGGACAGCTGGCCGGCGCCCGAGCGCTTCGGCCAGGAGCTGGAGGCCGGGGCCGCGGTGGGCGAGAGCCGCATCCTGTTCCCGCGCATCGACGAGGAGCGGCAGGCCGCGCTGCTCGACAAGTGGATCCCGCCGGACGCCCGCCCGGCCGACGCGCCGGCGCCCGCGGACGAGAAGGCCGCGCTGGCCAGGGGCACGCCGGCGACGGGCGCGCCCGCGAAGGCCGCCCCGGCGAAAGGCGCACCGCCGAGGGCCGCGAAGGGCGCGAAGGGCGCCGCGGACGCACCGGCGTCGCCAGCCGCCGGGCCGGTGACGTTCGACGAGTTCGGCCGCATGGACCTGCGCGTGGCCCAGGTGGTGGAGGCGGCGGCCATCCCGGGCGCGAAGAAGCTCCTCCGCCTCCTCCTCGACGTCGGCGAGCCCGAGCCGCGCCAGGTGGTGGCCGGCATCGCCGAGGCCTACCAGCCGGGCGACCTGGTCGGGCGCAAGGTCATCTTCCTGGCCAACCTCGCGCCGGCGGTCATCCGCGGCGTCGAGTCGCAGGGGATGATCCTGGCGGCGGGCGAGAAGGCCGTCGTCGGCCTCTCCGCCGTCGACCGCGACGTGCCGGTCGGCACCAAGGTGCGGTAGCGAGGAGCGGCGCATGGCCCGCGGGGAGAACCGGCGCGCGCTGCGGCTCTTGCTCGACGTGCCGATCGCCGTCGAGTCGATCGGCCAGCCCGAGCTCGAGCTCGACCCGGCGCTCGAGACCATCTACCAGCGCGTGGAGGCGGCCCACCAGCGCCGCGGCCACCGCGTGGCCGGCGCGCTGCGCGATCTGTCGACCAACGGCGCGTTCGTCGCGGCCGACCCGCTGCCGCTGCTCTCGCGCGTCCTCCTGCGCTTCGCCATCGACGACCTCGCGGTCGAGGCGATCGGCTGGATCCTGTGGCGGCGCACCGACGACTGCGAGATCGCGCGCGCGGGCGCCGACCCCCTCTTCCTGCCGCGCGGCTTCGGCGTCCTGTTCGAGTCGATCGCGCTCGAGGCCCGCCTGCGCATCGACGAGATGGTGAAGCGCGCCCCCCATACGAACGCGCTCCTCGAGCGGCCCTCCAGGTAGCTGAAATGGCGAGGGCGCCGCGCCCGCGCGCTTCACACTTCTTCACACGAGCGCGCGAACGAGCCCAACTTGCGCCCGTCATTCTGTCCTCGAAACGGACGAACCGGCCGCCGTCCCTCGACCCGCCGGCCGGCGCACCGAGGACCAGACATGATGAATCACACCGACCTGCGACCCGCGCCGATGTCCGATGCGCGCGCGGTCGGCGTCGACACCGAGGACTACTACCGGCGGTATGCGCCGATGGTGCTGCGGCGCTGCCGCCACCTCCTGCGCGACGACGAGGGGGCGCGCGACGCCACCCACGACGTCTTCGTCAAGGTCTTGCGCTACCGCAACCGGCTCGAGGACTCGGCGCCGTCCCGCCTGCTCTACCGCATCGCCACCAACGTGTGCCTGAACCTCCTGCGCTCCTCCCGTCGCCACCCCGAGGTGGCCGGAGACGCGCTGGCCGAGCAGGCCGCGCCGGAGCCCGACCCGGAGCGCGCCGCGGCCAGCCGGGCGGCGCTCACACGCCTGTTCGCCGGCGAGCTCGACTCGACCGCGATGCTCGCCGTCCTGCACTATCAGGACGGCATGTCGCTCAACGAGGTGGCGCGCGAGGTCGGGCTGTCCGCCTCCGGCGTGCGCCGCCGCCTGCTCGGCCTGCGCGAGCGGCTGTCAGTGCTTTAGGCTGGCAAGGCACCGGCGGCTCTTCCATTATCGCGGGCCGTGAACGCGCTCAGCCCTCGCCCCGTCCGCCTCGCCCGTCCTCTCGCCGCGCTCGCCTTGACCGCCGCCGCATGCGGGTCGACGGCGCCGAAGCCTGCGCCGTCATCACCCCCGGCGGAGCAGCCGGCGGCCGTGGCGCCGGGCGAGCCGGCCCCCGGCCGCCCGACCTACGGCCGCTTCGGCTTCGACGAGGGCGGCATGGACCGCTCGGTGTCGCCGGGCGACGACTTCTACCGCTACGCCAACGGACGCTGGCTCGACCGCACCGAGATCCCGGCCGATCGGGCGGCCTACGGGATGTTCACCCTGCTCGAGGAGCAGGCCAGCACCCGCACGCGCGAGATCATCGAGCACGCCGCCGCCGCGCGCGACCCCGACACCCGCAAGCTGGGCGACCTCTACGCCGCGTTCATGGACGAGGCGGCGATCGAGGCGCGGGGCACCGCGCCGCTGGCGCCGGAGCTCCAGCGCATCGCAGCCATCGCCAGCCGGAGCCAGCTGTCCGCCGAGCTGGGCAGCACGGTGCGCGCCGACGTGGATCCGCTCAACACCGGCGAGGTGGGGACCGAGCGCATCTTCGGCCTGTGGGTGGCCGAGGACCTGAACGACCCGTCTCGCTACGCCCCCTATCTCCTGCAGGGCGGGCTCAGCCTGCCCGATCGCGACTACTACCTGTCGAAGAGCGCCAAGCTGGCCGACGTCCGTCAGAAGTTCGAGAAGCACGTCGCCGCCATGCTGCGCCTGGCCCAGGTCTCCGATCCGGAGGCCAGGGCGCGCCGGGTGCTGGCGCTGGAGACCAGGATCGCCCGCGCCCACTGGACCGCGACGGACAGCCGCGACATCACCAGGACCAACCATCCGTGGCCGCGGAGCGCGTTCGCCCGCAAGGCCCCCGGCCTCGACTGGAAGGCGTTCCTCGAGGCGGCCGGGCTGGGCGAGCAGCAGCAGTTCATGGTGTGGCAGCCGAGCTCGCTGGCCGGCGTGTCGCGGCTGGTGGCGAGCCAGCCGCTCCAGGCCTGGAAGGACTACCTCGCCTACCACGCCATCGCGCGGGCGGCGCCGTTTCTGACGCGCGCCTTCGTCGACCAGTCGTTCGCCTTCAACGGCGTGGAGCTGGCCGGCACCAAGGTGCTGCGCGAGCGCTGGAAGCGCGGGGTCGACTTCACCAACGCGGCGATGGGCGAGGCGGTGGGCAGGGTCTACGTCGCCCGCTACTTCCCGCCCGAGGCCAAGGCCAAGGCCGACGAGATGGTGCGCAACATCGTGGGCGCGTTCGGCAAGCGCATCGACGCGCTGGCCTGGATGTCGCCCGAGACGAAGAAGCGGGCCCAGGAGAAGCTGGCCACCTTCCAGGTCGGCATCGGCTACCCGCCGAAGTGGCGGGACTACTCCGGCCTCGAGGTGGCGCGCGACGACGCCTACGGCAACGCGGAGCGCGCCTCGCGCTTCGAGTACCAGCGCAACCTGAGCAAGCTGGGCGGGCCGGTCGACCGCCAGGAGTGGTTCCTCCTGCCCCACGTGATCAACGCCCTCAACTCGCCGCAGCAGAACAGCATCACCTTCCCGGCCGCCATCCTGCAGCCGCCGTTCTTCGATCCGAACGCCGATCTCGCGATCAACTACGGCGGCATCGGCTCGGTCATCGGCCACGAGGTCTCGCACAGCTTCGATGACGTCGGCGCGCAGTTCGACGCCCAGGGCAAGCTGTCCAACTGGTGGACCAAGGAGGACGCGGCCAAGTTCAAGGCCGCGACGAAGACGCTGGTCGCGCAGTACGGCACCTACAAGCCGTTCCCCGACCTGGCGGTCAACGGCCAGCTCACGCTGGGCGAGAACATGGCCGACCTGGCCGGCGTGGCGGCGGCCCACGACGCCTACCGCCTGGCGCTGGGCGGCGCCGAGGCGCCGGTCATCGACGGGTTCACCGGCGACCAGCGCTTCTACCTCGGCTTCGCCCAGGTGTGGCGCGGCAAGCTGCGCGAGCCGATCATGCGCGCCATCCTGATGACCGACGGGCACTCGCCGCCCGAGTACCGCTCCGACACCGTGCGCAACCAGGACCCCTGGTACGAGGCGTTCGCGGTCAAGCCGGGGCAGAAGCTGTATCTCGCGCCCGAGCAGCGCATCCGCATCTGGTGAGGCCGGGCGCGGCTACTTCGCCGGCTCCGGCTCCCAGCCCAGGAGGCGCGGCAGGGCGGGCACCGGCGGCGCGCCGTGGGCGAGCGCGGCGTCGTGGAACGCGGCCATGTCGAACGGCTTGCCTGCGGCCTGGGCCCGCTTCTCGGCCTGCTCGCGCAGCCGGAACCAGGCCTGCGCGCCGGTGAAGTAGGTCGAGAGCTGCGTCGACGAGACCTGGGCGCGCACCCACTTGCCGCGCGCCTCGCCCTCCTGCTGGTACGATCTGTCGACCATGAGTTCGATGGCCTGCTGCTCGGTCATGTCTCCGGCCTGGATGCGGTTGTCCAGGATCGCGTTGGTGACCGTGCGCAGGTAGAACTTCAGCCCGTGCAGCTTGACCGCCTTCTGGCGCAGCTCGGGGTCGCGCATGACCCTGGCGACGCGGGCCGGCAGGTGGGCCGGCGGCTTCGACGGCAGCGTGCCGGAGAAGCCGGCGTCGACCATGACGCGCTCGGTGTAGACCGCCCAGCCCTCGACGAAGGGCCCGTTGGGCAGGACCCGCCGCACCTTCGAGTCGTTGTGCCTGGCGTGGTAGCCCTGCACGAAGTGGCCCGGGATGGCCTCGTGGATGGAGAGGATCTCGAGCATGAAGTCGTTGTACTCGCGCAGCAGCGACTCCCTCTGCGCGGGCGTCCACTCGGGCGGGACCGGCTGGACCAGGAACAGGCTGGCCAGGCCCTCGGGCCGCGGCTCCAGCGGGCCCGGGCTCTGCAGCCCGGCCACCGCCACGCCCTGCTTGTGGGGCGGCGTCCACACCACCTTCAGCACCTCGGCGGGATCGGTGCTGAGGATCTTCTTGTCGATCACCGCCTGGCCGAGCGTCTTCAGCTTGGCCTCGGCGTCGTCGCGCAGCGCCTCGGGCGCGCTGTGCACCTGGGCCAGCGCGTCGAGCACGGCGCGCACCCGCGCGCTGTCCTTGTCGGGTGCCTTCGCCACCGCGGCCAGCGCCTTGCGGTCGAGCACCACCGGCGCCAGCTCGCCGGCGACCTCGACCATGCGCGCGCGCACCCGCTCGTGCTCGGCCTCGGCCAGGCGCACCAGCTCGTCGGCCGGGATGTCGCTCTGCAGGGTCAGGCGCAGCTTGCGCGCGAACGCCTCGCGGCCGAGGCGCCAGCCCTCCGGCTTCGCCGCGGGCAGCAGGCGATCGCGCACGTGGGCCTGCAGCTTGCGGATCGCGGCCACCGCCGCCGGCGTGGCGGCCACCACGCGCGCGGCCTGCGGCGCGCCGGCGATGCGCTCCGGGATCTCCTTCTCGAGCAGGACGACCAGCCCGTCGAGCTGGCCGACCGCCACGCGCGCGGCCGGCGCGCGGGTGTCGCCGACGACCAGGTTCTGGATGGCCTGATCGCACAGCGCCGGCAGCCCCTCGATGCGGGCGGCCAGGTTCTCGGCCCGGGTCGCGAGCGGAGCGAAGTCGCGCAGGATGAGGTCCTCGAGGCCGGAGCCGATCAGGTTGGAGTAGGCCAGCGGGCTCCGCCGCCACGGCTTCTCGACCTCGTCGCTGAAGACCTGCAGCTCGAGATCGGAGCGCAGGATGTCGCGGTCGACCGCCTGGTCGACCGGCAGCTGGCCGGCGCTGGCCCGGGCGAGGAGCTCCATCGCGTCCTTCACGCGGCGGCGGTTGGCGTCCAGCCCGGCCGGGCTGAGGTCGGGCCAGCGCGCGTCGTGCTCGTGGACGCCGACCTCGCTGGCGTCGACCGGGTTGGCCGCGAACGCGGCCGCGAAGATCTGGTCGACCGCGTCGGCGAAGCGCGGCGCCGCCGCCTGCGCGGGAGGCGCCGCCCTGGGCGCCTCCCGCGCGGGCGGGGTCCCGCCGCCGCCGCAGGCGACGAGCGAGGCGGAGGCGGCGACGAGCCAGGCGCGAGAGCGAGGGCGGCGGATCGGCATGGGCCGCAGTGTAGTTCGTCGGGTGCCGCTCTCGAGGCAACCGACATGCATATCCGGGTCGAATTTGCGAGCGCGGCCCCGACGGCGGCGACATGTAGGCCGCGTCGCTGGCGAGCCGTCGCCGTGGCCGAGGTTCACTCCTCGCGCAGCGCGACCGTCGGCTCGACCCGCGCCGCGCGGCGGGCGGGGAGCGCGCTGGCCACCAGCGCGACCAGGGCGAGCAGCGCCAGCGCCATGGCGAACGTGGCCGGGTCGCGCGGGCCGAGCCCGTACAGCATGCCGGCCGCGGCCCGGGTCGCGCCCAGACCGAGCAGCACGCCTGCGCCCAGCCCGACGGCGAGCAGCAGCGCGGTCTCGCGCACGATCATGGCGGCGATGCGGCTGCGGTTGGCGCCCAGCGCCATGCGGATGCCGATCTCGTGGCTGCGGCGCGCCACGCCGTAGGCCACCACGCCGTAGAGGCCGATGACGGCCAGGGCCGCGGCCAGGAAGCCGAAGAAGCCGGACACCATGGCCAGCAGGCGCTCGCGCAGGATCGAGTCGCGCACCATGCGGTCGAGGGTGTCGACGCGGATGGAGATGCGCGGCGAGACGGCGGCGATGGCCTGCTTCACCGACGCGATGACCGCGGGCAGCGGACCCGACGGGCGGACCAGCAGGTTGAGGCCCGGCCTCGGCTTCGGGTCCTGGGCCGCCGCCACGAACACGATCGGCACGGGCGCCTCGCGCAGCTCTCCCGCCTTGGTGTCGGCCACCACGCCGACAACCTCCATCGACCAGGCCGGAAGCTCCGAGCCAGACGCCACGTCGAGGCGCCGGCCGAGCGGGCTGCCGCCGCCGAGGTACTTGCTCGCGAACGTCTGGTTGACGACGGCGACGCCGGGCGCGCCGAGGTCGTCGCGCGGGCTGAAGTCGCGGCCGGCCACCAGCGCGACGCGCAGCGCGGCGAAGGTGCCCGGGCTGACCCAGTCGAAGTC
>DATFRY010000491.1:0-4709 GCA_035262925.1 Kofleriaceae bacterium | reverse complement strand
CGCCGATGAGCGATCAGCTGCAGGCCCTGGGCATCCCGGTGTTCGAGGGCTTCCGGGCCGAGAACCTGGCCTGGGGACCCGACGCGGTCGTGGTCGGCAACGTCTTCTCGTCAGGTCACGTCGAGGCGCGCGAGGCCGAGCGCCTCGGCCTGCCGCTCCGCTCGCTGCCCGCCACCCTCGGTGAAGACCTCCTGGCCACCCGGCGCTCGCTGGTGGTGGCCGGCACGCACGGCAAGACCACGACCTCGTCGCTCCTGGCCCACATCCTCATCGTCGCCGGCCGCGATCCGTCGTGCTTCATCGGCGGGGTGCCGCTCGATCTCGGCACCGGGTCGCGCCTGGGCAGCGGGCCGGAGTTCGTCATCGAGGGAGACGAGTACGACTCCGCCTACTTCGACAAGGGATCGAAGTTCTTCCACTACCGGCCCAGCATCGCGATCCTCACGTCGATCGAGCTCGACCACGTCGACATCTTCTCGTCGATCGAGGACGTGCGGGCCGCCTTCGACCGCTTCCTGTCGCTCATCCCCGAGGACGACGGCCTCCTGGTGGTGTCGGCCGACGACCCCGAGGCGCGCGCCGCCGCCGAGCGCGCGGCCCGCTCTCGCTTCGAGACCTACGCCGTCCTTCACGACGACGCGGCGCGCGGCGACCCGACCGGCGAGGACACGCTCGAGGGCATGGCGCCGGTCAAGCCGAGCACGCCGCCTCCCGATAGCCAGCCGCTGGCCACCTGGGAGGTGACCGGCGTCGAGTACCTCAAGAGCGGCCGCTGCCGCTTCGAGCTGCGCCGCGGCGGCGAGCACTACGACACCTACGAGACCATCCTGAGCGGCGCGCACAACTTCGCCGACGCGGCGGCCGCCATCGCGGTCGCGCATGCGCTCGGCGTCGCCAAGGAGCCGATCCGCCGCGCGGTGGGCAGCTTCGCCGGCGTGACCCGGCGCCAGCAGTTCCGCGGCGTGGCCCAGGGCGTGAACGTCATCGACGACTACGCCCACCACCCGACCGCGGTGGCCCGCACCCTGCTCGGCCTGCGCCGCCGCTTCCGCGGCCGCCGCCTGGTCGCGCTGTACGAGCCGCGCTCCGCCACCTCGCGCCGCAACACCTTCCAGAGCGAGTTCGTGGCGGCATTCGGCCACGCCGACGCGGTCGTCATCGGCGCGATGCACGATCCGTCGCGCATCCCGGCCGAGCAGCGTTTCGACCCGGAGCGCCTCGCGCGCGACCTGCACCAGGGCGGCACCTCGGCCACCTACCTCCCGAAGATCGAGGACATCGTCAACCACACCGTCGAGCTGGTGCGCCCGGGCGACGTGGTGGTGGTGTTCAGCTCCGGCTCGTTCGGCGGCATCCACGAGCTCCTGCTGGCCGCGCTGGGCGACGCGGTCATCCCGGCCCGGCCGCGCGACATGGACGACATCCGCGCGCTGCTCGGGACGCTCGACCTCGATCACGCCGACCTGCGCGACGAGGACTTCCGCAACTTCTACGTGCTCAGCAACGAGCACGGCTTCATCGGCTGCATCGGCATCGAGGTGTTCGGCGAGGACGCGGTGCTGCGCTCGCTGGCGGTGAAGAAGACGGCGCGCGGCCACGGCTACGGCTGGATGCTGGCCGACACCGCGATCACCATGACCCGCGGGCGCGGGGTCAAGCGCATGTACCTGGTGACCGACAAGATCGCGAGCGACTTCTTCGCCGAGAAGCACGGCTTCCGCGTGGTCGATCTGTCGCTGGTGTCGCCCGACGCGCTGCGCTCGCCCACCTTCAAGACCGGGCAGCGCGGCAAGAACGCGATCGCCATGCGCCTCGATCTGTAGGAGAGGGCCGGGCCGCGTGGCGCTCGACGGGCCGGAGCTGGACGAGGCGCTGGCCGTGGCCCGCCGGGTGGTGGGCGAGGCGGTCGCGCTCCTGCGCGCGCGCCACGCCAGCGGCGAGCGGGTCGAGCCGGTCGCCTTCAAGGCGACGATCTTCGACCCGGTGACCGCCTGGGACCGGCGCATCGAGGATCTCATGCGCGAGCGGCTGGGTCAGCTCGCGCCCGGCGTGCCGATCGTCGGTGAGGAGCGCGGCGCGAGCTCGCCGGCGGCGCAGGCGGGATCCGCGCTGCGCTGGCTCCTCGATCCGATCGACGGCACGGTCAACTTCTCGCACGGGCTGCCGCTCTACGGCATCACCGCGTCGCTCGAGGAGGACGGCCGCCCCATGGTCGCCGTGGTCGCCGCCCCCGACCTGGGCTGGGAGGTGTTCGCGCGGCGCGGCGGGGGCGCCTTCACCGGCGACGGCCAGGAGCTTCGCGTGAGCGCCACGGCCGATCTGGAGCGCGCCATCCTGGCCACCGGCTTCCCCTACGACCGCGCCACCAGCCACAAGAACTTCGCCGAGTGGGAGCACTTCCAGATCATCGCCGGCGCGTGCCGCCGCTTCGGGGCCGCGTCGCTCGACCTGGTCATGGTCGCGCGCGGATGGCTCGACGGCTACTGGGAGGCGGACATCGAGGCCTGGGACCTGTCGGCCGGCGCGCTGCTGGTCGAGGAGGCGGGCGGGCGGGTGACCGACATCACCGGCGAGCCCTTCGTCTCCGATACGGGACGAGCCCTGGCCACGAACGGTGCTATTCATGTGGAGATGCTCGAGCAGCTCGCGACCGTGCGGGCCCGCCGGGACCAGGGTGGCGGCGGATGACCCGGAGGCGCATGAGCCGGGCCGCCGCTCGCGGGCTCCTCTCCGTCGGTGCCGTCGCGGCTGCGCTCGCGGCCACGGGCGCGCTGGCGCTGTGGGCGGCGCCGGCGCTCGCGCAGCCCGCGGCGCGGGCCGCGGGCAAGGGCATCGACATCGAGGCCGCGCAGGGCATCCTCGCCGTGCAGGGCCTCGACGGCTGGCTGCTGGCCCAGTCGGCCGACAGCGCCAACCCGATCGCGGTCGAGCTGGTCGCCCCGGCCGGCGCCACGTCGCACGCGTGGTTCTACTTCATCCCCGCGCAGGGCGATCCGATCGCGCTCGCCCACCAGAGCGACGCGGCCGCCTTCGCGTCGGCGCCGGGCAAGAAGCTCGAGTACGCGGCCGAGCGCGATCTCAGGACCGCGCTGCGCGGCATGCTCAAGGGCGCCCACCGGGTCGCGATGGAGTACGCGCCGCGCTCGGGCATCCCCAGCCTCACGCGGGTCGACGCGCGCACCGTCGGTCTCGTGCGCCGCCTCGGCGTCGTGGTCGCCTCCTCGGCCGAGCTGGTCCAGTTCACCAAGTCGCTGTGGGGCCCCGAGGGGAGAGTCGCCCACTACGTCGCCATCCATCACCTGGCCCGGCTCAAGGACGCCGCCCTCGCCCACGTGGCGGGCGAGCTGCGCGCCGGCCGCCCCGTCACCGAGCTCGACGTGCAGCGCTTCCTCCAGCGCGGCTTCGAGGTCCGCGGGCTCGACGGCCCGCCGCCCATCGTCGCCGCCGGCGTCAACACCGCCGATCCCGCGTACGCGCCGGCCGCGCGGCGCTCGGCCGCCATCAAGCGCGGCGACCTCCTCGTCCTCGATCTGTCCGCCCGCGTGGCCGACGCGCCGCGCCCGATCTACGCGCGGCTGGCCTGGGTGGCGTACGTCGGCGACCAGGTGCCCGCGCGCTACGCCGATCCGTTCCGCACCGTGGTGGCGGCGCGCGACGCGGTGGTGTCGTTCATCGAGGAGCGGCTGTCGCGGCGGCGCGTGGTCAAGGGGTTCGAGGCCGACCACAAGGCGCGCACCGTGATCGCGCAGGCCCGGCTGGGCGACAAGTTCGTCCACCGCACCGGCCAGTCGCTCGACACCAGCCTGCAGGGCGACGGCGCCAACCTCGACGACCACGAGACCCACGACACCCGCAACCTGGTCATGGGGTCCGGCTTCACCGTCGGCCCCGGCGTGTACCTGCCCGGCGACTTCGGCGTGCGCTCGGTGCTCGACGTCTACATCGGGCGCAAGGGCGTCGAGGTCACCAGCCCGGCGCAGCAGACCATCACGCCGGTGCTCGCGCCCTGACCGTGGACGCGACCGGATCCAGGGCGGCCATCCTCGCCGGCGGACTGGCCAGCCGCATGGGCGGGCGCAACAAGGCGCTCATCGAGGTGGACGGCCGCGCGATCGTCGACCGCCAGCTCGACGCGCTGCGCCCGCTGTTTCCGCCCGGCGCTCTGGCCGCGGTGCTGTCCGCCGGCGCCGCCGCCGCCGACGCCGCGCCGTTCGCCGCGCGCGGGCTCGACGTCGTGCGCGACAGCGCGGCGGGGCAGGGCCCGATGGCCGGGCTGGCCGCCGCGCTCGAGTGGGCGGGCGACGCGCTGCTTTTCGCCGTGGCATGTGACATGCCGTACCTGGATCGCCACGTGGTCGACCTGATCATCACCCGGGCGCGTTCGTCGCGCGCAGACATTGCACTGCCGGTCGCCGGCTCGCGGCATCAACCGCTCCTGGCCTGCTACTCGCCGCGCTGCGCGGCGCTGGTCGCGCGCCAGCTGGCCGACGGTGAGCGCAGGATGAGCGCGCTGCCCGGCGCGGCGCGCGCCGCCGGGCTCGCGGTCGACGAGATCGACGAGCGAGAAATCCGGACCGTCGATCCGGATCTTCGATCGTTCGCGAACATCAACCGCGTATCCGATCTCGCGTAGCTGGCCGGCGGGCAGTGCTCACTCGCGGGTGCACCGCCGCGCACGGCAACGTCGCGTCGCGCCGCGCAGAAGCAGC
>DATFRY010000490.1:0-2893 GCA_035262925.1 Kofleriaceae bacterium | reverse complement strand
GTTCTGCGTCGACACGCACGACGACATCACGACGTAGTGATGGTCGCGGTCGCACGGGTGACACGGCATCTGCCGGCCCTTGGTCGGGTCGGCCGAGTTGCCGAAGATCTGCGCGATGTAGGAGTCGAGCGTCATGCCGCGGTACAGGCCGACCCCGGCCTCGCGCAGCGCCGGCACGATCCAGTCGTCGGGCGCTGTCGCCGCGGCGGCGCCGACCACCGCGGCCTCCTGGCCCATCGCCTCGCCGTAGAAGCCGATCCGGCCCTGGCGCTGGAGCGCCATCATCCGCGCGTCGGTGACCCGGATCCGCAGCATCGCCTCGTACATGCCGCGCAGCTGGTCGCGGCCGAAGCCGGCGACCGCCGCGTCGTCGGCGCTGCCGTCCTCGCCGACGATGCGGAACAACCCGCGCGCGCGGGCGAGGTCGTCCTGCTCGAAGTAGGTGGTCAGATCATCTCCATGAACATCGTCGTCGGGTCCTCGAGCAGCGACTTGACGTCCTGGACGAACATCGCGCCGTCCCAGCCGTCGGCGAGCCGGTGATCGACCGAGATCGACAGGTTCATCAGGTGGCGGATCACGATCTGGCCGTGGCGCACCGCCGGCCGCTCCTCGATCTTGTGCACGCCGAGGATCGCGACCTCGGGGAAATTGATGATCGGCGTGGCGAGCACGCCGCCGAGCTTGCCGAGCGAGCTGATCGTGAATGTCGAACCGGTGAGCTCGTCGCGCGTCGCGGTGCCGTTGCGCACCGCTTCGCCGAGCCGCTCGATCTCGAGCGCGAGATCGAAGATCGAGCGCCGGTCGGCGTCGCGCACCACCGTGACCATGAGGCCGTGCGGCCCCTGCGCGGCGATGCCGACGTGGTAGTACTTCTTGCGGACGATCTCCTGGGTGGTCTCGTCGAGCGAGGCGTTGAGCTGGGGCCAGCGCTTCAGGCCCGCCACCACCGCCTTCACGATGAACGGGAGATAGGTGAGCTTGATCCCGCGCTCCGCCGCGCGGTCGGCCGCGCGCCGCCTGACCGCCACCAGCTCGGTCGTGTCCACCTCTTCCACGTAAGTAAAGTGGGCCGCGGTGGCCACCGAGCGGGCCATGTTCTCGGCGATGCGCTTGCGCAGGCCGCGCAGGGGGATGCGCTCCTCCTCGCCGCCGGGCGCGATGGCGATGGGCGCAAAGCCGCGCGCCTGCATCCCATGCCCCGGGCCATGGTCATTCCGCGCCCCGCCGGTCTCGGCCGAACGGCGCACGTCGTCGGAGGTGACCCGGCCGCGCCGGCCGGTCGCCGTCACGTCGCCCAGCTCGACGCCGAGCTGGCGGGCCAGGCGCCGCGTGGCCGGCGTGGCCAGCACGCGGCTCCTGTGACCCGGCCGGGCCTCGATGACCTCGGGTTGCGCAGATCGCGCCGGCCCGCCCGCGCCGCGCGCCGCCTGCCCCGCGGCCCGCCCGGACGGCGACGCCGCCGCCGGCACGTCGCGGTTGCCGTGGCCGTTGCCGCCCGCCGGCCGGGCCACTGCGGGCGGCGCGGCCGAGGTCGGAGCCGAGGCCGACGCGCCGGCCGACGGTGCGGTGGCTGCGGCCCCCGCGCCCTCGTCGATCACGAACAGCACCTCGCCGACCTTGCAGACCTGGCCCTCGCGGAAGTTGATGCGCGCGAGGCGGCCGGCCCGCGGCGAGGGGATCTCCACCGTGGCCTTGTCGCTCATCACCTCGACCAGCGGCTGGTCGAGCGCGACCGCGTCCCCCTCCTTCACTTTCCAGCCGACCACCTCGGCCTCGGTCATGCCCTCGGCCAGGTCCGGCAGGTGAAACTCGAATGCCATCGTCACCACTCCAGCGTCGCGCGAATGGCCGCCAGCACGCGATCCGCGTTGGGCATGTACTCGTGCTCGAGGCTGTACGGGAACGGCGTGTCGAAGCCCGTCACCCGCTGGATCGGCCCCTCGAGGTGCTCGATGGCGCGCTCGTAGATCGAGGCGGCCAGCTCGGCGCCGAAGCCGCACGTGCGCGCCGCCTCGTGCACGATGACGACGCGCCCGGTCTTCTTCGACGACCCCAGGATCGCGTCGATGTCGAACGGCATGAGCGTGCGCAGGTCGATGACCTCGGCCGAGATGCTCTGCTCGGCCGCCTTGTCGGCCGCCTCCTCCGCGATCGGCACCATCGACCCGTAGGCGATGACGGTGACCTGCTCGCCCTCGCGCACGATCTTGGCCTGCCCGAGCGGCACCGTGTAGTCCTCGGTCGGCACCTCGCCGCGCGCGGCGCGGTAGATGCGCTTGGGCTCCATGAACAGCACCGGGTCGTTCTGGCGCAGGCAGCTCAGCAGGAGCCCCTTGGCGTCGTACGGGTTGGACGGCACCACCACCTTGAGCCCGGCGGTGTGGATGAACATGGCCTCGGGCGACTGCGAGTGGTAGTGGCCGCCGCGGATGCCGCCGCCGTAAGGCGTGCGGATGACGACCGGGCACGGGTACTGGCCGCCCGAGCGATAGCGGAACTTGGCCAGCTCGTTCACGATCTGATCGAAGGCGGGATAGATGAAGTCGGCGAACTGGATCTCCGGCACCGGCCGCATGCCGTAGAGCGCCATGCCGATGGCGGTGCCGATGATGCCGGCCTCGGCCAGCGGCGTGTCGATGACCCGCTCGGGGCCGAACTCGTCGTAGAGGCCGCTGGTCGCGCGGAACACGCCGCCGAACTTGCCGACGTCCTCACCCAGCACCACCACCTTGGGCTCGCGCGCCATCTCGACGCGCAGCGCATCGTTGACGGCCTGGATGATGTTCATGGTGGGCATGAAGAGACTCTCCTCGTGTCCGCGGCGTCACCGCGGCGCCACGCGCCGCGCGCGCGGCCGGCTAGTGCTTGTGCGGTGACTTCGTGCGGGGCT
>DATFRY010000489.1:0-5417 GCA_035262925.1 Kofleriaceae bacterium | reverse complement strand
GACCGTGTCGACCGGCGTGGTCAGCGCGCTCGGCCGGAGCCTGCGCAGCCGCGACGGTCGGCTGATCGACAACGTCATCCAGCACACCGCGCCGCTCAACCCCGGCAACTCGGGCGGCCCGCTGGTCGACTCGGCGGGCCGCGTGCTCGGGGTCAACACCGCGATGATGTCGCGCACGCAGGCCATCGGCTTCGCCATCCCGGTCGCGACCGCGGCCTGGGTGGTGGGCGAGATCCTGGCCCGCGGACGCGTGCGTCGGGCCCTCATCGGCGTCGCCGCGCAGACGCACGCGCTCGACCGCCGGCTGGCGCGCTTCCACGGGCTCACCCAGAGGGCGGCGGTCGAGATCCTCTCGGTCGCACGCGGCAGCCCCGCCGCCACCGCCGGCCTGGACGAGGGCGACTTGCTCCTGCGTTTCGATGGGCGGGACGTCGCGTCGATCGACGCGCTGCAGGGGCTCCTGCGCGACTGGCCACCGGGCAAGCCGGCGCAGCTCCAGCTACTGCGGCGCGGCAAACCCCTTGCGGTCACGGTGGTACCGAGCGAGCAGGATTGAGCAGGATCGACACGCACCTGCGGGATCAGTCGCGCGGACCGGCTCGCCCTTGAACCCCGGGCGCGCCCGTCCCGCTCGTGAGATTTGTCGCCAGCTAGGTGGGCAAGTGTGCGTTGAGCGTGGTACTTTCGCGGTCATGTCAAGTACGGACAAGCGTAAGCAGAGTCTCTACTTCCCAGAGGACATGCTTCGAGAGATCAAGTACGAGGCCTCGCGGCAGGACCGCTCGCTTTCGTGGATCGTGCAGAAGGCCTGGAAGATCGCCCGCGCCGAGGTCTGCAAGTACCCGAGCGTGAATGACATCGAAGGCGGCGAGGACGATCCTCGCGGCCGCGACGAGTGAGCGTCCGTCGGCGGGGAAGGCCGACGGTCAGGTTCGGGCGAGTCCGGCAGCGATGCCGGAGAACCGCCTGACCTGCCGCTCCACGCCAGCGCGCAGCACGTCGGGTGGGCCCACCAGCACCACCGATCGCCGCGCGCGCGTGAGGGCGGTGTAGACGAGCTCGCGAGAGAGAAGGGGCATATCTGCCGCCGGCAGGACGACCGCCACGTGGTCGTGCTCGGACCCCTGGCTCTGGTGAACCGTCGTGGCGTAGGCGCGCTCGAGGCGCGCGCGCAGAGCGGGCAGGGGAAAAACCAGCCAGCCGTCGGGCTGCGCGAACACTGCCCGCAGCTCCGCCGCGTGCCCGCCCTCCTGCACGCGCACGACGACGCCGCTGTCGCCGTTGAACAGGCCCCGCGCGTAGTCGTTCTCGCGCATCACCACCGGCTCGCCGGGCAAGAGGTCGCCGTGCGCGGCGCCGAGCTCGGCGGCGGCGCGCCGGTGGAACAGCCAGTTGAGCGAGTCGGCGCCGCCGGCCTGGCGTCGCGTGGCGGCCAGCATGCGGCAGCGTTCGTACACCGCCGCGAGCTCCTTGAGATCCGACGCCGCCTCCTCGGCCGGCTCACCGCCGGTGAACCGGTAGGTGCGGCGAGCCAGCTCGGCCGTACGGCCGCCGCCGGCGATGCGCGCCTGGTACCACGCGTCGACCAGGTGGGGCAGCCACGCCGCGTCGGGGGCGCGGTCGAGCCGCTCCACCCCGCGATGGACGAGCTCGCCCGGGTGGGCCCGCGCCAGCTCGGGTGCGAGAAGATCGGCGGCGCGACCTGCGCGCACCGCCTCGGCCGCGGCCAGGATCGCCCGCCCATCGGGATCGGCCGGGTCCATGCGGAAGCTCCGGGCCAGCCGGCAGGCGATGCCGGCCTCCTCGCCGCCTGCCGCCAGGTCGCGCAGCACCGCGCCCGCGTCGACCGATGGCAGCTGGTCGGCGTCGCCGAACAGGACCAGGCGCGCGCCCGGCGCCAGCGCGCGCACCAGGTGCTCCATGAGCTCGAGGTCGATCATGGAGGCCTCGTCCACGATGACGACGTCGGCCGGGAGCGGGAACTGGGGGTGATGGCGGAAGCGCCCGCTGGCCGGCTGGTAGCCGAGGAGCCGGTGCAGCGTGCGCGCCTCGGGCAGCTCGGCCGCGAGGCGCCGGTCCGCATCGGCCGGGCTCGCCACCGCGGCCAGCGAGCCCGCGATCGACCAGGTCAGCCGCTGCGCCGCCTTGCCGGTCGGCGCGGCCAGCGCGATGGCGCGCGGCGCCGTGCCCTGGCGGACCAGCACGCGGCAGAGCGCCGCGCAGATGGCCGTCTTGCCGGTTCCGGGCCCGCCCGAGACGATCGCGAGGGGCCGCGAGGCGGCCAGCGCCACCGCGCCGCGCTGCTCGTCGGTGAGCAGCATCGGTGGTCCGCCCGGCGCGGCGGGGCGCGCCGCGACATCGTCGAGCGCGGCGTCCACGCCCATCGAGGACGAACCCGGCGGAGTCGCCGCCCTCGCCTCCCTCGCCCCTTCGCGGTCCGCCCCGCGGATCGCCATGCGCGAGGCCAGGCCCTGGAGCAGCCGCTCCTCGCACCGGTGGAGCCGATGCGACGCGATCGCGCCGCCGTGGACGACCAGCGGCCGCCCGTCGTCGGGGCCGCCGATGAGCGAGTCGAGGAGCGCGGTGCCCGACGGATCGACCAGGCGCGCGATGTCGCGCAGGACCTGGCGCGCCTCGCGCTCGATGCCGGCCGCCCGGCACAGACCGGTGACCAGGGCGGCCAGCGGGCCGCCGCTGCCTCCATCGAGCGGGAGCCGCGTCGAGCCCTGGCGCTCGGCGGCGCTGAGGGCGAGGGCGAGCAGCGCGAGGGCCAGCCGCTGCCGCTCGCCGAGCGACCAGGCGGTCGCGACCAGCTCCTCGGCCAGGTAGACGCTCTCATCGCCGAGGTCGTAGGCGGTGGCGGCCTGGCCCAGCCGGCGCAGCGCGCGGCGCCAGCGCTCCATGTCCGATTCGCCGGCCGGCGCGCGAGGAGCCACGCGCTCGAGCGCGGTGCCGAGCGGCGAGAGCGCCGGACCGCGGGCGCGGCGCGGCGCGCTCATCGCAGGCCCTCCCCCAGCTCGAGTGCGCGCTCGCTCAGCTCGACGAAGCTGGGCCGCTCGACGTGGGCGGCCGCGCCGCGCAGGAAGAAGTAGATGAGGCCGCCGAAGCGGGCCTCGTGCTCGGCGGCGCTGGCGATGCCCAGCATGCGGGCGAGCGCGAGCGAGTAGATCTGCGCCTGCAGCGTGTAGTGCGCGGCGACGTGCCGCGCCAGCGTGTCGGCGGCGTGGTCCCGGCAGGTGTCGCTCTTCCAGTCGAGCCAGTAGATCCGCCCGGCGTGCTCGAACACCAGGTCGATCGCGCCGCGAACCAGCGCGCGCTCCACCCCGCCGCGATCGGCCAGCGGGAACAGGAAATCCACCTCGCGCTGGTGGCGCGTCGCGCGCGCCACCCCGGGGATGACCAGGCCGCCGCCGAAGTCGATCGGCTGGCGCAGCCCGCGCCACGCCACATCCTTGCCCCAGGCCACCGCCGCGCGGTCGAGGTCCTGGCGCTCGGCCGCCGCGCGAAACACGTCGTCGACCTCGGGACGCGCCGCCCACGCGGCGAAGTCGTCGCCTTCCGCGGCGCTCTCCATCGACACCAGCTCGAGCGCCTCGTGCAGGAAGATGCCGACCCGCCGGCCCGACAGCTGCGCATCCGCGCCGTCGGGCTCGCGCTCCGCGCCGCCGCCTGCCTGCGCCTCCGGCTCGGGCGTCGCCGACGGCGGCTCCCCGAGGTCGAAGGGCAGGGCGGCGTCCGCGCCGTGGCCGAGCTCGCCCTGGACCAGCCGGGTGTACGACGTCGTGATCGGACCGCGCTGCTCGCGCAGCGCACGCGCCAGCGCGACGGGGCCCGCCCCGACCTCGCCGCGCTCCTCCACGCCGGGCCGCGGCTGCCAGTCGGCCAGCGCGCGCCGCGCGGCTCCTCCCGCCGCCGCCTCGCGATCGCGCGCGACACCGCGCGCATCCCGCACCTCCACCAGCGCGTCGCCCGCCCCGACCAGCGGCGCCAGCCGCGCGTTGAGGATGTCGCCGATCGTGCCCGACGCGCGCTTCTGCGCCCCCACCGGCCACGCCGGGGCGTAAAGCCGGGCGCAGGCGCGGGTCAGCGCCACGTAGAGGAGGCGCTCGTTCTCGCCGCGGTCCTCGGCGTCGATCGCCGCCGCGATGGCCGGGTCGCGCACCTTGCCGATGTGCACCCAGCGCTCGTCGTCGGTGTGAAACGCCTGCACCGGCCGCCACGGCGCCTGCCCCGCGCCGCCGAACAGGAACACCACCTGGGCCTCGAGCCCCTTGGCCCGGTGGATGGTCATGATCTGCACCGCGTCGCGCTCGCTCTCCAGGCGCTGGACGTTTCGCTCGTCGCTGCCGACGGTGTCGTCCATCCAGCGGCCCAGCCGCCGCACCAGCTCCACCATGTCGCAGCGCGCGGCCAGCATCTCGTCGAGCAGGAGCTCGAAGAGGTGCAGGAAGTTGGTGAGCGCCCGCTCGCTCGGCGCCAGCGCGATCTCGCGCTCGACCAGCCGGGTCTGCTCCAGGATGCGCGGGAACAGCGCCTCGTAGTCGAGCCGGTCGGCCAGGCCCTTCCACTCGAACAGCCGCTGGACCAGAGGATGCGACTCGCCGGCCTCGGCCAGCGCGGGCAGGTCGGCCAGCGGCACGGCGAAGAACCGGCTCTGCCACGCGCGCAGCCGGGCTGACCTGTCGCGCGGCGCCGCCACCGCGGCCAGGAGGTCGCGCACCTCGGCCGCCTCCTCGGTCTGAAGCAGCCCCTCTTGCTGATAGAGCGCGCACGGCACGCCGGCACGGCGCAGCCGCACCGCGATCTCGTGGCTCTCGGCGATGGTCCGGGTCAGCACGAACACGTCGCCGGCCCCGACCGCGCGCCCGCGCACCATGAGGCGGCGCTCGTCGTCCGCGCGCCCGCCGTGGCCCAGGATGGCCGCGATCTCGTCGGTGATCGAGTCGGCCAGCCGCGCCCGCAGACCCGCCGCGTCCAGGTCGGCGGCGTCCGCGACGTGGAGGAGGCAGAGCGGCGCGACCTCGCGGCCGCGCCCGTCGGTCGCCGCCGGCTCGCCGTCGCCCGGTCCCGGCGGTCCCGGCGGTCCCGGCGGGGCCGGGCGCACCGGCGCGTACTCGATGCCGCCGGAGAAGAACGGGTCGAGGAACGGCGCGTCGGCCAGGACCCGGTTGACCGCGCCCACCACGCCGGCGCTGGCCCGATAGCACGTGTCGAGGCGCGTCTCCTGCGCCCCGGCGGCCAGGAGCTCGCGCCGCGCGCGCAGGTAGGTGTGCACGTCCGCGCCGCGGAAGCCGTAGATCGCCTGCTTGGGATCGCCGACCACCGACAGCCACGCGTCGCTCCCCGCCGGCGCCTCGAGGTAGATGCGCCGGAAGATGCTCCACTGGACGTCGTCGGTGTCCTGGAACTCGTCGATC
>DATFRY010000488.1:0-13007 GCA_035262925.1 Kofleriaceae bacterium | reverse complement strand
CCCTCCCACCGCGGCCAGCGCCCGGCGCAGCGCGGTGTAGGCGCGGTGCGCGCGCAGCTTCATCGCCCCCGGCGTGGCTCCGGTGATCGCCGCCGCCTCGGCGATGCTCTTGCCGCTCATCTTGGTGAGGATGAGCGCCTCGCGCTGGGCCGGCGGCAGGCGCGACAGCGCGTCGAGCGCGGCCGTGACCAGCTCGGGATCGGGCGCGGACGGCTCGTCGCCGAGCGGCTTGCCGTCCATGGCGGCCGGCACCTCCGGAACATGGCCCTCGCCGCCGGCGACCTGGACGCGGGCGCGCCGGCGCCGTCGCGCCTCGTCGAGAAACGTGCGGCGCGCGATGGCGAACATCCAAGGCACCGGATCGGCGCCGCGCACGTAGGCCGACCGCGCGCGATGCACCTTGAGGAAGGTTTGCTGAACCAGATCCTCGGCCACGCTGCGATCGCCGCTCATGCGCTGGAGATACGCGAGCAGACGCGGAGCGATCCGCGAATAGAGCTCGCGGAAGGCTCCGGCATCACCATCGCAGTATCGAGTCATCAGCTCGGCGTCGCCCGACATGCCGGTACGGCCGATGGTATACGCCGATTGCCCCGCGCGGTTACGGCGGGGGGCGTCATCGCGGACTATAGTGCGGGATCGATGACGGGACGGGCTGGCTGGAGATGAGCGAAGGAGATCGAACGGGGCCGAGGCTGGTGGTCGCATCCGCGCGCCTGCCGGTCGCGCTGAGCCGCGCCGGCGAGGGCAGCGGGCGGCACGAGTGGACGGTGAGCCCGAGCCCCGGCGGTCTGGCCACGGCCCTGCGCGCCGTCGCCGGCACGCGCCCGTTCGTGTGGGTCGGCTGGCCGGGCGCCGCGGTGCCGGAGGAGGATCGGGCCCAGGTGGCGGGGCGCCTGGCCGAGAGCGACGCCGGCGTGCCGGTCTTCCTCGAGCGCAGGGAGGTGCTCGGCTGGTACGAGGAGCTGTCCAACCGGGTGCTGTGGCCGCTGCTGCACGCCATGCCGGCCGCCATCCGGGTCGCGCCCGGCGCCTGGCAGCGCTACGTCGACGTCAACCAGCGCTTCGCCGACGTCATCGCGGGACAGGCCCGCCCGGGTGACACCATCTGGGTGCACGACTATCAGCTCGCGCTGGTGCCGCAGATGCTGCGCCGCCGCGAGCTCGACTGCGCGATCGGCTTCTTCCTCCACATCCCGTTCCCCGCGTCGGAGACCTTCCGCACCCTGCCGGTGCGCGAGGAGATCCTGCGCGGCATCCTGGGCGCCAACTTCATCGGCTTCCACTCCTACGAGTACGTCAACCACTTCCGCAGCTCGCTCCTGCGCATCCTCGGGGTCGAGTCGGAGCCGGAGCACGTGGTGCTGCCGACCCACCACGCGCGCATGGGCGCGCTGCCCATCGGGATCGAGCCGGAGGAGATCGAGGAGATCGCGCGCCGGCCCGAGAGCGCCGCCGAGTTCGCCGAGCTCAGCGAGCGGTACCGCGGCCGCACCGTCATCCTCGGGGTCGACCGCCTCGACTACACCAAGGGCCTGCCCCAGAAGCTGGTCGCGTTCGAGGAGCTGCTCGAGAAGCAGCCGGAGCTGGCCGATCGGGTCGTGTTCATCCAGATCGCCTCGCCCTCGCGCATGAACGTGGCCGAGTACCAGAAGCTCAAGCGCGAGGTCGACGAGCTGGTCGGCCGCATCAGCGGCCGCTTCGGCGGCGTCTCGGGCAGCCCGCTCTGCTACGTGCACCAGCACGTGCCGCGCGAGAAGCTGGTGCCGCTCTACCAGCTGGCCGACATCGCCCTGGTCACGCCGGTGCGCGACGGCATGAACCTGGTCTGCCTCGAGTACATCGCCGCGCGCGGCGAGCGGCCCGGCACCCTCATCCTGAGCGAGTTCGCCGGCGCGGCGCAGTGCCTGTCCGGCGCGGTGCTGGTCAACCCGTACCACACCGGCCGCATCGCCGGCGCGCTGTCCGAGGCGCTCGACGAGGCGATGGTCGGGGAGGGGCCCAGCGCCGAGGCGTTCGCCCACATGCGCGAGTTCGTGTTCGGCAACACGTCGACGGTGTGGGCCGGGCGCTTCCTCTACCGGCTGGAGCAGACCTGGCGCGAGTTCGGCGGCCGGGTCAGGCGGCTGCGCGCGCGCGATCCGCAGCTGGCCGAGCGGCTGCGGCGGGCCCAGCGCCCGCTCCTGCTGCTCGACTACGACGGGACCCTGCAGGGCCACGTGCGAGTGCCGTCGCAGGCGGCGCCGACCGCGCGGGTGCGCGCGCTCCTGGCCGACGCGCAGCGGGTGGCGCGCACCTACGTGGTGAGCGGCCGGCCCGCGCCGGCGCTCGATCAGTGGATGGGCGACCTGGGCATCGGGCTGGTGTGCGAGCACGGGCTGGCCGTGCGCCACCCGGGCCAGGCGTGGCCGGCCCCGCCCGAGGTCGACACGCGCGCGCTCGAGGAGATCGTGCAGCCGCTCATGCGCGACTTCTGCGAGCGCACGCCGGGCAGCCGGATCGAGAAGAAGGCGGCGTCCCTGGCCTGGCACCACCGCGGCAGCGACCCCAAGCTCGGCACCTGGCGCGCCAACGAGCTGGTCAACCACCTCGAGGGCCGGCTGTCGGCCCAGCCCTACAGCGTGCTGATGGGCTCGCGCGTGGTCGAGGTCCGCCACGTCAACATGACCAAGGCGGCGGCCGTGAACGCGATCCTGGCCGCCAGCAGCGACTGCGATCTCATCGTGTGCGCCGGCAACGACCGCACCGATGAGGACATGTTCCAGGCGGTGGCGGCGTCGCGGGTGCCGTCGGTGGCGATCTACGTCGGCGGGGTGAACACGTCGGCGGAGTACTTCGTCGAGGAGCCCGACGAGCTCCTGGAGCGGCTGGACGAGATGCTGGCGCTGTGGCGGTCGCGGGGCGACCGGGCGCCGATCGCCGACCACACGAGCTTGCGCCCGAGCGCCGGACCGTGATGTCTTAGGGCCGTGCAAGCCCGACGCAGCAAGCGAAGTGTGAAGGACCGGCCCAAGCACCGGCAAGAGCGCGCGCTCAAGAACCGCAAGAAGAAGGCGCGCCAGGCGGCCGCGCAGAAGCGCAGCGTCAACAAGGCCAAGGAGGCGCGCAAGCGGCGCGGCAAGCTCAAGACCTCGCGCTGACGGTCGCGGCCCTGTGCCGGTCCACCTGGACCCACGGTTCGCCTGTGTCGAACCGACCAGGCGAACTGTGGGTCAGAAGCGGTACCGACGGTGTCGGCGGGGTTCCCCGCTCAATCCCCCAAGTGGTCGAGCGACCACTCTGCCTGCGGGGCCACCTTAGGTGCCCCCGTCGAAATCGACCGGCTGCGCGCGAAAGCGCGAAGCCCTGACACAGGAGCTCACTGAGGCTCAACCGAAGTGAGCTCCGGGGTCAGGTTGCGCCGCGTCACACAAGGTGACGGATGGTTCGAGGAGGTGGGTGGCGGGGTAGGCTGCGGGCGTGCACGCCCTGGTCCTGACCGCCCTCACCGCGATCCTGCCGCTCGACGTCATCTCCACCTTGCCGCTCGAGGGGGACGTCACCGCGGACGGCGGCGACTTTGCGCGCATCCCGTTCGACGTGCCGGACGGGACCGTCGAGATCCGCTACCACCACGACGACAACTCGGAGGCCGACATCCTCGACTTCGGGATGCGCGACCCGAGCGGGCAGCGCGGATGGTGCGGCGGCCTGACCGACGACGACGTGATCGGGGTCGAGGAGTCGTCGCGCTGCTACATGCCCGGGCCGATCGAGGGGGGCAGCACCTGGTACGTGGAGATCGGCAAGGCCCAGCTGGTCAGCGACTCGGTCCATTACAGCGTTGAGCTCGAGTTCCGCGACGCGGCCACGCTCACGCCGCGGCCGCGCGCCGAGTTCCAGCCGGTCGTCCTGGAGAGCGGGGCGCGCTGGTACGCGGGCGACTTCCACGTCCACTCGAACGAGTCGGGCGACGCCACCTCCACGTTCGATCAGATCCGCGACCTGGCGCGCGCGCGCGGGGTCGACTTCGTGAACCTGAGCGACCACAACGTCATCACCCAGCACGCGCTCATCGCCGCCTACCAGGCCGGGGTCGACGACGTCCTGTTCCTGCGCGGCAGCGAGGTGACCACCTACGCCGGGCACGGCAACGCGGTCGGCAACGCCAGCTACATCGACCATCACATCGGCCAGGACGGCCGCACCATCGTGGACCTGATCGACGATGTGGTGGCGGACGGCGCGCTGTTCATCGTCAACCACCCGGCCCTGAACATCGGCGACGCGTGCATCGGCTGCGGCTGGAACTACGACGACACGCCGTGGGACGAGGTGACCGGCATCGAGCTCCAGACCGGGCCGTACCTGTTCTCGGGCGTGTTCACGCCGCTGGTCCTGACCATGTGGGACGACCTGCTCGACAGCGGTTACCGCATCACCGGGGTGAGCGGCAGCGACGACCATCAGGCGCCGACCGCGCCGGCGGACGACGAGAGCCAGCTCGGCACGCCGACCTCGATGGTGTGGGCCGAGGAGCTGAGCGAGGCCGGAGTCATGGAGGGTGTGCGGGCAGGACGGGTGGTGGTCAAGCTGCGCGGCCCCGATGACCCCATGCTCGAGCTCACCGCCGAGACCGACCGCGGCGAGCGCGGCATGATCGGCGACACCGTGACCGGCCACCACGTGAGCTTGACCGCCAGCGTGGCCGGCGAGGCCGACGGCATGCAGCTGGTGCTGATGCGCAACGGCGAGATGGACGAGGTGGTCCCGGTCGAGGGGAGCGACTTCACACACACGTTCGAGCGCGACACGCGCAGCGAGGGGGACCGCTACCGGGTGCACCTGACCCTGGGCGGGGACGTGGTGATCACCAACCACGTCTGGGTCGAGGACGCCGAGCCCACCGGCGGCGACGATGCCGGCAGCGGCGGCGGCCCGGACGCGGGCACCGGCGCGCCGGGCGGAGACGACGGGGGCTGCGGCTGCCGGGCCGGGGCGAGCCGCGGGGGCGGGGCGGGGGGCGCGCTCCTCCTGGCCGCGGCCGCGCTGATCGGGCTCAGGCGGCGGCGCTCCACGCGATGAGCAGCTGGCCGGCGTAGTAGAGCGGCAGGCCCCACGCCTTGTTCCAGAAGCTCTCGTGGGCGAAGCGCTGGCGCGCGACCGCCAGGTCGGACGCGAAGAAGCAGACCGCGCCGGCGGCGAGCAGGGCGGCGCGGCGCGGGCCGAACCAGGGCGGCGCGCCGGCGAGCAGCGGGGCGCACGCCGCCGTCACGGTCACGGCGATCAGCGCGGCGTAGGCAGCGACCGGGATGCGCAGCATGCCGAGGACAGACCACAGGCGGGCGACCACCGCGCCGCCTACCGCGATCGGCACCAGGCCCCAGGCGAGCGGCCAGTCGGCCGGCCCCACCACCAGCGCGGCGGCGCGCATCACGCCGAGGTGGTCGAGCGCGAACAGGGCCATGCCGGCCACGAAGGCGCGCCGCTTGCGGCCGAGCAGCGCCGCGTCGCCGAGCGCGCCGAAGGCCAGCGCCCCCGCGATCCACCGGCCGTAGCGCGATCCCGCGCCGGCCAGGGCCGCGACCACGAACCCGGCCGAGGCGAGGAGCTTGGCGTTGCGGCGCGCGCGCCGGGTGTCGCGCCCGGCCGCCGCGGCGCGCTCGGCGACCAGGAGCGCGGCGGTGGATGACAGGCAGAGCAGGGTGGCGAGGATGGCGATCATCCGGCCTTCGACGACATCGGTCGCCGTCACGCTCTAGGTGCTCGGCGGCGTCACCCCGAGCGCCGCCCGCTCCACCAGGCCCATGCGGTCCTGGCCCCAGAACAGCCGCTCGTCGCCGCCGCGCGCCACCAGGAAGGTCGGCGCGCCGAACACGCCGCGCTTGACCGCCTCGGCCGTCGCATCGATGAGCCGCTGCTTGGCCTCCGGCTCGCGCGTGCCGGCCAGCATGGCCTCGGCGTCGAAGCCGTGCCCGGTGAGCAGGTCGGCCAGCTCCGCCGGGTCGTCGATGTTGCGGTCCTCGCCCCACGCCGCGCGGAACAGGGCCAGGCTGAGCTCGGCCACGCGGCCTTTGGCCAGGATGGCGAGGCGCAGCGCCGTCACGGTCTTCATGGGGAAGTGACGGTTCCAGCGGAACGGCACCTGCCAGGCGCTCGCCCAGGCCTCCAGGTCGCGGCCGATGTAGCGGCGCTTCGACTCGGACATGGCGAACAGCGGCACGTTGGGCGAGCCGATGTCCTTGAACACGGCCCCGAGCAGCATCGGCCGCCAGTCGATGCGCGCCCCGGTCCGCGCCGCCAGCGCCACGATCTGCGTCGACGCCAGGTAGGACCAGGGGCTCGAGAAGTCGTACCAGAACTGGATCACCGGCGAGGCGTCGCCGACCGCCGCGGCCCCCTGCGGCAGCCCCGACAGCAGGCTGCCCGCCGGCGGCGCGTTCTTCCCCGGGTGCCAGCCGCGCAGCGCCGCCTCCGCCATCTCGAGGCGGTCCTGGCCCCAGAACATCTGCTCGCCGGCCCCGTTGCTGCCGTGCACGAACAGGGTCGGCGCGCCGAACACGCCGCGCGCGACCGCCTCGTCGGTGCGGCGGCGCAGCTCGTCCTTGCACGGCTGGGTGTCGGCCGCGGCCAGCGCCTGCTCGGCCGCGCTGGCGGTCACGCCGGCCGCGTTCAGCGCGCGCCGCAGCGTCGCCGTGTCCTCGAGCGGTTCGCCTCGCTCCCAGTAGGCGGCGTAGAGATCGTGGATGATGGCGGGCCAGCGCCGCTCCTCGACGGCGACGATGGTGCGCAGCGCGCGCACGGTTCGCTGCGGGTGGCCCGGCGGCATCACGAGCGCCAGGTCGCGAACCTCGGACCAGCGCCTCATGTCGACCAGGTGGTCCTTGCGCCGGGCGGCGGGCTCGGCGGCCAGCGTCTGCTCGGCGCCGACCGCGCGAAGGACTCCGCCGAGCAGCATCGGGCGCCACACCAGCTCGGCGCCGGTTCGCCGCGCGACCGCCTCCACCTCGATGGACCCGAGGTAGGCGAACGGGCACGAGAAGTCGAAGTAGTATTCGAGTCGCATGAGCTGTGCCCGGTGGTCTCGGCGCTGGTCTCGCTCTCTAGCCTAACAGGCGCCGCGTCCAGGGGTCTGCTCCGGATTGTGATCCTCCTGGACAATCGTTGGGAACAAATGGTGTTTCAGAGGCGATCCCATCCGCGCGGGTGATCGACCGCTTTGACTTTGGCGGTGCTGAATGAAAAAATGAAACTTGCATGGCGAAGCTCGTTGAAGGCTTCAAAGATGGGAGGCCAGAGCTCGGCCGGCGAACTTTCCTGGTCCCGGAGAACCACGCCGAAGTGCTGGCGCTTCTCTATCACGAGCAGACTGGAATCGTCGGCGGCCTTCCCGTGGGGCCGGTGACGACCGACGCGATGGGAGAGCACGGCATCCGCATGTACCCGGATCAGGACCCCGAGGTCCTCGAAGAGACGCGGCGGTACTTCGAGAAGCTCGCGGAGAGATTCACCACGGAGCTGCCGCAGGCGTAAGCGCCTTCCTCTTCGGGACATTCTGCTAAGGTGCCGGGCGCCATGAGGACCTTCTCCCGGGCGGGCGTCCCGGCCATCGCCGTGATCGGCTGGCTCGTTGCCGCGTCGATGGCGGCCTGTCCCGGCATGCGCGCGACCCGCAGCGCGCCGCCCGGCTGCACCAAGGACACCGACTGCCACGCCAGCCGGGTGTGCGAGGAGGGCGAGTGCCGCGATCGCGTGGCGCCGGCACTGGCCGGGGGGGTCGGGCGCGCCCAGACCGGCGCGCCGGCGGAGTCGCACCCGGTTTCGCCGCCCTTCGCCATGTACAAGGGCAACGCCCAGCACACCGGCCAGCTGGCCGGGCGGCCGCCCGAGCGCGCGCCGCGCCAGATGTGGCAGGTCAAGACCGGCGGCCCGATCGTCGGCTCGCCCACCATCGGCCCCGACGGCACCATCTACGTCGGCTCGCACGACGGCTCGCTCTACGCGGTCTCGCCCGAGGGCGCGGTCAAGTGGAGCTTCAAGACCGGCGACCGGATCTGGAGCACGCCGGCGGTGACCCAGGACGGCACGGTCTACACCGGCTCCGACGACGACAACCTGTACGCCATCGACGCGGCCACGGGGCGCGAGCGCTGGCGCTTCCGCGTCGGCGACTGCAAGGCGCCGACCGGCTTCGGCCCCGAGGGCACCCGCTGCGACGCCGACGGCGGGCCCACGCTGGGGCCAGACGGCACCATCTACCTGGGCGGCGACGGGGTGTACGCGGTCTGGCCCGACGGCAGCCTGCGCTGGAAGCTGGCAACGGCCGAGCACGTGTCGGCCGCGCCGGCGCTGGCGGCCGACGGCACCGTCTACGCCGTGTGCCAGGACGACGTCCTCTACGCCATCCGGCCCGACGGCACCAAGGCCTGGTCGATCCGCACGTCGGAGGACCTCGAGTCATCGCCCGCGATCGGGCCCGACGGGATGATCTACTTCGGCGGCGACGACGGCGCGCTCTACGCGGTCTCGGCCGAGGGCAGCATCAAGTGGAAGGTGCTGACCGGTGCCGACGTGCGCTCCTCGCCCTCGATCGCGGGCGACGGCACGGTGTACGTCGGGTCCTACGACCGGAACCTGTACGCCATCGCGCCCGGCGGGGCGGTCAAGTGGCGCTTCGCGGCCGCCGACAAGATCCACGGCGCGCCGGCCGTGGCCAGGAACGGCGTGGTGCTGATCGGGTCGCAGGACGACCACCTGTACGCGGTGTCGCCCGCGGGCGTGCTGCTGTGGTTCCTCGAGCTCGAGGACGATGTGGACGCCGCGCCGGTCCTGAGCGAGAGCGGCGTCCTGTACGCCGCCGGCGACGACGGATTTCTACGCGCCTACAAGTGACGGGCGCCTCGAGAGGTTGAAGAAGATGAAAGTGGAACGAGAGAAGGTGCTCTCGGTGCTGGGCAGGTCCTACACCGGTCACCTCGGATTCTCGGATCTGGCGGTGGCGCTGGAGCTGCCGAAGCGAGACGAGTCGCGCCTGCGCGCGCTGCTGTCCGATCTGGTCGAGGAGGGCCAGATCGAGGAGGTGGGCAAGTCGGGCTACGCGCTGGCCCGGCCGGCGGGCGAGCCCCGCGCGAGCGGCCGCATCCGCGTGCACCCGGCCGGCTACGGCTTCGTGGAGCGCGAGGACGGCATGGGCCCGGTGTTCGTGCCGGCCAAGTACCGGGGCGTCGCGCTCGACGGCGATCGCGTGCTGCTCACCACCTGGGAGGGCTTCAAGGGCACCGAGGGCCGGGTCGAGCGCGTGCTGGCGCGCGGGCGCGCCAAGCTGACGGGCGTGCTGGCGTCGAGCGGCCGCGCCGTGTACCTGGAGCCCGACGACCCGCGCATCGCGACCGACTACGGCCGCATCGCGCTCGAGGACGGCGCGCGCGGCGCGCGGGTCGGCGACAGCCTGGTCGTGGAGATCTCGCAGTACCCGACCCAGGCGCGCCCGCGCATCGTGGGGCGGGTGGTGAAGGTGCTGGGCGCGCCGGACGACCCGGCCACCGAGATCGAGAAGATCATCGCCTGCGCCGACATCCCGGCCGAGTTCCCCGACGACGCGGTCGAGCAGGGGCGCGCCACCGGGCAGCAGGTGGTGCCGTCCGACCTGGCCGACCGCATCGACCTGCGCGACCGCGAGTTCCTCACCATCGATCCGGAGAACGCGCGCGACTTCGACGACGCGATCTGCATCGAGGACGGCCCGCGCGGCGGACAGCGCGTGTGGGTCGCGGTGGCCGACGTCTCGCACTACGTCCACCCCGACGATCCGCTCGACCGCGAGGCGGCGATGCGCGGCGTGTCGGTCTACCTGCCGGACCGCGTGATCCCGATGCTGCCGCTCGAGCTGTCGTCGGGCATCTGCTCGCTCAACCCCAACGTCGACCGCTGCGCCATGGTCGTGCGGCTCGACTTCGACGCGAGCGGCGTCCTGCGCGAGACCGGCTTCTCGGCGGCGGTCATCCGCTCGCGCGCGCGGCTCGACTATCCCGGGGTGGCGGCCTGCCTGTCGGGCGACTTCCGCGGCCGGCGCGAGCAGTACAGGAAGTGGGCCGAGACGCTCGAGCGCATGAACCAGATGGCGGTCCGCCTGCGCGAGCGGCGGCGCGCGCGCGGCACCCTCGAGCTGGAGCTGCCGGAGCCCAAGGTGGTGCTCGACGCCGACGACCCGCACCTGGTGCGCGACGTGGTGCGAGCCAAGGACTCCGAGGCGGTGCGCGGCGCGTACCAGCTGGTCGAGGAGTACATGATCGCGGCCAACGAGGCGGTGGGCGGCTTCTTCGCCAGCCGCGGCCTCCACTCGGTGTGGCGGGTGCACGCGCCGCCGTCGGAGGACCGGGTGCGCGAGCTGGCCGAGCTGCTCGAGAGCTTCGCGGTCGAGGTCGACGTCGAGGCGGCCCGCACGCCGCGCGGCATGCGCGAGGTGCTGGAGGCGATCGGCGACCGCCCGGCCGCGCGCGCTCTCTCGTTCCTGGTCCTGCGCTCGCTCAAGCAGGCCATCTACGACACCGAGAACATCGGCCACTTCGGGCTGGCGTCGGAGGAGTACCTGCACTTCACCTCGCCCATCCGGCGCTACCCGGACCTGCTCGTGCACCGGCTGCTCAAGTATCACCTCCACCGCGAGGGCCAGGCCTCCGGCGGCGGCGGCGCCTTTCAGCCGCTCTCGCGCGACGACCTGGACACGCTGGCGCGCGACTCCTCGTCGCACGAGCGCCGCGCCATCGAGGCGGAGCGCGAGTCGGTGGCCATGTACCGCGCCTACCTCATGCGCGACCACATCGGCGAGGAGTTCACCGGGCGGGTGTCCGGGGTGCAGAGCTTCGGCGTGTTCGTCGAGCTCGACGAGCCGTTCGTCGAGGGCCTCATCAAGCTCGAGGCGCTCGGCTCCGACTCCTTCGAGCTCGACGACAAGCACATGCGCATCGCCGGCCGCCGCTCCGGCATGAGCCTGGGGCTGGGCGATCCGGTCCGCGTGGAGCTGGTCGACGTGTCGGTGGCGCGTCGCCGGGTCGACTTCCGCCTGGTGCGCGGCTCCGGCGACAAGGAGTAGACGGGGTCGGGCACCCCGGGGCTACGGCGGGCGCAGCGCGGCCAGTAGCGAGTCCGCGCTGACCGGCTTGCCGAGCACGTCCACCACGCCGAGCGCGCGGGCGCGGGCGCGGGCCGCGTCGGTGGCGCGCGAGGACACGATCACCACCGGGAGGTGGGCGAGGCCCGGATCGGCGCGCAGGCGCTCGATGAGCTCGACCCCGCCCATCTCGGGCATCTCGAGGTCGGTGACCAGCGCGTCGTAGTGGGCGCGGCCGAGCATGCGCCAGGCCGACAGGCCGCTGGCCACGGCGTCGACCTGGTAGCCGGCTCGCTCGAGGTGGAGGGCGATCGCCTCGCGCACGCTGCGCGAGTCGTCGGCCACCAGCACGCGCCCGGCCGAGCGCAGGCGAGGGGCGCGCGGCGCGGCCGCGTCGGGGTAGGCCAGGCGCACCAGCGCCGCCGGGTCGAGGATGAGCTGCACCTTGCCGGACCCGCTGATCGTGCCGCCGACGTAGAGCGGCAGCGAGCCGAGCAGCGGCCCGAGGCTCTTCACCACGATCTCGCGCGGCCCGACGATCTTGTCGCAGGTGAGCCCGAGGCGCCGGCTGGCGTAGTCGATGATCACCGCCGGCACCCGGCCGGGCCGGGGCGGCGCGGCGCCGAGCGCGGCGTGCAGCAGCACCAGCGGCACGGTCCCGCCCTGCGCGCGCACCCGGTCGGGCAGGCCGGCGCGGCCGTCGTCGGCCGGCCCGGCGGTCTCGAGCTCGACGGTCTCCAGCACGTGCGCGTGCGGGATGGCGTAGACGTAGCCGCCCACCTTGAACAGGAGCGCGTTGGACACCGCGGTGGTGAGCGGCAGGCGCATCGCGAAGCTGGTCCCGGCGCCGGGCGACGACGACACCGCGAGCTCGCCGCCCAGCTGGGCCACCGTCACCCGCACGGCGTCGAGCCCGATGCCGCGGCCGGCCAGCTCGTCGACCTCGTCGCGCGACGACAGGCGGGCGTCGAGCAGCGCGCGCAGGACCTCGCCGTCGTCGGCCAGCCCGGCCTGGGCCGCCGACCAGCGCCCGCTGTCGACCAGCCGTCGGCGCAGGAGCGCCGGATCGATGCCGGCGCCGTCGTCGGCCACCTCGATCACGACGGTCTGCTGCTCGTGGCGGGCCGACACGGTGATCTGCCCCTCCTCGGGCTTGCCGCGCGCGCGCCGGGCCTCGCGCGGCTCGATGCCGTGGGCCACCGCGTTGCGCAGGAGATGGACCAGCGCGTCGCCGATCTGATCGGCCACCGACTTGTCGAACTCGGTCTCGCCGCCCAGCGTGACCAGCCGGACGCTCTTGCCGGCCGCGCGCGCGAGGGCGCGCACCTGGGGGGCCAGGCGCTGGAACAGCGTGCGGCTGGTCTGCATGCGGATGTCGGTGAGCCCGTCCTGCAGCGCGTTGCCGGTGCGGCGCAGCGCGCTGGCGTCCTCGAGCAGCTCGCGGCCGAGCTGCTCGAGCCGGCCGAGCTGCTCGTCCAGGTCGTGCTCGACCTCCTCGAGCCGACCGCGCGCCCCGTCGGCGGCGCGCAGGGCAGCGCCGACCCGGCCCAGCTCGGCGACGGCGGAGCGCAGCTCGGTCACCCGCCGCTCGATGCGCGTGCGGTCGAAGACCAGCTCGCCGACGCTGTCCATCAGCCGGTCGATGCGGACCGGGTCCACGCGCAGGAGCGCGCGCTCGTCGCGGCGCGCCAGCCGGTACGCGGCGCTGACCGGCTCGCTGGCCAGGGCCTCCGCCGCCGCGCTGGCCGCGCCGGCCGCCGCCGGGTCGCCGGTCAGGGCCGCCAGCTTGTCGTCCAGCTGGGCGCCGAGCGCGGCCGCCTCCTGCCCCTCGTCCTCGCCCAGCGCGGCGCGCGCGCGCAGGCAGTCGACGATCTCGACCAGCGCGTCGCGCGTGTCGGCCGACCACGACAGCGCCCCG
>DATFRY010000487.1:0-8261 GCA_035262925.1 Kofleriaceae bacterium | reverse complement strand
GACAAGGCGGGCGACGAGCACTACGGTGTCGTCAGCGCCTTCATCAAGAGCATGCGCGGATCGGATCCGGATGCCGCCGTCTACTGGATGACGCGCATGCTGGAGGCGGGCGAGGAGCCGCGCTTCGTCCTGCGCCGCATGGTCATCTTCGCCGCCGAGGACATCGGCAACGCGGACCCGCAGGCGCTGGTGGTGGCGACCGCCGCGCTGTCGGCGTTCGAGCTGGTCGGGCTGCCCGAGGGGGTGCTGCCGCTGACCCAGGCCGCCGTCTACCTGGCGTGCGCGCCCAAGTCGAACACGTCGCTGACCACGTACGCGGCGGCGCGGCGCGCGGTGCGCGAGCGCGGCGCCCTGCCGGTCCCCGCCAAGCTGCGAAACGCGGTCACCGGGCTCGACCGCAAGATGGGCCACGGCGCGGACTACAAGTATCCGCACGAGTTCGCCGGCCACTACGTGCCCGAGACGTACCTTCCGGACGGGCTGGTCGGCGAGCGCTTCTATCAGCCGTCGGACTCGGGCCACGAGCGGGACATCGCGGCGCGTCTGGCCGAGTGGCGGCGGCGGCGCGAGGGCGGCGAGTAGGCCGGAGAACGGGGCCGCGGCTCAGGCCGCGTTGTTCCGCGCCCGGCTCGGGCGGCTCAGGCCGGGCGCAGCCACTCGCGCTTGGCCTGGTTGATGAGCGGGGCCATCTCCTCGGGGAAGCAGGTGAGGACGAAGTCGATGGCCTGCTGCTGCACCTCGCGGTCGAGGCCGGCGGGCAGCTGCATGCTCCCGTCCTCGCGGTCCGGCGTGATGCCGTGGCGCACCACCTCGGTCAGGCGCAGGACGTGGAGCCGGTTGATGAACAGCGCGTGGGCGATGCCCAGCAAGGTCCGCTCGAGCGTGGGATCCATGGTGCCCGCCTCTCCCTATCACATGCCGCCGGGCCGGGGAAGCCGGCCCAGACGTCGCCCTGCGCGGCGGGCGAGGCTTCCGCCGCGCCACGCGACCGCGCGCGACACCACCTGCGCCTTGTCGACGCTGGTCAGGTGGGGACGCTGCGCCAGCACATCGGCGCCGGCGCCGTAGATCTTGTCCAGGATGCGCATCCCGCCGTGCCACGAGATGGCCAGCTCGGCGGCGAGGTCATCGCCCACCTCGTCGACCAGCGGGCGGGCCCGCTCGAACAGCGAGCGGGTGCGCACCACCTCGAAGCGAAGCAGCGCGGTGAGCCGGCCGGCGATGGGCGGGCGCTGGTGCGCGTCCGGCGCGCGCAGGTCGGCCGGATCGAGCTGGAAGTGGCGCAGGTCCTCCTCCGGCACGTAGATGCGCCCGCGCGCCAGATCGGCCGCCAGGTCCTGCCAGAAGTGGGCGAGCGCGAGCCCGCTCGAGAGGTCGTCGGCGTAGCCGAGCAGCGCCGGCTCGCGGTAGCCGCTGGTGTAGAGGAAGAGGCGGCCGACCGGCTCGGCCGCGCTGGCGGTGTATCCGTGCAGGTCGGCGAAGGTGGCGTAGCGCGCCGTCTCCAGATCCGTGCGGAACCCGGCCAGGAGCGAGGAGAAGGGCGTGATCGGGAGATCGAAGGTGGCGATGGTGTCGGCCAGCGCGACGAAGACCGGGTGGTCCGGCGGCTCGCCGTGGTAGCAGGCCTCGAGCATGGCCTCCCAGCGGTCGAGCTCGAGCGCGCGCCGCCCGGCGTAGGTGGCCTCGTCGGCGAAGTCGTCGGCGGCGCGGGCGAAGGCGTAGACCGCGAAGATGTGCGGGCGCAGGCGCGACGACAGGAAGCGCGACGCGACCGGGAAGTTGTGGTGGCGCGAGCGGGCCAGCGCCTCGCAGTAGCGATAGCAGGCGGCGAGCTCGAGCGGACGGGGCGGAGCCGGGACGTATGTGGCCGGCAGCGACTGGCCGAATGCGCGGTGGATCAAGGCGACCTCATTCGATGCGAAGTGAGACGGGCCCGGTGTCGAGCTCGACGCGCAGCCGCGTCAGGATCTCGCGGGCGCGCTCCGGTTTGACGTCGCCGAGCGCGGCGATCTCGCTCGCCACGCGCTCGACCAGATCGCCGGTGGCGCCGGCTGCGCGCGCGACCAGCCGGGCATGCAGCGCCATGTGGCCGGCCTGGATGCCGGTGCCGGCCAGCGCGCGCAGCGCGGCCAGGTTGCTGGCCAGGCCGGCGGCGGCCGCCACCTTGGCCAGGTCGCGCGCCGACGACGCGGCCAGGATGGCGAGCGCGAGGCGCGCGCCGGCGTGGAGGTGCAGCGCGCCGCCGACGGTGCCGACGGCGAGCGGCAGGACCAGCTCGCCGGACAGCCCGGTGGGCGAGCGGCGCCAGGTGGCCAGCGGGGCGTAGCCGCCGCCGCGGGCGGCGAAGGCGTGGGCGCCGGCCTCCGCGCCGCGCCAGTCCTGGCCGGTGGCGAGCAGGACCGCGTCGACCCCGTTCATGATGCCCTTGTTGTGGGTGGCGGCGCGGTAGGGGTCGAGCTCGGCGAAGCGCGAGGCGGCGGCGACCGCGTCGGCCGCCGCGCCGCCGTCCAGGTCCTCGTCGGCCAGCGAGGCCTCCGCCACCTCGGCGCGCACCGTCACCGTGCGGTGCACGCACAGGTTGGACAGGATGCGCAGGCCGACCCGCCCGCCGGCCACCTCGGCCAGAAAATCGGCCACCGCCTCGGCCACCGAGTTGACCAGGTTGGCGCCCATCGCGTCGCAGCAGTCGATGAGGATGTGCGCGACCACCATGCCGCCGTCGGGCGAGCCCGGGCGGCTGAGCACGCGCGCCTCGAGGCGCACCGGGCCGCCGCCGCGCGCGACCAGACCGGGCACCACGCCGGCCGCGCGGGCCAGCACCTCGCCCTCGGCTGCGGCGAGCGCGCGGGCGGCGCGGTCCGGATCGGCCACGTCGCAGATCTGGACCTGGCCGATCATGACCGGGCGCGAGACCTCGGCGCGGAAGCCGCCGCCGGCGCGGACCATCTTGGCCGCCTTGGACGCCGCCGCCACGACCGACGGCTCCTCGATGACCATCGGCACCAGGTAGTCGATGTCGTCGACGCGGAAGTTGAGCGCGATGCCGAGCGGCAGGGCGTAGCGCCCGACCACGTTCTCGATCATCCCGTCGGCGGTGGTCTCGTCCAGGCCGCCGGACTCGAGGGCGGCCATCGCGCCGGCGTCGATGCCGGCCGCCTGGGCCAGCCGGAGGCGGCGCTCGGCCAGGCCCAGCCGATAGAATCCGGGGATCCGGGACGACATCGGAGTCAGCGGACCATACCCGTCCTTTCCCAAGAAATCACGCGGAGTCATCTTCGAGTGCGGTCCCCCGAGGTTCAACGCTCAAGTCGAGCGCCTGCATTCCGAGGCGCGCCGCATCGGCGCGGAACTGCTGAGCCGCCTCCGGCTCGTCGAAGGCGGCCAGCGCGATGTCGCCGCCGCCCGCGCCGGTCGGCTTGAGCGCGCCTCCGCGCGCGGCGGCGCGGGCGGCCAGGACGCGGTGGACCTCGAGGAAGAGCTCGACGCCGGCCGCGCGGCCGAGCTCGAGCACGGCCTGGCCGCCGGCGGCCACGGCGTCGACCGCGCGCCGTGCCCCGCCGTCAGCACACGCCGCGGAGCACGCCCCGGACAGGTCGACCGCGGCGGCCGCCACCGCGTCCAGGCAGCGGCGGTTGGCGATCGGGTCGCGGGCGGCCAGCGCGCGGATCGCGGCGACCAGGACGCGCGTGTCGGCCGGACGGCCGGTCCACACCGGGACCAGCTCGAGCCCGGCGGGCAGGGCGAGCTGCGTGACGACCGGCGGCAGGCTCGCGTCGGCCGCCGGCGCCAGCGCGAGCACGCCGCCCCATACGCTGGCCGCGATGTCGGCGCCGCTGCCGCGCGCGGACGGATCGATCGCGGCCTGGGCGTCGCCGTGGGCGCGGTGGGCGAGGCGGTGGAGCAGGGCGCGGTCGAGCGCGCCGCCGTCGGCCAGGCAGGCCGCGAGCGCCGCGGCGATCGCGGCCGCGCTGGAGCCGAGGCCGAGCTTGTCGCCCGACGGGGCGCACAGCGCTCCGGTGTCGGCGCGGACCGCGGCCGCGGCGCGCGCCGGAGCGCTGCCCGGGCCCAGCTCGGCGGCCAGCGCCGACGCGGCGGCGGCGAGGAACGGCGACGGCGCGGCCGGAGCCTCGCCCCGCGCGACCCACGCGCGCGCGCGCCGGTTCACCGCCATCACCACCGCCGTCCCGCCCTCGAGCACGGCGTACTCGCCGGCGAGGAGGATCTTTCCGGGGGAAGAGGCGGTCGCCACGACGCGGGCCTCCTGCCGCGTCACCCGGCGACCACCGCGGGGCCGTCGCCGGGGCCGCTCTCGATCACCTGCGTCACGTCCGCGACCTGGCGGACGCGGGCCGCGACCGCGGCCGACTCGGCCCGCGTGGTCAGCACCTTGACGTGGGGTCCGGCGTCCATGGTGAAGAAGGCGGTGGTGCCGCCGCGGCGAAGCTCCTGCACCGCGTCGATGAGCGCGATGGTGGCGGGGCGGAAGTAGGCCACCGCCGGGCGGGCGGCGAGCGCGGCCGCGTGCATGGTGAGCGCGCTCTGCTCGGCCACCTCGCCGAGCGCGTGCAGGTCGCGCCGCTCGATGGCGGCGCGCGCCGCGGCCAGGTCGCCCGGCACCGACGCGAGCCAGCCGGCGTAGAGCGGCGAGGTCTCGGCGCAGTGCTCCATCGCGGCGCGCGACGACAGGCTCTTGACCCGGCCGCCACCCACGACCGCGACGACCATCGCGATCGGCCACGAGCGCTCGAGCTCGTCGGCCGGCATGAGCTGCTCGGCGTGGGAGTCGCTGCCGTCGGCGCGCTTGCCGGGGAGCATGACCACCAGCCCGCCGAAGATGGAGCGCGCGGCCGAGCCGCTGCCGCGCCGGGCCAGGACGCTGAGCTCGCGCGGCGACAGCTCGAGCCCGGCGGCGCGGCTGACCGCCACCGCCAGCGCCGCGTAGGCCGAGGCGGACGAGGCCAGCCCCGACGCGGTCGGGAAGTCGTTGCGGCTGATCACCCGGAAGCGCAGGCCGGGCGCGCCGGCCGCCTGGCGCACGAGATCGGCCCAGGCCGAAAATCTGGCCAGCGCCGCGCCGGTCACCGCGTGGCCGTGGAGCTCCAGCTGGTCCGCCGCCTGCTCGGATGCCTCCACCGTCGCGGTCGTGGTCAAGGACGCGAGGGTGAGCGACAGGCTGCCCGCCGCCGGGAGGTTGAGCGCGGCGTCGCGCTTGCCCCAGTACTTGACCAGGGCGATGTTGGCGTGGGCCCGGGCGCTCACGGTGCGTGACGCGGTCATGTCTGGATCTCCTCTGCCGGCTCGTCTATCGCCTCGTCTGGCGGCTCGTCTGGCGGCTGGCCTGCCGGCAACCCGGCCATGGCGGTGAAGGCCTCGCGGCCGAGCGCCCGCCACGCGGCGACCACGTCCTCCTCTCGGCCGGGCGCCAGCGCGATGACGGCGCCGCCGCCGCCCGCGCCGGTCAGCTTGGTGCCGGTCGCGCCGGCGCGTGTCGCCGCGTCGACCATGTCGTCGATCGCGCGGGTCGACAGGCCGAGGCCGGCCAGGATCTCCTGGGCCCGCGCCATCCGCCGCCCGATGTCGTCCATGCGGCCCAGCACCCAGGCCTCTGCCGCGCCCTGCGCCGCGCGCCCCATCTCGTCGAGCCCGGCCGCCGTGCGGCTCGGCTCCCGCTCCAGCTCGGCCGCCACCCGCGCCACCATGTCCGCCGTGCGGCGCGGCTCGCCCGACAGCCCGATCGCGAGGCGGAGCGGCGCCGCGCGCACCGGCTGGAGCCCCGCGCCGCGCCGGTAGAGGCCGGCGCCCCCGCGCGCGGCCAGCGCGACGTCGACCCCGCTCGGGTTGGCGTGGAAGAAGTGCTCCCCGGCGCCCGCGATCGCATCGACCTCGCCGGCGGCCAGGCGGCGCCCGGCGGCCGCGGCCAGCGCGCGCGTGAGCGCCACCATGAGCGCCGCCGACGAGCCCAGGCCCGCCGCCGGCGGCAGCTCGGCCTGCGCGTCGAGCGCGAGGCTCAGCTGATCGCAGCCGGTCCGGCGGGCCAGCTCGGCCAGCGCGTCGGCCAGCGGGTGCGCGTCTCCCGTCGCCACCGCCACCCTCCAGCGCGGGATGGCGAGCGTGATGGGCCCCGACGGCCGGCGCTCCCAGCGGAGCGCGATCCGCCGGCCTATCGCCGCGGCCAGCGCCGGGTGGCCGTGCACCACGGCGTGCTCGCCGAGCAGGATGACCTTACCGAAGGCCGAGGTCATCGAGCCAGCTCCGCAGATCGGGCCCCAGATGGCGCGGCGCGCCGGCCAGGTCGCTCGCTCGCCGGCATCCGCACAGGAGGGTGACCGCGCGCAGCGACGCGATCACGCGCTCGAGGAGCTCGACCGCGCCGTCCTCGCCGCCGGCGCGCTGGGCGCGCAGGACCGGCGCCGCCAGGCCGCCGGCCACCGCCCCCAGGGCGAGCGCGCGCGCGACGTCGAGCCCGCTGCGCAGCCCGCCGGTGGCGACCACCGCGAGCCCCTGGCGCGCGCACGCCGCGACGCTCACGGCGGTCGGGATGCCCCAGTCCCACAGCTCCTCGCCGAGCGCGCGGGCCGCGCTGTCCTCGGGCGCGCGGCGCGCCTCGACCGCGACCCACGATGTGCCGCCGGCGCCGCTGACGTCGACGGTGGTGACCCCGACCCGCGCCAGGGCGGCGGCCGCCTCGCTCGACAGGCCGCAGCCGGTCTCCTTGACCACGAGCGGCACCGGCAGCGCGCGCACCAGCTCGGCGATGATGCCCTGCGCGCCGCGAAAGTCGCGATCGCCGCCGTCCTGGATCATCTCCATCGCCGGGTTGAGGTGGATGGCCATGGCGTCGGCGCCGATGCGGGCGACCAGCTCGGCCACGCGCGCCGCACCGAGCTCGCGCGCCTGCACCGCGCCGAGGTTGCCGAGCAGGAACACGCCGGGCGCGGCGTCGCGCACCTGGAAGGTCGGCTCCAGCTCCGGGTGGACCGCCATCGCGCGCTGCGAGCCCACGCCGAAGGCGATGCCGAGCCGCTCGGCGGCGCGGGCCAGGTCGCGGTTGATGCGACCGGCCTCGCTGGTGCCGCCGGTCATGCCGCTCACCACCAGCGGCGCGGCCAGCCGCCGGCCGCACAGCGTCACCGAGAGATCGATCTGGTCGGCGGCGAGCTCGGGCAGGGGCTGGTGGACGAGGTGGACGTCCTCGAGCAGGGTCGAGCGCGCGCGGAAGTCGGCCTGGCCGCTGGCCGCGACCTCGATGTGGTCGGCCTTGCGCTGGGTGATCGCCTGAGGCGGGGAAGACTCGGACATCGGTGTGCGCCTCGGCGGGCGGGCGGTCATGCCCCGATCATGGCCCGGGCATGACCTGCGCGCCCGGCCGGGCCGCGCTCACTTCTGCGGTGCGCCCGGCGCTGCGGCGGTGGGGGCGCCCGCGCCCGCCGCGCCGCCGGCGCTGAGGTTCTGCAGGGTGGGCTGGCAGGTCATCGGAGTCGCCGCGGTGCAGTCGTTCTTGATGACGAGCAGCCCGTCGGAGTTGCGGAAGCGCCGCTCCGACTCGATCTTCCAGTTGCCGGTCACCATGACCTCGTCGCCCAGCTTGAACGCGGGCAGCGCCTTCCAGCGCGCCTCGAGCTGCGCCTTCTCCTCGGGCGGCTTGTTCTTGTCGTCCTTGCGCGGCGCGCGCGGCACGTCGACGACCCAGACGGCGCGGCCCGGCGGCGTGTCGGGGCGATCGCCGATGTAGAAGTGCGGCGGCATGCACTTGTCGGGCTCGTCCTCGAGCAGCTTCGCCACGTCCTTGTCGTTCATGTCCGGCGTGCGGATCGCGGTGGCGCAGTCGTAGATCCACACGACGTAGCCCTTGACCTTCACCTCGGTGTCGAGAAACTTGTTTCCTCGGAGGCGCATCTCGGCAACGGAATGGGTGCCGTCGGGGTTGGCTTGAGGAGCTGAGAACTCTGGGACCTGGGGGAGGTCCAGCTTGATGCTGGTCTTCTGCACCTCCGCCTTGGCACCCTGCAGCTGATCCTTCTGACATCCGCCTGCCAAGACGAGCGCGAGGCTGAAGGCGATCCCGGTCACACGAAGCATGGATCCGTCATATCATGACGCCCGAATGGCTACAACTGCTCGGAACCTATAAGAAGAGGGCAGGGCGAGTCGGGCTCTGGCTGACCTTCCTTGCCGCCGTGGCGTCGGGATGTGAGGGGCCTCCAGCGCGATCGAAGCCGTGGCGCCACGCGCCCGAGCCGCGCGCCCAGCACGCGCGCGGG
>DATFRY010000486.1:0-40534 GCA_035262925.1 Kofleriaceae bacterium | reverse complement strand
CTTGTCGTGCAGCTCGGCGCCCGCCGTGAACTGCACCTTGTAGCGAAGCGGCGCGATCGGAGTGAGAACCGGACGGCCGCTCGGCGCCGGAGCAACCGGCGCCGGACCCTGCAATGGACGCCGGGTCGACTCGCCGCCGGCATCGTCGCCGGCACTGCCGCCCGGATCGACGGCCGCATGGCCGCCCGCATCGCCGCCGTCATCTCGACCGGCATCGTGTAGCGCATCGCCAACCGCATCGCTGCCCGCCGCGCTCGCCAGGCAGGGGCCGGAGATCAACGGCTGCGCCGTTGATCGTGGGGCGGCCGGGAGCTTGCGGATGAGCGCCGGCGCGTCCGCCTGCGGCGCGATCTCGGCGATGAGGTGCTCGATCTCGCGCTTCGACAGAAAGGCTGCCCGCGCGAGCAGCGCCTCGCCGTCCTGGTCGCGCAGGTGCGGAGCCAGCCGCGCGATCCCGCTCAGGTGGTGCCGCCCGTCGGCCAGCATGTCGAGGACGACAGGAAACCGCCGCGACAGCCGGGCCACCGTGATGCGCAGGTACGCCTCGGCGTCCGAGAGGTGGAGCCGCTCGGTCGCGTACGCGTGCATCGAGGAACACGCCTCGCGGAGATGGAGGCGGCGCGCGTCCACCTCCGCCAGGTGAGCGATCAGCTCGGCCTCGACGCCGCGACTTCGCCCGAGCAAGTCGACCAGCCGGGCGATCAGAGTGTCGTCGGAGAGAACTTCGAGACAAACATCGAGTTTCATCCGACTCTCATAACATGGCCGTTTATCGGCCCCGCCAGATGGCCCAGGAGCCACGATCTCCGCGATTTCGACGGCGCGCGCCTCTTCGCCGAATTCTCCGCCCGTACGTCGCCTCGAGGCACCAGGCGCGCGATCGCCACGACATGCGCGAGGACTCGCCGAACGCCCTCGCCAGACCGTCAAGTCAATTCGTCGCCTTCTGTCGTCGCACGGCAAGAAATGTCAACGCTCCTCGGCGCGGAGTCGGCACAGTGATGCGTCACGCCCTTCGTTCGTTGCGCGACGACGAGGCGGCCGATACGCGCGCCGCTCCCATCGACGATGTCGCGCTCCGCCGTTCCGCAGCCGCGTGCTCTGCGCTGCATCGGCAGCAGACGTGACGGGTCCAGCGCCGGCTTCGCCTCGCTTGCCGTCAGCTCGCCACGCTCGTCGCCCCTCGACCAGGTCGAGGGCCTGCTCCCTCGCGCGCCGTGGACTCCGCCCAGAACGAGTGCCGCGCCCGCCGATGCCGCCCGCCGGTGCGCCGGCCGCAGGCCAGTGGGACGTCAGGCCCGCTGACCATCAGGACAGCGGGGCCGCGGGGCGGCCGACCATCGTTGCGCGGCCCATCGCTGCCCATCGCGACCCATCGCGACCCATCGCGACGCGCGCCGGCGCGGCGCGGAGCCGCGAGGCTGGCGAGCAACGCAGCGCGGGCCACCGCGGCGCCGGCCAGCGCGGCGCGGATCTGCGCGACGCGGCCTGCGCGACCCGGCCAGCGCGGCGAGGGCCAGCGCGGCGCGGGCCAGCGCAGCGAGGGTCAGCGCGGCCAGCCCGCGCGGCCAGGTCAGCGCGGCCAGGCCCGCGCGGCGGATCAGCGCGCCAGGCCCGCGCGGCGGGCCCTCGACGCGCAGCCACGAGCCTCGGACCAACGCTCCGGTCCTCGACCACCGCGCCGCGCCCGCGCAACCAGCGAGGCGGGGCCCGGCAGGGACTATCCGAGCGGCACGCGATCGAGGGCGCGCGCCGAGCCGAGCGCGTCGCCGTAGTCGCGGGCGTGGACGATGGCGCCGCCGCGGACGCGGAGCACGAGCACGGAGCGGAGCGTGAACGGAGCGCCGGTGTCGGTCCGCACCGCGGCGGCCTCCTGCTCGCAGACGACCACCTCCGGGTCGAACGTGTCGTGCACGACGACGTCGCGGATCGCCTCCACGCGGACCGGCGCGGCGGCCCAGTGGGCGCGGAAGCGTGCCCGGATCTCGTCGCGGCCGTGCAGGCGCTGCACCCGGTCGAGCCGGGCGAACGGATACTCGTAGACCGCGTCGGCCGCCAACAGGTCGGCGAGCGCGTCGGCCGAGAGCTCCAGCATCGCGCGATGAAAGCGCGCGACCAGATCGCGGGCGCCGGCGCGCGCGGCCGCCGACATGGCGAGCGGATCCATGTACTCGCGCATGGTCGCGATGAGCCCACCCTGCACGCGGAGGAGCATCGCGAACGAGAACCGGAACGGCGCGCCGGTGGCGAGCACCGCGCCGTGCACGTCGTACTCGGCGAAGAGGACGCCCGGCTCGCGGCCCTCGTGCACGGTGACCTCGTCGAACGCATCGACCCGGAAGGGGGAGCGTCCCCAGCTCTCGCGCGCCGCGGCGCGGATGGCGTCGCGCCCGCGCGTCTCGCGAGCCGCGCCGGGCGGGGCGAACGGAAACTCCATGACGGCGTCCTCGGCGGCGAGCTCGCCGAAGCTCTGCCAGTCGCGGGCCAGGGCGCAGGCCTGGAAGCGCTCGAACACCTCGCGCGCGGTCATCGGGGGCATGGCGGCTGCTTGGCTCCTCGGCCGGACGGCCTATAATCGGAACGATGGTTCCGCTTCCGCTCTATGCTCTATACGGAACGGGCGCTCCGTTTGTCAAGGAGCGGACGGCGTGAGCCGCGTGAGCCGGCCGAGCCGCCCTCGCCCGCTGCGGGCCGACGCCGCCCGCAACCGCCAGCGCGTGCTCGACGTCGCGCAGGCTGTGTTCGCCGCCGACGGCCTCGCGGTGCCGATCGACGCCATCGCGCGGCACGCCCGCCTGGGCGTGGGCACGATCTACCGCCACTTCCCGACCAAGGAGGCGCTGTTCGCCGCCATCGTCATCGAGCGCATGGACCGCCTGGCCGCGGAGGCGCGCGCCCTCGCCCGCGCTCGCGATCCTGGCGAGGCGTTCTTCGGCTTCCTGTCCCGCCTGCTCGACGAGGGCGCGGCCAAGAAGGACCTGGCGCACGCGCTCGCCGGCTCCGGCTTCGAGCTGACCAGCGCGCCCTACCGGCGGGGCGTGCGCGCCGCCGTGCGCGCCCTGCTCGCGCGCGCGCAGAAGGCCGGCGCGGTGCGGCCCGACGTCGACGTCGACGAGGTGCTCGCCCTGGTCAAGGGCACCCTGGTCGCGGTCGACGCGCGCGGCGGCGGCCCACGCGCGCGTCGCCGCCTGCTCGCGGTCCTGTGCGACGGACTGCGCGGCCCCCGGGCCGCGCGCCGCGCCTGACGCGCACGAGCCGCGTGCGGATCGCCCGGTCCCGGTTGCCGGCGCCGCGCCGCCGCGATCCGCGTGCCCTCGCGCCTCGCCCTGCGCGCGTCGCCCTGCGCCCTTCACCCCGCAGTGGCCTGTGACAGGGCGCCGTGGGGGCGGTCAGGCTCGGCGCGACAGCGGCCCGCGCGACCCGCGCGACCCGAACGGGCCCAGCGGCCCGGGCGGCCCGAGCGGGATGGCGCCGCTGACGGCGATGTCGACGCGCCGGCCGCGGCCGGCCGGCAGGACGCCGAACGGCGTGGCCGGGTCGCTCGCGATGCGGCGCTCCGGAATCCCGCGGTCGATGAAGGCCTGGCGGACGACCTCGACCCGCTCGAAGGCGAGGCGCGCGCTCTCGATCGGCGCCTCGTGATCGCCGGTGAGAGAGATGAGCGCGTCGGGGCGATCGACCAGCGAATCGACCACCCGCGCCACGCACGAGCGCCCCACGTCGTCCAGCTCCGCGCTGCCGAACGCGAACCCGACGCTGGTCGGGCACGATCCGCGGCTCCCGGGGCCCTGAACCTCGAGCCCGCGGCTCAGGCGCGGCCGCGGCACCTGCGGCGGCCGCCTGGCCGGCCGCCCGTAGCTGGCGGTGCACTCGATCTCGACCCGGCGGTCGAGGTAGTGGCGCGACGGGTCGCCGCCCGAGACCGGCGCGCGCTCGCCCATCGACGAGACGCCCATCTGGCGCGCCGCCACACCGCGGCGAACCAGCGCCTGCGCCACCGCGTCGGCCCGGCGCTGGCCCAGTCGCTGGTTGTAGTCGTCGGTGTCGACCGGGTCGGTGTGCCCGACCAGGTTGACGTACTCGTTCTGGTTCGCGGTCAGCCACGCCGCCACCTCGTCGAGCACCCACCCGCTGGTCGATTCGTCGATCGCGTCGCTGTCGAAGGCGAAGTAGATCGTGCGCGGACAGGCCGGCGCGGGAGCGGGCACCGGCTGCGGCACCGGTTGCGGCGGCGGGTCCGGCGGCCGGTCGTCCGGCGGCGAGGTCGGGTAGCGCACCGGCGGAAACGTGCCGCCCTGCTGCGTGTGCGCCCACTGCCCCCAGCTCCGGACCGCGCTCACGACCCGGTCGGCGATGTCGTCGAGCGACCGCGCGTCGGTGAGCCGGCGCTCCCCGTCCTCGGACGACAGGCAGTCGACCTCGATCAGCGCGCCGGCCGCTCCGCCCAGACGCCTCGGATCGAGCACCGCCAGCTCGCCGCTCAGCCGCTGTGCACCCGCGCCGGGTGCGGAGAGACCGCGGCAAAGGGCGTCAGCCAGCCCGCTGGCGGCCGGTCCGGCGTCGGGGCGGGTCCACACCTCGGCGCCGCGCCCCGCGCCCGGCCCGTGGTTGGCGTGCAGCGACACGAACGCGTGCGCGCCGGCCCGACGCGCGCTGTCGGCGCGCTCGTCCAGCCCGAGGTTGCGATCCGCGTCGCGCGTGAGCTCGACGCGCATGCCGCCGCCGGCGCGCGCCGCGATGCGCCGCGCCAGCGCGAGCGTCACGTCCTTCTCGAACGTGCCGCGCGGCCCGCGGCCGCCCCAGCATGACGAACCGCCGACGGCGCGAGCGCCGCCGTGTCCGGGATCGACGACCAGCGTGATGACCATGCCCGCCGTGGCCAGCACGATCCATTCCACCGGCGCGATCCATTCCATCGCCGCGCCGATGACGGGCCGATGCCGCGCGGATGATCGAGTGGGCAGGCAGTGCCCGCCCGGCCATGCTGCGCCGTGCACCGGGTCGCCGGCCGCGCCGCCGGCGCGCGCTGGCCCGCCGCTTGCTCGGCGGAGAGGACCACGCGCAGGAGGTCAGCCCTTGTCCATCAACGTCACGCTCAACATCTTCTCCGGGCGCCCCAACCCGACCTGGCAGCTCACCGACTCTCAGGCGCTCGAGCTGCGCGAGCGACTCGACGCCATCCGCGGCACGTCGTTCGACAAGCCGGCCGGCGCGCTCGGCGGACTGGGCTACACCGGCTTCACCCTCGCGGCCACCCAGGAGGACAACATCGAGCCGGAGATCTTCGTCCACGACGACGTGGTGGATCTCGGCCCGCAGAACGTCAGCCTGCGCGGCGCGAACCGGGAGCTGGAGAACTGGCTGATCGCCAGCGGCGGCGACGCGGTCGAGCCGGTCGCCCGCCGGCACGTCGACGACCTCATCCGCCCGGTCGCCTACGCCGGACGGGCGATGCGCGCGCGCTCTCTCGAGGTGCCGCGCTTCGAGCCGCACGTGTGGAACACCAACCCGCAAACCATGCGGGACAACAACTGTTACAACTACGCCTCGAACTTGATGACGAACACCTTCGCGCAGCCGGGGCGCGCGAGCGGTTTCACACCTCCGTCGATCAGCGTTGCCGATTACCTCCGCGCGGTCGCCAGTGACGGCCTCGAGGTGCTCGCCGATCCCAACGCGCCTCAGCGGACGCCGATCGACGGCCACTTCATGGCGCTGGTCATCTGGCCCTCCGCCGACTTCCACTTCTACCGGCTGGACGACTTCACCGCGCGGTGGTCGCACAAGCCGGGTCAAACGATGGCGCGCGATACCGATCAGAGCGGATCGCAGATCTCGGATCCGAGGTCGTGCGATCGCGGCCCCTACTCCGACTTCGGTTCCTACCTCTACATCGTCCCGTCGCGGGTGACGATCAGGTAGTCGCGATGCGCGCACCGCGCGGACTCACTGGTCCTCTGTTCGGCTTGACGTCCTGCCGTTGAATGGGCAACGCTTTCGGGCGCTCGACCAGTCGACGCGAGCAAGAGGAGCGGGAAGGGTGGAGCATTCGGGGGGATGCTCGGCAGGCGGCGCCAGCTCAGCGCGGCAGGTGCCCCTGGTCGGTGCTTCGGACATCTTTCACCGCCTGTGCGGACGCATCGCCTCGGTGGCGACCGCGCAGCGCACCACCCTCATCTGCGGCCCGACCGGCAGCGGCAAGGAGCTGGTCGCGCGCGCGCTGCACGACGAGTCGGATCGGCGCCAGCGCCCGTACGTCACGGTGCACTGCGCGACCCTGCCCGACACGCTGGTCGAGGCCGAGATGTTCGGGCACAGCCGCGGCGCCTTCACCGGCGCGACCCAGGCCCGCCAGGGCCTGATCCGCTCGGCGGCGACCGGCACGCTGTTCCTCGACGAGGTCGACTCGCTGCCGCCCGCCGCGCAGGCCAAGCTGCTGCGCTTCCTCGAGACCGGCGAGTACCGCGCGGTCGGCTCCGACCGCCTCGAGCACTCGAGCGCGTGGGTCATCGCGGCCACCAACCAGGACCTGGACACCTGCGTGCACCGCGGCGCCTTCCGCGCCGATCTCATGTACCGGCTCTCCGTCGTGCGCCTCGACGTGCCGCCGCTGGTCGAGCGGCGCGAGGACATCGCGGTCCTGGCCGATCACTTCCTCCACATCGCGACCGGCGGCGCCAAGCGCTTCGCCGATCGCGCGCGCGACGCGCTCCTGTCCTACGACTGGCCGGGCAACGTCCGCGAGCTCAAGCACCGCGTCGAGTCCGCGGCGCTGTTCCACACCGGCGACGAGATCGACGCCTCGGCCCTCGGGCTCGGCGCCGAGGCGGCGCCGGCCGCGCCCGCCGAGCCGGACGTCGATCCACTCGACGCGCCGCCCGCCGTGCTCACCAGCCTCCCGCTCGAGCGCGAGCTGTGGTCGCTCATCGAGCACGACGGCCTGACCTTGTCGGCCGCGCTCGCGCGCTGCGAGGAGATCCTGGTCCAGGCCGCGCTGCGGGCCGAGGGCATGAACCGCACGCGCGCGGCCGGACGGCTCGGCATCCACGTGCGCACCATCTTCAAGAAGCTGACCGGGTAGCGCCGCGCCGCCCGCAGCAACGCGCGTGAGCACGTGAACGGCGCGCCCGATCGATCAGGTCCCCCTGGCCACTCGGGCATGACCGCGCCCGACGCGCCATGGTGCGGACAGCGCGCGCGAGCTGGCACGACAGCTGCTCATGCATCGGCAGCGGAGACCCTCATGCAGAGCATCACGCCTTGCCTGCGCACGATCTCGGACCGCTTCCCGGTCGCCTCGTTCGTCGTGCGCGTCCCGCCCACCCGCACGTTCGAGATCGCGTGCGCGACCGATCCATCCCTCCTGCGCGCCGACTCGCGGCACCGGCGCACGCGCGAGAACTTCTACACCTCGCGCACCGGCGGCCTCCTGCGAGCGCCCGCCGGCCAGGCGACCGTGCTCCTGCCGTCCGACCAGCTGCGACGCTTCGCCGGGCGCACGCGCCTCTACTATGTGCTGGGCACCTACGGGCCCCGGGGCGACGCGCCGGAGTTCAGCGCGCCGTTCGCCCGGCCGGAGCTCATCCCGTCGGTCGGCATCGCGGCCGGCTTCACCGGTCGCTCGCTCGATCGCTCGCGCATGACCCGTCCGCCGGCCGATGGGCGCTACGGAGCGGCCCGGCCGGTCCTGAGCTGGGGCGGCGATCTCGTCGGCGCTCCCGCGGCCGACGCCCCCGACGCGGCCCCGCCTCCCGGCGGCGGCTACGACGACGGCTACGCGCCCGATCTATGGAGCAGCGAGGCCGCCGGCGCGCCGGACGCGCGCGAACCGCGCGATCCGATCGATCCGCCGGACCCGCCCGACCCGGCCTGGTCGGATGACGGCTTCATGGACGAGGGCGAGACCTACGGCGGCGCCGGCAGCCACGAGCTCTACGGTCGGCCGCGCGGGCCCGGGCGGGCCGCGGCGCCGCGCGGGTTCGAGGACGCCCCGGCGCTCCGCCGCGCCGGCGGCACGGCGCGCCCCGCGATGCCGGCCGCGCCGCGCGTCGGCCCCGCACCCGCACCCGCGCCGCGCTTCACGTCGGCGGCCGCCGAAGCGCCACGCGGCCACGACACGCCCTACCCGGTCGCGGCCTACGGCGGCCGGCTCGACGAGCCGCCCGGCGTCGAGGACGCGCCCCATCTGGCGCGCTCGGGCAGGCGACCCTCGCAGTCGCCGCCGGCGCCGGCCGCGATGCGCTACGGCGCGCCCGCGGCGCGGCCCGCGCGCCGCTTCCCGCTGCCGACCATCCCTCGCCCGCGCCCCGCGCCGTCGCGCCACACCCAGCAGCGCTACGGACAGCGCACCGCCGTCCGCCCGCGCGCGCTCGAGGACGCGCCGCCGCCGCCCGCGCCCGCCATCGGCGTCGACGATCTGTACGAGGACGCCGACCCCGGCGCCGGCGCGCTGACCATCCCCGCGCAGCTGGCCGCGGCCGGCGAGCCGCTGACCATCCGCCGCAAGCTCGAGCTGGTGGTGCCGATCGCCGATCTGGTGAGCGGCGCGGACCGCTACGCGGCGGTCGCCGGCGACGTCGAGTTCGACGATCCGACGCATCCCGCCTACCAGCGCACCCATCACGGCCTGCACCTGGGCCTGCTCGGCGTGACCCAGCGGAGCGGGCTGATCGGAAAGATCCTGCTCGCCTGCCAGCGCCGCGGCGCCGATCTGTTTCGCCAGGTCTTCGGCCCCGAGAGCGACCGGCTGGTCGAGGTGACCACCGCGCCGTCGCCCGAGGATCGCCTGCAGCCGGTCGAGGCCGCGTTCCTGTGGCAGCCGCCGTGGCTGGATCGCTTCCGCCGCGCCGGCCAGGAGGCGGCCTTCCAGGCGGCGCAGAACGAGGTCGTGGTCGAGGAGCTGGTCGACGCCCAGCTCGCCTTCGCCGCGCACCTCGGCCTCACCACCGATCGCGCGCTGGCCATGCTGGTCGACCGCTGCGCTCACATGGGCGTGGGCGGCGGGCGGCGCTGGACCGCCTCCGCGCTGTCGCCGATCGGCGAGGACGCCGGGCGTCTGGCCCAGGCGCTGGCCGCGCTCGGCGCCGCCGACCTGCCCGCCTTCCAGGCCCGGGCCGGCCTGCCCGCCGACGGCTGGCTCACCGCCGAGACCCACGCGGCGCTGCTCGGCGGGCTGCGCGCGCTCGGCGCCAGCTCGCCCTTCCCGGTGCCGGCGACGCCGGCGCTCCTCGATGCGCTGGTCGCCGCCGCGCAGGGCCGCCGCTTCGCCGCTCGCGCCTCCTGGCTGCGGCGCGCGCCGGCCTATCGCGACGCGGCGGTGCAGATCGGGTGATCATGCGCGACCGTGTAGCGCTCGCCCTCGAGGCGATCCAGAAGATGCGCGACAGTCGCGGCTGGCGCGAGCTCCAGCCGCGCTCGCGCGGCGCGCTCGACGCCGACGTGCGCCGGATCGAATCTGCCCTGCACGGCGGCGACGCCTACGCCCAGGCGCTCGACCTGTTCGACCTGCAGGCGCGGCAGGCCGCCAGCGCGCGCGGCGGCGCCGCCACCGGCGACAAGCCTGCCGCCGCCGCCGAGCCGGCGCGCCCGCCGCCGCCGCCCGCCACCGCCGAGATCGGCGGCCGCGCCGCCGCCGCGCTGGAGGCGGTCGACTTCCCCGCCTTCGTGGCGTCGCTCATCCACGGCACCTTCGACGCCATCGTCGACGCGTCGATCAAGCAGATCCACGAGTACGCGCGCCTGGTCGCCTCGCTCAGCCAGTCGCTCGACGAGTTCACCCAGGACAACGTCTCGCTCAACCAGGCGCGCGACACCCTGGCCGAGCGCCACAACCAGGATCTGATGATCGCCTTCCCGAAGCCGGGCGAGGCCAGCCAGCCGCGCCTGGTCCCGCGGCCGGGGCGCGAGGGGGAGTCGCCGTCGTGGCTGGCCCGCTACGACCTTGCCGGCCAGGAGCTGAGCGAGGACCTGACCGAGGGGCCGCTCCTGGACAAGGGCCGGCTGTCGAGCGGCGAGGACCGCCTGCAGGCGCTCGCCACGACGGTGCTCATGGGCATCAACCGCATCGTGGTGAGCGAGGGCGACGTGCGCGCGCGGCTGCAGTTCCACGCCACGGCGCGCGACATCATGACCGCCGACGTCCAGCAGGCCGGCGCCGCGCTGAGCACGCGCGGCACCAGCTCGTCGGCCACCCAGATGATGGTGTCCACGGTCAAGGCCAACTCGCAGTCCGACGCCTCCATCAAGACCGACCTCATGGGCGAGGTGCGGGTGACCTTCCGCAGCGAGACCTTCCCGCTCGAGCGCTTCGCCGACAGCGCCGCCATCCAGCTCATCAACCGCCACGCGCGCTGGAAGACCGAGCCCGGCACCGAGCGCCCCGCGCCGGCCGCGACCGCGACGCCGGCCGCGCCGGCCGCGATCGCCACCGGGCCGGCCGCCACGCCGGAGAGCGGCGCGGCCACCAGTCCGGGGAGCGGCGCGGGCACCGGCGGAGGCGCCGTGTGAGCGACATGATCGACATGGCCGATCTCCTCGTCGCGCTGGTCGAGGCGGTGCCGCTCGCCGCCGGCGGCCCCGACGCGGGCGTGGCCGTCGACGTCGAGTCGATGGAGGTCGACCTGCCGATCGAGACCCGCCTGGGCGACGGCGGCGCGCTCCTGGCCAGCTTTCCGCGCGGCCGCATGGCCACCGACTTCGATCCCGAGCTCGCGCGCGTCTCGGCCCGCTTCGCCCTGCTCGACCCGTCGCGGAGGACCGGCTGATGGCCGGCGGCAAGCCGGGCCGGGCCTTCCCGGTGGAGGAGTTCCTCCAGGCGATCATGGCGCAGCTCGACCGCGCGCAGGACGCCCTCGCCGCCAAGGTGTCGACCACCCGCCGCCCGCTGACCTGGGGGCTCAAGGACGTCAACCTCGACCTGCGCGTCTTCATCGAGGTCAACGACGCCGGCCACGTCATGATGCGCAGCGCCGGGCCCAACGAGGCCGGGTCGTCGACCATCCAGCTCAGCTTCACGGCGGTCACCCGCCCGATGGTCGAGGAGAACACGTTCTCGTTCGACATCGAGTCCGACCCGCGCTCGCTCGACGACCTCGGCCCCGGCCTCGACCTCGACGAGGAGTCGCGCCGCAAGCTCGACTGGATGGGCGTCCGCACCGTCGGCCAGCTCAAGCAGATCGATCCGCGCGTGGCCCAGGCCGCCATCGGCATCCCGGCCGGGCGCCTGCAGGCCGCGCTGCTCGCCGCCACCCGCCCGACCGTGCTCGGCCACGACGTCGTGCAGCGGCCGGACGGCTCGCGCCTGCTCCGCATCCGCGGCGCCAACCTCACCAGCGGCGTGGTCCCCGAGGTGCACCTGGCCGGCCGGCCGGTCGAGGTGCTCGAGGCCAGCGCCAGCCAGATCCTGGTCGTGCCGCATCCCGCCCACGACGAGGGCCCGGTCGAGGTCTACACCGACGGACACCGCGTCACCGGCTGGTTCCGCATGCCGCGGCCCGTCGCCTCCCCGTCGAACGGCGCCGGCGGCGCGCTGGAGGCGGAGGCATGACCCGCCGCGCGCTGAGGGGCCGCTTCGTCCTGCGCCTGGTCGAGGGGCAGGAGCTCGAGCACATCGCCACCCACCGCGATGTCCGCCTCGGGGCCGCGCCCCCGGCCGCGGCGATCGATCGCGGCGGCGCGGTCGACCGCGCGGTGCGGCGCCACAGCCCCGGCCTCCTGGTCTCCCGCGCCTACTCCGCGCGAGACGGGCTGCTCGGGCGCGGCGCCCCCCATCTGGCGTGGGACCCGGTCGAGCGCGCGCTCGGCATGTCGCGCACCTTCCGCGTCGAGGTGGATCCGGACGCGCCGCTGCGCCCGCTGGTCGAGGACCTGTCGGCGCTGGGCGGCGTCGAGATGGCCGCGCCCGAGTACCTGGTCGAGTCGCCGGCCGCTACGGCCCGCCGCGCCGACCACGACGATGCTGACGACCACGACACCGACGCGGCCCGACGCCTCATTCGCGCCGACGAGGCCCTCGCCCTCGAGCCGGGCGACAGCGCGCTCATCATCGGCCTGGTCGACAGCGGCGTGAACCTCGAGCACGCCGAGGTCCAGGGCCGCCTGCGCCCCGGCCTGTCGTCGGTGGCGCTGGCCCAGGACAACCTCGACGCCGACATGGTCGTCGTGTCGGGCGCCCATCCCCGCCTGCAGGACGTCGACGACGACCAGGGCCACGGCACGTCGTGCGCGAGCATCATGAGCGCGAACGGCTTCCGCATGGCGCGCGGCCTGGCCGGCGCCACCCGCCTCCTGCCGGTGCGCGCCCTGTGCGGCGCGCGCGTGGCCGAGCCGGGCGGAGGCAGCCGCGTCACCGCGGTGGGCTCGATCCAGGACATCGACTCGGGCACCAAGAGCTGCATCGACCTGGGCGCGCGCGTCCTCAACCTCTCGTTCGGCACGCCGGAGCGCATGCTCGAGCCGGGCGCGCCGGTGCCGCACGTCGAGGTCGTTCGCTACGCGCTGGCCCGCGACTGCGTGCTGGTCGCCGCGTCCGGCAACTCCGGCAGCGACGAGCGCTTCTTCCCCGCCGCGCTGCCGGGCGTCATCGCGGTCGGCGCGGTCGACGCCGAGGGTCGCCCTGCCACCTTCACCACGCGCGGCGACCACGTGGCCCTGTGCGCCCCCGGCCAGGGCGTGCGCGCCGCCCGGCTCGACGGCTACGGGGCGGTCAACGGCACCTCGTTCGCCGCCCCCTTCGTGGCGGCGGCGGCGGCGCTCCTCCTCGCGCGCGGCGCGCGCCGCTCGGTGCCGCTGCCGCCCGAGGCGGTGCGCCAGATCTTACTCGACAGCGTGAGCCCCTTCCCGGGCGGCGCGAACGCGCACGGCTGCGGCGCCGGGATCCTCGACGTGCTCGCCGCGCTCGCGGCGGTGGACCGCCATGCGCAGGAAGTGGACGAAGCGGCATGACCGGTGCAAACGAGATCGAAATCGACAGGGGCAGAGACGACTCCACCGCGAGCCGAACGCCGAGCGCAAGCGCCAAGGAGGGCGACATGAGCGAGATGACCAGTGAAGTGACGAGCGACGACGTCCGCGCGGAGTGCCCCAGGTTCCCCGACATCTACGAGTCGCTGCAGGGGGTGCCGGAGGCCAAGAAGGAAGAGGTGCGCCAGCGCAACCAGCAGCGCGAGCGCGTCTACCGCGCGGTGCGCCACATCCTGAAGGAGAACTTCGGCTTCGACGACGGCGTGCCGCCGGAGCCGAGCCACTTCCCCGGCTCGCGCATGACCGACGCGCAGATCGCGCGCTTCACCGCCGTCTACGGCCAGATCGTGGCCGACAACTGGACCGACCCGTCGCTTGGCCGTCCGTTCCCCGGCACCGACGACATCGAGGTCGACGGCGGCGGCAACAGCCCGCGCATCGTCGTGGCCCGCCGCTTCATCGACGCCGTCGTCGAGGCAGTGCAGGACTACACCGCCCACGCGGACCTCTTCAAGAAGGTGTTCGGGTTTCTGCGCGAGACCGGCACCGATCACCAGAACTCGCGCGCGTCAGCGTAGGAGGTCGCGATGCCCACCCCGGTCATCTTCACCAAGCAGTTCGCGGAGGTCGTGCGCCGGCTCGAGGAGCAGGGCGTGTCGGACGCCGATCCGCAGCTGTTCACCAAGTTCCAGAACGCCTTCCAGGTGGTGCTGGGCGGCGGCGTGCAGCAGCGCGCGTCGCAGATCCAGATCGATCTGCCCGACCTGGAGACGGGACTCCAGGCCGAGATCGTCAAGGACAACGTCCTGGCCCTGTCCGCGCTCTACTACTGCGCGCAGCTCGAGGACTGGAAGTTCTTCGCCGTCGCCGACAAGATCGCCGAGCAGTTCACGTCCGGCGCCATCCCGGTGTCGCGCAGCACCGGCGGCGACGCCATCTACCGCTGGATCAAGCAGGCCAGCGTGCGCTTCACCGAGAGCGAGCGGCGCGGCATGTACGCCCGCGCCTTCGGCTTCGCCCAGGGCGCGGTCGAGGAGGAGATGCCCAACCGCGAGTTCTCCGACGTCTGGATCCGCTTCCTGTCGGCGGTGAGCGTGTTCAGCCGCGAGCAGGACGCGACCATCCGCAAGGCGCTCGGCTCGCAGCAGGTGCTCAAGGCCGGCCGCGACCTGGCGGTCAACCTGTCGGTGCACGGCTACGGCGTGGCCCACTTCGCCGCCGTCGAGCTGCAGGAGGACGTCAGAAACTTACTGAAGCTGTTCAGCTACGACGACGTGCTCACCGCCTACGGCGCCGGCGACTACAGCCAGCTCATCGAGCGGGTGAGCTCGCTCTACCTGGGCGGCTCGGTCAACGGCGTCCGCCAGCGCACCATGGCCACCACCGGCCAGCGCCTGGTCCGCTGGCTGGCCGACCACAGCCAGCTGCTCCTGGCCGGCAACAACGTCACGCTCAACCTGCCGCGGCCCAACCAGCCCGACCCGCACGAGCTCCTGGTCCTGGTCGACAACGTCGAGCGCTGGCTCGCCGTCACCGGCACCGACGATCAGTCGATCGACAAGTTCAGCGATCCGGTGTCGATGCCGTCGCAGCCGACCATCCCGGACATGGCCCTGGGCGGCATCCCCGACGCCCTGCGCGACGTCATGAAGGGCAACGGCCTGGGCAGCCTGCCGGGCATGCCGAGCATGAACGTCGGCAAGGCCTGACCGGCGCGACACGACACAAAGCACGCAGAGGAGGACGTCATGACGACACGTGTCGCCGACGTGGCCAAGGCTCGCCTCAGCATCGCCGCCCGGCGGCTGGGCACGCAGGATCCGGTGCCGCTCATCGGTGGCCTCATCGACCGCAGCTTCGACCTGCCGGTGGGCGACCGACGCTACGGCAACAACGCGCTCACGCCGGGCACGGTGCCGCTCGAGCACTCGTTCACCGAGACCTCGGCCGCGGCCCTGCGCCTGGCGCTCGAGCCCTACGGCCCCGGCGCGTCGCCCGACACCAGGCGCCAGGAGGTCAGCCGCGAGGTGCGCCGCCTGGTGTCGCGCTGCTACGGCGCGCCGGCGCTGGCCTGGTTCGATCGCGCGTCGGAGCCGTTCCGCGGCGCGCACCGCCCGGGCAGCTCGCGCTTCGGCGCCTGGTTCGGGGCCGCGTTCGACGAGAACGGGGTCGCCGAGACCAAGGCCTACTACGAGCTGGTGCCGGGCCAGCTGGGCGAGCTGCCGCCCAACCTGCGCCACGCCTCGGAGGTGGCGATGGCCCACATGCCGGGGCTCCTGCCCATCTTCACCTCGATCGCGTGCGGGCGCGGCCAGGGGGCGCAGCGGGTCTACTTCTATCACCGCGGCGATCTCCGCCTGCTCGACCTCGAGCCCATGATGAACGCGCTCGGGGTCGGCCATCAGCTGCCCAGCATCCTGTCGGCGCTCGGGCTCATCCTGGGCGGCCGCTTCGTCCTGCCCGAGGGCAGCGTCATCATGGGGCTGCGCGACACCGCGCGCGGCATCGGGCTCAAGCTCGACGTGCTCCTGCCGGGCGTGCCGGATCCGCCGCGCGAGATGCACGGGCTCATCCAGATGTACCTGGCCCAGCGGCCCGAGATGCAGCGCGCCCTCCGCCACTGGATGCAGGCGATGACGCCCGACGCCTACGCCGGCCCCGGCAAGATGAGCGTGGTGGGCGTGAAGGTGAACCCGCACACGCCCGCGCGACTCTCGATCTACTTCCGCCCGGTCGGCTACGATCAGCCGCCCAGCCAGCGCGAGCGCGGCGCCCAGTACGCCGGAGCACGGCAGTGAAAGCCCTGAGCGCGGCGGACCGGCGCGTCGTCCGCGACAAGGTCGACTCGTTCCTGCGCCAGAACCCGAACTTCTCGCGGCTGTCGTCGGCGCAGCAGGCCGAGATGCGCGAGGCCACGTGCAAGGTGGTCGAGCACATGGCGGCCGACGCGCCGGCCGGCGCCACCGGCGATCCCTACGCCATCGCGCTGGAGAACGCCCCGGTGGGCCAGGTGGTGGGCGACGCCGGCAAGCTGCTCAAGGACAAGGGCGGACAGCTGGGAGACGCGATCGCGGTCGGCGTCACCCAGGCCGCGCGCATGGTCAAGGAGATCGACTTCCCGCAGTTCGTGTCCAGCCTGGTGTCGGGCACCTTCCACGCCATCGTCACCTCCAGCATCGAGCAGATGAAGGCGTACGCGGAGATGGTGAAGTCGGTGTCCACCTCGCTCAACGACTTCAAGGACCAGAACACGACCGACAACCAGGCGCGCGATCACCTGGTGCAGAAGTACCCGAGCATGATGCAGATGACGGTGGTCAACGGGCAGCCCAGGGTGGTGCCGCGCGACGACTACGAGGGCGAGGTGCCCGACTTCGGCGCCGACCTCAACATGGGCGAGTCGATCACCTCGCTCGACGAGGACGTGATCGAGGAGCAGCTGGTCCCGGCCGCGCGCGACGATCTGGCGCGCGGGCGCCAGCAGCTGCTCGCCACCACCATCCTCATGGGCATCAACCGGATCATCGTCACCGACGGAAAGATCAACGCGAAGATCAAGTTCAACTTCTCGGTCAACGAGGCCCGCCAGATGAAGGCGCAGGCGTTCGACTACGCCAACATGGGCACGACCTACACCTCGCAGGGCGAGTACGAGAGCTCGCGCGAGGGCGGCAGCGGCCAGTGGGAGGCCGGCAAGGGCAACTGGCAGGAGGGCAACTACTACTCGAGCGGCAAGTACCAGGCCGTGAGCACGCCCGACATCCGGGTGACGGCGCAGGTCGACATGTCGTCCGACGCCGCCATCCAGGCGAGCGGCCAGATCATGGGAGAGGTGTCGGTCAACTTCAAGAGCGAGAGCTTCCCGCTCGAGAAGATGGTCGACACCGATCAGCTGATGCAGCTGCAGCGGGCCCAGGGCGCGGGTCGCGGCGCGCCGCCGGCCAGCGCGACCGGCGCGGCCCCGCCGGCGGGCGCGGGCGCGGCGGCGCCGGCCCCGGCGCAGCAGAGGTAGCCCGATGAGCACGGCGCGCGCAGCGAGCGCAGGGCCCGGCCACGAGGGCGCCGATCCGGTCGTCGGCGGGGTCAAGCGCCTGCTCGCCGAGTCGGCCGCCTTCCAGAGCCTGCCCGAGCCCGACCGCGCGCGGCTCGAGAAGGACATGGTCAAGATCGGGCGCTACCTGTCCGATCCGGGCTGGATGACGCCGACCACGCCGGCGCGGGCGCGCGCGCTGGAGGAGGAGCAGCCCGACGCGGTCGACGTGCTCAAGCAGCGCATCGCGCAGGACCCGGGCTTCGCCGGCGAGGACTTCAAGGGCGGCGCGATCGCGGCGGGCACCAAGGAGTTCGGCGATCTGGTCAAGACCGTCGACTTCCCCAAGTTCGTCTCGGGGCTGGTCCAGGGCGTGTTCCAGGCGGTGGTCAACGCGACCATCCAGCAGATGCAGGCGTTCGGGGAGCTCCTGGCCGCCACCGCCAAGACGGTCGACCAGTTCGCCGCCGACAACATCAGCGACTCGCAGGCGCGCGACCACATCGCCAATCGCTACCCGTCGGCGGCGAAGGTCGACGTCGGCGGCGACGGCGCGCGCCTGGTGCCGACCGGCGCGGAGGGGGCGCCCAACCTGGGGGCAGAGTTCGGCCTGGGCGACGACGTCGACCTCGAGGACCCGGAGTCGGAGCAGCAGCTGGTCACCGCCGCCAAGCTCGAGATGGCGCGCTCGCGCCAGCAGATGATGGCGATGATGGTGCTGCTCGGCATCAACCGCATCGTCGTCACCAACGGGCAGATCAACGCCAAGGTGGTGTTCGACATGCGCGCCAGCGATGACGCGCGCCGGCGCCACAAGGCGGAGCTGAAGGACAAGGAGAAGGACTCGGAGCAGGCCAGCACCGGCTGGCTCACCAACCTGGTCGGCGGCTTCGACGCCGGTCACGAGCACGAGACCACGGTCGGCAGCTCGGTCGACGAGACCAGCGAGTCGAAGGCCGCGGTCAAGGCCACCCTGTCGGGCGACGTGCGGCTGTCGTTCAAGTCGGAGACGTTCCCGCTCGAGCGCATGGTCGACGTCATCGGCATGCAGATGCTGCAGCAGAAGGCGCAGCCGGCCGCGCAGCCGGCCGCGCGGGCCGCGCCGGGTGCGCCGGCCGCGGCGCCGGCCGCGGCCGCTCCTGCGGCCCCGGTGCCCGGGGCGGTGCCGGGGGCCGCGCGATGAGCGCCGCGACCGCGGGGAGCGCGGGCGCGGGGAGGGCGGGCGCCGCGACCGCGGGCGCGGGGAGCGGTGCGAACGGCGCTGCGCGCGGCGAGGAGCCGCCGGGCGATGTCCGGCTGCACGTGCGCGAGCTCCTCGGGCGCACCGCCTCGTTCGCGCAGCTCGGCGCGGAGGAGCGCAGGCAGATCGCCGGCGCGCTGGTCAAGGTGATCGCCTTCCTGCGCGATCAGGGCGCGGATGCGCCGGACCTGGCCGGCGGCGCGCCGGTCCAGGCGCTCGACATCGGCGAGAACGAGTCGCTGAAGAGCCGGCTGTCCGACGATCCCAGGCTGGTCGGCGCCGACTTCAAGGCGGGCGCGGCGCGCGAGGGGGCGCAGGTCTTCAAGAGCCTGGTCTCGGCGGTCGACTTCCCGAAGTTCGTCTCGGGCCTCATCGAGGGCGTCCACTCGTCGATCGTGGCGAGCTCGATCAAGCAGATGCAGGCGTACGGCAAGCTGCTCGAGGCGGTGGCCAAGACCGCCGAGGAGTTCGCGCAGGAGAACGTCTCGCTCGACACGGCGCGCAAGTTCGTGGCCTCCTCGTTTCCACAGGCGGTCGTCTACGACAACAGCAGCCCGGGGGGCGGGGCGCTGCGCCTCGGCGACGACGTCGAGGAGGGCGACGCGCCCGACTTCAAGGCCAAGCTCGGCATGTCCGAGAACGTGGCGCTCGACGAGGAGAACGAGCTCAAGATCGTGATGGCGGCGCAGCTCAAGCTCGCCCGCCAGCGCCAGCAGCAGCTGGCCCTGATGCTGGCGCTCGGCATCAACCGCATCATCGTCACCGACGGCGAGATCAAGGCGTCGGTCATGTTCGACGTGAAGTCGCACGACGACGCCTCGCGCCGGTCGCAGGCGTCGACCTACGACACGTCGGCGATGACCCGCGAGGAGGGCGGCGGCTGGTTCGACGACGCGTCCCAGGTGGAGACCAAGGTGTCGAGCGCCTGGTCGGAGGAGAGCGAGAAGTCGAGCTCGACGCTCGACGCCAAGGCCAAGCTGTCGGGCAGCGTGACGGTCCGCTTCCGCAGCGAGACCTTCCCGCTCGAGCGGCTCGCCTCGGGCGACGAGATCGGCGCCGTGCAGGAGAAGGGCAACCGAGGAGGCGCGCCTGCGACCCGTCCATGACGACGTCGACCGCCGATCTCCTGCGCGACGCGGCCCGGTGCGAGCAGCTCCTGGCCGACCACCTGGCCGCCGCGGTGCAGCGGTTCGGCGCGGCCGCGCTCGGGGTGGTGGATCTGCCTCCGCTCGACGAGCCCGGGCGCGCCAGCCCGGCCCAGCTGCGGGCCGCCGCCGCGCTCCTGTGGGCGCGCCACGTCGACGAGGCCGGGCTGCTCGACTTCGCCGACGCGCTGGCGCGCGGCGTGGTCGAGGGCACGCTGCACCTGCCGGTCGAGGGCGACGCCGCCGCGCCGCTGGTCGCGTGGTGGCGCGGGCGCGAGGAGCGCTTCGATCACGGCGAGCGCCAGGCGCTGTACGAGCGCCTGTTCGGCGGCGCCGGCGAGCCCGGGCACCCGGTCGCCGCGCTGCTCGCGGCGCTGTGCCGCGCGCTGGTCGAGCTGGGCGGCGCCGAGCACGAGGGCGAGGCGCGGCGCGCGCGCATCCGCATGTCGAGCATCGCGCGCGAGCTGGCGGCCGAGCTGTCCGAGCGCGCGGTCGGCATCACCGGATTCGCCGCGCGCGACATCGTGGCCCAGGTGCGCCAGGCGCTGGCGCTGCTCGCGCAGCCGGACATCGCGCACAGCCTGGGCGGCCTCACGCCGTGGCGGGCCATCCGCACCTGGTCGCACCTCCTGCTGGGGCGCGCGATCGACCCGAGCCGACCGGTCGAGCGCGCGCAGGCCGGCCTCGAGCTGGTCCAGTGGCTGGCCGAGAACGCGGCCGTGCTGGAGGGCGAGGGCACCGTCGACGCCGGCGACGACATCATCGCTGCGGCCGCGTCCTACGGCGTGGAGGCGTCGGCGTGACGGGCGGCGCGAGCGCGGGCGCGGCGCCGCGCGATCCCGAGCGGCACCGGGTCTTCTCGGCCGTGCGCGGGGCGGTGCGCAAGCTGGTCGAGGGATCGAGCGCGGCCGAGGAGCTCGATCCCGCGCGGCGGCGGGCGCTCGCGCGCGGCCTGGTCGACGTGTCGATGATGGCCGCCGATCTGCTCGCCGAGGACCGCCGGCTCACCGAGCAGGTGTCGAGCCGCGCGCCGCTGGCCCGGGCGCAGGAGGTCATCGGCCAGGACATCGGCCAGCAGACCGCCTCCGGGCTGGGCCAGACGGTGCGCGCGGCCAGGGACAGCATCGACTTTCCCGCCTACGTCACCTCGCTCATCACCGGCGTGTTCCAGGCCATCCTGACCTCGAGCACGCAGCAGCTCACCTCGATGGGCGACCTGCTCGACGCGGTGAGCGCCACCGGCGAGGAGTTCGAGGCCGGGGTCCCCGACGGCGAGGTGGTGCGCTGGACCATGGCGCGCATCCCCTTCCTGACCATGCAGGACGGCGGGGTGGCGGTGCCCGAGGACATCGATCTGACCGAGCGGGCTGCGTCGCTCAAGAGCGCGCTCGGGGCGAGCGACGACGAGGTCGCCGGCATCGATCCGTCGGATCTCAACAGCACGCTCCTGCCGCTCGCGCGGCGCAAGATGGCGCGCGACAGGCAGGGCATCCTGGCCACCATGGTGTCGATGGGGATGCAGCGCATCGTGGTCGACGAGGGGCGGCTCTCGGCGTCGATGGACCTGCGGGTCGACACCAGGGCCGCCACCCAGCGGGAGACCTACGACCAGAACGACGTCCGGGTGAACGCGCGCGCCGGCGGCAGCTTCGGGGCCGGTCTGTGGAGCGCCAGCGCGGACGTGTCGACCTCGATCGGCCAGGTGCACAGCGATCACCAGCAGACCTCGCAGCAGATCGCGGCGGCCGCCGGTCTGCGCTCGAGCGTGGAGCTGGCGTTCCGCACCGAGCAGGTGCCGCTCGACCGCATGGCGAGCGAGCGGGCGCGCGTGCACATCGGCCAGAACGCGCGCGTGCCGGTCGATGTGTCGACGGGCGGACCGCTTGCCGGGGCGACGCCGTTCACGTCGTTCACCACCACGACGGCCCCGCAGGCGACGGCGCCGGAGTTCATCCCGCGCCCCGCGCCCCCGCAGCCAGGACAGCAGGGACAGCAAGGGCAGCAGGGACAACAGGGACAGCAGGGACAGCAGGGACAGCAGGGACAGAGGCCGGCGCAACAGGGGCAGCAAGGGCAGCAGGGACAGCAGAGCCAGCAAGGACAACAGGGTCAGCAAGGACAGCAGGGACAACAGGCACAGCGACCGGCGCAGCAGGGACAGCAAGGGCAACAGGGTCAGCAGGGTCAGCAGAGCCAGCAAGGACAGCAGGGACAGCAGGGACAGCAGGGACAGCAGAGCCAGCAGAGCCAGCAGGGACAGCAAGGTCAGCAGAGCCAGCAGAGCCAGCAGAGCCAGCAGGGACAGCAAGGACAGCAGAGCCAGCAGGCCCAGCAGGGACAGCAAGCCCAGCGGCCCGCACAGCAGCAGCAAGGCACGCAGACCCAGCAGCCACAGCAAGGCCAGCAGGGGCGCTAGGAAGCGAGACCGCGATGGACACGCCCTTCTCCGCCGTCCACTTCGGCCCCTGGCAGGCGCTGGTGCGCCGGCTCGACGCGGCCGTGAGCGCCGACTCCGCGCTGGCGGCGCCGCGCGACGTGCTGACCCGACCGGTCGAGCTGCTCCTCGTCCTCGCCGCCGACGTGCCGGCCGCCCTCGGCGACGACGTGCTCAGGGCCGACCGACTGCGCTCCCTCCTCTACCTGACCATCCCGTTCTCCAGCGTGGTCGATCAGGCCGAGCGCGTCCTCCACCCGCCCGGCAACAACGGCAACGGCGAGTCGTGGCCGCCGTCCGCGCTGCCGCCGATCCGCCCCTACGAGCCCGGCGTCATCGACATGGGCGCCATGCCGATCCTGGCCATCGCGGCGGCGCGCGTCGGGCCGCCCGAGATCGTGCCGCTGTTCACGCGCGCCCTGCACGGCCTGGCCCTGGCCGCGTCCGCCGCCGAGGTGCTGGGCCGGCTCGACCCGGAGATGCCCGACGGCGACGCCCTCGAGGTGGTCGTCCACACCCTGCACCTGCTCGAATCGCTCGGCTCCGCGCTGCGCACGCCCTATCTCCGCACCTTCGCCTTCGATCCGATCGAGCGCGGCCGCTGGCGCTGCCTGGCCGAGCTGCTCGGTCCCGATCGCCTGCAGGGCCTGCTCGCCGGCGCAGCCTGGGACGGCGCGCACACGCGAGAGATCCGCCGGGTCGTGCCCCGCCGCGCGCTCCCCGCCGCCCAGGTCACGCTGCTCGGCCGGTTCGACTTCCTCGGCGGCGGCGCCGTTCCCGCCGATGTTCAGGTCGTGTTCGCGGCGCCCGGCGGCGCGGTCGTGCCCGCGCGCGTCGTCGGCGCGGCCGCCGGCAGCGGCGAGGCCGACGACCAGATCGCGGTCGAGGCGCCGGACGGCGCCGAGCCGGAGGGCTGGATCGGCTTCTCGGTCGACGGCGACATCGCCGCCTCGAACAGCTTCCGCGCCCAGCTGCGCGAGCGCATCGCCGCCGCCTACGCCGACGACGACTGCCTGGTCTCGACCCGCGTGCGCGGCGAGCTGGTGCGGCCGCTCGACCGCCCGGATCCAGGACGCCCCGGCCAGCTCGTGGCCATGCCGCCGCGCGGCGCCTTCAACCGTTTCACCGGCGGAGCGCCGCTCCTCACCGCCGCGACGCTCGAGCCGGAGGTGGCGGCGCCCGGCGCGGCCCTCACGCTCGGCTGGGACTCGACCGGCGCCGACGAGGTGGTGCGCCTGCCCGCCGGCGCGGTCCTGCCGCCGAGCGGCAGCCTCGCCCTCACCGCGCCGGCCGCGGAGGGCCCCTTCGCCGTCGAGCTGCAGCCGGTCGCGCTGGTCGGCAAGGAGCGGCTCACCGGAGCCTCGGTGCGCGTCACCGCCACGGTCGTGGCGCCGGTGCGCATCCGCTCGATCGAGCTGGCCCAGGACGGGCGCCCGGGGCCGTTTCTGGCCGGGCGCGCGCTCGCCGTCGACGTCCTGCTCGATCCGCCGACCAGCCGGGCGAGCGGGCGCCTGCGCACGGACCCGACCTGCGGCGACGGGCCGCTCGCGCCCGCGCCGGCGTCGCTCGCGCGCGGCAGCCTGCGCTTCGACGTCCCCGGCCCGTGCGTGGTCGACGGGCTCACGCTCACCGCCGAGCTGGTCGATCCGCTCGGGAAGGTGCTCGATCAGCGGGTCGCGGGCCCGCTCCAGCTCGCGGCCCTGCGCGACGTCACGATCGCGCTGTTTCGCCCCGTCGCGCTCGCCCCGCAGCCCACCTCGGTCGGCGCCGACGAGGCGCGCGCGCGCATCGCCGACGCATGCGCGCGGCGCGGCCTGTCGGCGGCGGTCGTGGAGCTCCCCTGGGAGGGCGACGCGCTGGCCGTGATCGAGGAGGCGGTGCGGCGCAGCGAGGATCCGGCGCTGCCGCGCCTGCTCGGCGCGCTCGCCCGCCGCGCGATGGTCACCCCGGGGCTCGAGCACGCGCTCTGGCTCGCCCTCCTGCCCGGCGACGACGAGGTCGCGGCGTGGGCGCCGAGCGCCGCCAGCCGGGCGGTCGCGGTGGCGGCGGGCAGCGGGCTCGGCCTCGTCCTCGACGGCGCGCTGCCCCTGCCCGCACCGCCCGTCGAGCCGCCCATCTTCCTCGCCTCCGTCTCATCGACCGCAGCCACCGCCGCAGCAGCCGCCGCCGCGCCGCGCGCCGCCGACACGCGTCCCGCCGTCCTGCGCCTGGTCGCCAGCGCGCGCGGCGTGGAGATCGGCGAGCACGAGGTGGCGCTCGAGCGGCGCCTGCCCGGGCGCGGCGGAGCGGTGCCGAGCGCGTGGACCGCGGTCGCGCTCGATCGGGCGGGCGACGAGATCGCCCGCCATCCCATCCACCTCGTGCACGAGCAGCTGCCCGGCTACATCGAGGCCCTGCTGCCGGCCGCGAGCGACATGGTCGCGCTTGAGCTCCGCAGCGGGAGGCGCATCGGCCTGCGCGTCGAGCGCCCCGACGGCGATCTCCACCTGACCGACCCGCGCCTGGCGCCCGGGCCGCGCGCCGAGCTCACCTGGCGCGCCGATCACTCGAGCGGCCTCAACCCGCGCATCACGCTGGCCGCGGCCGCCGGCGGCGTGGTGACCCCGGTGGCCGAGCTCGACGTGTGCGGCGGGCGCGACCTGGTCTGGCTCGATCGCCTCGGCCCGCTCGACCGCCTCGTGCTGCAGGCCTCCGACGGCTGGACCCGCATCGAGGTCGACATCGACGGCGAGCTGCCCGGGCACCAGCGCGTCGCGCTGCGCCGCCTGGCGGACGGGCGCTGGTTCGCCGAGGCCCCCGCCACCTGGACTCTCTCCTGGACGCTCGACGGGCGGCGCCTCGACGAGCGCGGCCCGCTCCTCGCGCTGCCGGCGGGCGCGACCGGCCTGCTCGCGGTCGAGGCGCGCGGCCCGGGCGGCGAGCTCGGCATCGACGCCCGACCGGTCGCGGAGGGGCGCGCCTGAGCGCGGACGCGGCGATGCCCGACCTCGACCTGGAAGCCCGGCGATTCGACGTGTGGCACGAGGTGCCGCTGGTCCCGCAGCTCACCGGCATGAGCTGCTGGGCCGCCGCCGCCGCCATGATCGTCGGCTGGCGCGAGTGCATCGATGTCCGCCCCGACGAGGTCGCGGCCGGCCTGGGCCGCTGGGACGCCTACCGGCGCGGGCTCGAGCCGGGCGACGTCGACGAGCTGGCGCGCGTGTTCCACCTCCTCATCGAGCCGCCGCGCACCTACTCGGTCGACCAGCTGCGCGGGCTGCTCGAGCGCTTCGGCCCGCTCTGGGTCGGCGAGGCGACGCCCGGGCTGCACGTCGTGGTCGTCGCCGGCCTGCACGGCGACGGCACGCCCGACGCCACCTGGGTGCGCATCGCCGACCCGTGGCCGATCGGGGTCGGCGAGCGCTACAGCATCAGCTTCCGCGAGCTCGCCTCCAACCTGGCGGCCGCCTCCGACGTGGTCGGCGCCACGGCGCAGGTCCTCCACTCCGACGGCCAGCGCGGCCGCGCGACCACCCGCAGCGAGATTCGCTCGCGCATCCACGTCCACACCAGCTCACCCCGGGAGATCTCCATGTCAGGTCAGAACCAGCTCCGCAGCGCGCGCATCGTCGTCGATCCCGGCCACGGAGGTCAGCGCGACCTCGGCCTGTCGACCGCGCTCGGCGTGCGCGGCGTCCACGGCACGCTCGAGAAGGACGTCACCCTGCGGCTGGCCCGGCGAGTCGCCAATCGCCTGGGCGGCAGGGCCCTGCTCACCCGCGACCGCGACGACAACCTTCCCATCGGCGAGCGGATCGAGCGCGCCCGCCGCGCCGGCGCCGACGTGTTCGTCTCGCTGCACGCCAACGGCGGGCCGGCCGGCGCGCGCGGGGCCGAGGCGTGGGTGCACGAGCGCGCCGGCGCCGGGTCGTTCGCCCTGGCGGAGAGCGTCCAGCGCCATCTGGCCCGCTGGGGCAACGCCCGGGTCGCGCGCGGTCCGATGGCGGTGCTGGCGCCCGATCGCCTGGGCCGCGCGGCCGCCTGCCTGGTCGAGGTCGAGCACCTGGGCGATCCGGCCGGCGAGCTGCGCCTGTCGAGCCCGCTCGAGCTCGAGCGCATCGCCGCGTCGGTGGCGGGCGGCGTGCGCGCTCACCTGAGCGGCGGCGCCGGCTACGGCCGCGGGCCGGCCGGCGCGCTCGACTGGTTCGAGGACACCGATCAGCTCGACGCCTACACGCGCAACCCGCGCGCCGCCGACACGCGCGCCGTGTCGACCGTGTCCGACGCGCTCGGCGTCATCGCCGGCTTCCGCGCGTCGAGCGGCGGCTCGGCCTGGCGCACCCTCGACCGCGGCGAGGTGGCCTGGCGCCTCGAGCAGCTGGTGCAGGACCACCGCCTGTTCCAGCAGGGCAACCTCAACCTGTGCGGGCCGGCCTCGTTCTTCACCTGCTGGACCAAGCGCGACCCGGTCGCGTTCGCCCGCTTCGCCACGGCGCTCTACGAGAGCGGCCAGGCCCAGATCGGCTCCTTCAACGTGGCGCCGAGCTCATCCTTGACCCAGCAGGACTACGCCGCGATGCGCGCGCGCATGTCCACCATCACCGAGCAGGCCGACTGGATGGTGATGGGCGCCCTGCGCAACAACGACGACGCCATCTTCGTGTGGGAGGGCGACCCGGGCCAGGAGCTGGCCGGCATCACCTTCCCCGAGGAGGTCGAGCGCTGGATGAACGCGACCGGCCTCTACTCGTCGGTCGACAACCGCATCGGCAGCACGCTCTCGGCGCTGTTCTCCAAGGGCTACAACGCGGCGGCCGACCTGCAGGTGCAGGAGGGCACCGACACGATCTGCCTCATCCAGGCCAACATGGTCGCCTCGCAGATCGGGGCCGGCGTGACCGAGGGCTTCCTGTCCCACTTCTCCAACCACTACGTCGTGCTCAACGCGCCCATCGTCACCAACATCCAGAGCGGCCAGGTCATGTTCAACATCTGGACCTTCGCCGCCGACAAGGAGACCCTGGTCGCGAACACGTCGATCTTCGCCGACAACTACTACGGCGCGATCGTCGCCAGGATGCGCTGAGGAGCGCCGCCGCTACCGGGCCAGGCGGGCGAGCACGCGCGCGCCGAGCGCGCTCAGCTGCGCCCGGCTGTCCTTGTGCTTCGGCACGCCGATCACGAACACCAGCTTGTCGCGCCGCGCGACCAGGATGGCGAACTCGGGGCCGCCGGACACGGCGCTCGGCGTCCAGCGCGCGCCGTCGGCGCCGGCCAGCTTGATCGGCTGGAGCGACGCGCTCATCTCACCGACCGCGGTCTCCTCGGTCGCCTTCACCTCGGCCGGGGTGGAGCCGGCCGGGAAGAAGACGTCGAGCTCGATGCCGCCGGTGGCGCTCGACTTGCCGGCGTAGACGCAGTACGCGCTCGCGCCGCCGTCCGACACGTTCGGGTTCGGCTTGCCCGCCTTGTCGACGCCGGCCGCCTTGAAGTCGGCGGCGGTGAGCACGCACATGGCCGCGCCCGCCTTCGCTGCGACCGGCTTGTCGGCGCGGGCGCTCGACACCGCGAACCACGACCCCATCACCACCACCACCACCACCAGCCCAGGGATCCGCATGGGGCGATCGTACAGCACGGCGGAGCCCGGCGCGGCGCTCAGGGCGCCCGGAAGATGACCGACACGCCGGTGCAGACCCGGATCCCGGGCGGGGCCGGATAGGCCGCGTAGGCCCACGCGCTCGCGTCGGCGAGGACGGCCCTGTCGAAGCGACGCGCACCGGAGCTCCTGACGAGCTCGACGTCAGTCACGGCCCCGCTGGGGACCACGCAGAGGTGGATCCGGGTGACCAGCCTGGCGCCGCGCCCGACGGCGATCGCGCTGGCGATGCGGTAGGCCTCGCCCAGGTCGGGCCCGCGCAGGCGGACCGGAAACACGCGGACGGCCCCGCCGCTCGAGACGTCCTTCTCGGCCGGCGCTTCGATGCTGGCGACGCCGCCGCCGCGCGCTCTGTTCGATCCGGCGCGTGCCGGCCCGCACGTTCCGATCATGGCGACGGCGGCCACTCCGACTGCGATGAGGTTCTTCATTACCCCCTCCTGTTGCGTCGGAGCCCATTGCACCGGTCGTGCCGGAGCCAGACCGGCGCAGGTCGCGTGCTTGCGCGAGCGGCGCACGAGACCCGGCACATGAAGCGCGAGCGTGAGACGCGCGCACCCGGCCGCGGACCGCTCGCGACTCGATCGAGCGGCGCGCCTGCCCTATCGCGTCCCCGCCGCGCTCGGCACGTCCGCCGGCGCCGGATCCGCGGCACCGGTCCCCGCCGCGCCGCCGAGCCCGAAGAACCGACGGGCCGCCCGTGTCGTGGCCCGGGCCACCTCATCGCGCGGCTTTCCCGCCGCGGCGGCGACCCGGTCGAGGATGTGCGGCAGGAAGGCCGGCTCGTTGCGCCGGTCGGGCGGTGGCCGCGGCAGGTCGCGCGGCATGAGGAACGGCGCGTCGGTCTCGATCATGAGGCGTTCGAGCGGGATGCGCGCGACCAGATCGCGCAGGTGAAGGCCGCGCCGCTCGTCGCAGATCCAGCCGGTGATGCCGATGTGCAGGTCGAGGTCGAGGTAGGCGTCCAGCTCGGCGGCGCTGCCGGTGAAGCAGTGCACCACCGCGGCCGGCAGCGCGGCCCGGCGCTCGCGCAGGATGGCCAGGAAGTCGCCGTGGGCGGCGCGCTCGTGCAGGAAGACCGGCATCGACAGCTCGCCGGCGAGCTCGACCTGGGCCGCGAACCAGCGCCGCTGGTCGGGCGGCGGCGAGAAGTTGCGGTCGTAGTCGAGGCCGCACTCGCCGACCGCGCGCACCTCGGCGCGGCAGGCCAGGTCGCGCAGCTCGGCCAGCGTGTCGCCCGTGCAGTCGCGCGCGCCGTGCGGGTGGACGCCTGCCGTGGCGTGGAGGACGCCCGGATGCTGGCGGGCCAGCTCCCACGCCGCCCAGCTGCCGGCCAGGCTGGTCCCGGTCACGACCATGGTGCCGACGCCGGACGCTCGAGCGCGGGCGATGACGTCGGCCAGGTCGGCGCGAAACCGCTTGTGGGTGAGATTGACCCCGATGTCGACCAGGTCGATCGAGCCCGCCGGATCTGTGCTCACGTCGCTCGCGTCGCTCACGTCGCTCACGTCTCCGCTCACGGGCTGATCTCGGTCGCGGGTGCGCGCAGGCCGAAGCGCTGCGCCGCGTGCTCCGCGGCCCTGCGATGATACTCGACCGGGTCCCACTTCATCCCCGGGTAGGCGCCGCGCCGCATCGGCGCCGATAGGTGATGGCGGCCGCGCTGGTACGCGCGCAGGATGCAGACAAGCGTCGCCTTCTCCCTGAGCGCGCACAGCGCGCGCTGCTCGACGGCCATCGGACGCGTCCAGGTCCGGCGCAGGAGGTGCTTGATCTCGGTGATGGCGGCGGCGGTCCCGGCGAGCGCCGCGCGCAGGGCAAGGGTATCGACTTCGACGTCGACGTTCGTGTCGTTCGCTCTCATGACGTTCTCCTTTCGTGGTGGCTGGTGGAGACACGTCGCGCGGGCGGCGCCCGGGCACGAGACGTCCGGGCGCGCGCACGGGAGGCGAAGGATCGCCAGAGGCGGGGGCTCGAGTCGAACGAGCCTCTCCGGGAGGCTATCCCGGCGCAGGAGCCGCTCCTGCTACCCCGCGGCAGAGGAGGTGCGGCGCCAGAAGCGCGAGAGCGTGAGAGATGGGAAGCGAGTCGTCGAGGAGCCGGGCACCGCCGGGCGGGTTGATCTCGCCCAGTATGATCCGGCGCGCCCGGCTGTCAAGCGCCCCTCCCTCGCGGCGCTACTCGTGACCCAGGACGCGGTGCGGCTCGTAGGGCGCCTCGAGCTCGGCGCACTCCTCGTCGCTGATTGTCAGGTCGAGCGCGGCCAGCGCCTCCTCGAGGTGGACCATCCTGGTGGCGCCGATGATCGGCGCGGTCACGCCGGGGCGGCGCAGGAGCCAGGCCAGCGCCATCTGCGCCGGCGACACCTCGCGCCGGGCCGCGACCTGGCCGACCCGCTCGGCCACGACGAAGTCGCACTCGTCGTAGTAGAGGTCGTGCGCGTAGGCGTCGGACTGCGACCGCGTGGTGGCGCCGCCGCCCCCGCGCGTGCGGTTGCCGGCCAGGAAGCCGCGCGCGAGCGGGCTCCACGGCATGACCGCGATGCCCTCCGCGCGGCAGAGCGGCAGCATCTCGCGCTCCTCCTCGCGATAGATCAGGTTGTAGTGGTTCTGCATCGACACGAAACCGGTCCAGCCGCGCAGCCGCGACGTGTAGAGCGCCCGGGCGAACTGCCAGGCGAACATGCTCGACGCGCCCAGATAGAGCGCCTTGCCCGCGCGCACCACGTCGTGGAGCGCCTCGAGCGTCTCCTCGATCGGCGTCGTGTCGTCCCAGCGGTGGATCTGATAGAGGTCCACGTACTCGGTGCCGAGCCGGCGCAGCGACGCGTCGATGGCCGACATGATGTGCTTGCGCGACAGGCCGCGGTCGTTGGGGCCGTCGCCCATGGGATAGAAGACCTTGGTCGCGATGACCACGTCGTCGCGGCGCGCGAAGTCGCGGAGCGCGCGGCCCAGCACCTCCTCGCTGGCGCCGTCCGAGTACATGTCCGCCGTATCGAAGAAGTTGATGCCGGCCTCGAGCGCGCGCCGGATGAACGGGCGCCCCTCCTCCTCGGGCAGGACCCACCTCCGCGACGCGGGGCTGCCATAGCTCATCGCGCCGAGACAGAGTCGCGACACCGCCGTGCCGGTGCTTCCGAGCTTCACGTATTTCATGCGTGCCTCCCAGGGGATCGATGGACCGCGATGCCCGCCATGACAAGCCCGATCCCGACCAGATCGCGTGGCGCCGGCACCTGGCCGAGGACGAGCGCGCCGATGAGGGTCGCGGTCGCGGGCAGGAGGGCCAGCATCAGGGCAAAGCCGCTCCGCGACAGCCGCGCCATCGCGAGCTGATCGCAGACGTAGGGGATGACGGACGAGCAGATGCCGACGCCGACGCCGGCCAGGACCAGGCGCGGGTCGGTCATGGCGCGCGCCGCCTGGCCGATGCCGATGGGCGTCACGACCACCAGCGCGAGGAACATGGCCGCGCCCAGGCGGCGCACACCCTCGGCCGCGCCCTCGCGCGCGACCCGGTGGCCGAGCACGATGTAGAGGACGAACAGCGCGCCGTTCAGGCCGGCGTAGACCAGGCCCGGCGCGTCGCTCGACCAGCGCAGCTCGGTCAGCAGGAACACCCCGGCCACCGCCAGGCCGAGCGCGGCGACGTTGCGCGACGAGCGCAGCCCGACCAGCGCGACCAGGATGGTGCCGAGGAACTCGATGGTCGCGACCAGGCCGAGCGGCAGGCGATCGATCGCGAGGTAGAAGCAGACGTTCATGAGCGCCAGGCACGCGCCGAGCGCGCCCAGGAGGAGGATCGCGCGGCGCGACCAGCTCCGGGCGCCGCGCCACGGCCGGATCGCGACGGCGAACACGGCCGCGGCGCCGGCGATGCGAAACCAGGCCACGCCGAGCACACCGACGCGCGCGAACAGGAGCACGGCGAAGGACGGGCCCAGATAGTGGAAGACCGCGCTGGTCACGAACCAGACGTGGGGCGGCACGCGGTCGGCCGATGCGCTCGCCGATGCGCTCCGCGACGGGCTGGCAATCTCGACGGACATGCACATAGAATGAGGAAGCGAACCGCCAAACCCCATGGGCGTTCGAAGCCGGGATTCGCGAAATCGCCATCGATTCAGAGGCAGAACCAATGAAACGCCTGCGATCTCTCGTCAACGATCTGGACGCGGTGGACGGCAAGCTGCTCCGCCTGCTCGACAGGAACAGCCGCACCTCGACCGCCGACCTCGCCCGCGCCCTGGGCATGTCCGCGCCCAGCGTGGCGGAGAGGCTGCGCCGCCTCGAGGAGGCCGGCGTCATCCGGCGCTTCAGCGTCGAGGTCGATCCGGCCGCGCTCGGCTACCCGCTCGCCGTCTACATCCGCATCCGCCCGGCCACGGGTCAGAACGCGAAGGTCGCGCAGGTGGTCGCCGAGATTCCGGAGATCGTGCAGTGCGACCGGGTCACCGGCGACGACTGCTTCCTCGCGCGCGCCCACGTGCGCTCGGTCGAGGACCTCGAGCTCGTGATCGATCGCATCACCCCGTTCGGGCAGACCAACACGTCCATCATCCAGTCGTCACCGGTCGCCCGCCGGCTGCCCGCGCTGTGATCGGCGCGGCCGCGCGGCCGGCACCTTCAGCGTGAAGACGCCGGCGCGACGGTCGTCGCTGTCCCGCGGCTTCCCATAAGATCGGCGCATGGGAGCCATCCGGACCGCGGCCGAGAAGCTGTGGAGCGGCGAGACCACCACCCGGGCGCTTCATCCGATGGCCATGTTCCTCGGGCTCGAGGAGTACCGGCCGGGGCTCGCCTTCGTGGCCTCGTTCGCCAACGTCACCGCCATCGCCACCGGCGAGGGGCTCGTGCTGGTCGACACCGGCAGCGCGATGGCCGCCGCCGGTATTCAGGCCGCGGTGCGCGCGTGGTCGGCGGCGCCGGTCCACACCGCCGTCTTCACCCACGGCCACATCGATCATGTGATGGGCGTGGACCGGTTCGAGGCCGAGGCGCGCCCGGCCGGCGCCGCGCCGCTGCGGGTGGTCGCGCACGAGGCGATCCGCGAGCGCTTCGCCCGCTACCGCCTCACGGCAGGCTACAACGCCGCCATCAACGCGCGCCAGTTCGCGCTGCCCGGGCTGCGCTGGCCGACCGAGTACCGCCTTCCCGACCTGGTCTACCGCGACCGCCTCACCCTCGAGGTGGGCGGCGAGACGCTCGAGCTCCACCACGATCGCGGCGAGACCGACGATCACACGTGGCTGTGGCTGCCGCGCCACCGGGCGCTCGTGACCGGCGACCTCTTCATCTGGGCCTCGCCCAACTGCGGCAACCCGCAGAAGGCGCAGCGCTACCCGGCCGAGTGGGCGCGCGCCCTGCGGGCCATGGCCGAGCTCCGCGCCGAGCTGCTGCTGCCCGGCCACGGCCCGCCGATCGAGGGCGCCGCGCGCGTGGCCGAGGCGCTGGGCGACACCGCGGCGCTGCTCGAGAGCCTGTGCCGCCAGACGCTGGCCCTGCTCAACCAGGGCGCGCCGCTCGACACCATCCTGGCCGAGGTGCGCGCGCCGGACGCGCTCCTCGCCCGCCCCTACCTGCGCCCGGTCTACGACGAGCCGGAGTTCGTGGTGCGAAACCTGGTGCGCCAGCTGGCCGGCTGGTGGGACGGAAACCCGGCGCGGCTCAAGCCGCCGCGCGACGGCGCGCTCGCCGCCGAGGTCGCCGCCCTGACCGGCGGGCCCGGCCCGCTCATCGATCGCGCCCGGGCCCTGGCCGCCGCCGGCGACCACGCGCTCGCCTGCCAGCTGGCCGAGTGGGCGCGCGCGGCCGCGCCGGCCGACGAGGCGATCCGCCGCGCCCGCGCCGAGATCTATCGCGACCGCGCCGCGCGCGAGGACAGCCTCATGGCGCGCAACATCTTCCGCGCGGCCGCCGACGACTGAGCCGGGACGAGCGGCTCACTCCTCGTCCTCGACCATCGCGCGCAGCCGCCCGATGGCCTCGTCCCAGTGGGCCGAGATCTGCTCGAGGTAGCGGCTGGCGTCGGTCAGGCGCCTGGGCTGGATCTCCCAGATCCGCTCGCGGCCGGCGCGCGTGCTGCGCACCAGCCCGGCCTCGGCGAGCGCGTGCAGGTGCTTGGTGATGGCCTGGCGGGTGACCTGCGCGCCGTCGGTGAGCCGAACGATCGACTGCGGGCCGGCGGCGCACAGGCGGGCCACGATGCGAAGCCGGGTCGCGTCGCCCAGCGCGGCGAACACGGGGGCGGCGTCGACCAGCTTCTCGGCGGTGGATGCTCGCGAGCGCCTCATGTCGGTCAGGACGCGAGGTACTTCGCGATCAGCTCGGCCTGCTTTGTCCAGCCGCCGTCGTTGGCGGCGAAGGCCTTGGCGCGCCGCTCGAGCGGGATCTTGTCGAAGCCGGACTCGGTGATGCGGAGCCTGGTGCCGCCCGCCGCATCCTCCAGCTCGAACGTGACCAGCGTGGTCGGCTCGCCCGAGTAGTCGACACCCGGCTCCACGGCGAACGGGTGCCAGCGGAACGAGAACCGGTCCATCGGCTCGATGCGATCGACCGTGCACTCGAAGGCCATCCCGGTGTAGGGCTTCTGCATCGCCGCGACCTCGGGATCGACCCTGGTCGGCACGATGCGACCGCCGACCCGGCTCCCGGCGACGAACGGGCCGTCCAGCTCGACGCCGAACCAGGTCCCGAACCGCGTCGCGTCGGTGATCGCCTGCCAGACGCGATCGCGCGGCGCGCGCAGCAGCACATTCTTCTCGATTCGATCGGTGGACATCAGCAACCTCCTGGTTGCCTTCACCATACCGCCGCGCGCGGTGAATGCAACCTCTGAGTTGCCTTTTCTCGCAGCCGTGACCAGAATCGGATGAGCAACCCGACGGTTGCTCGAATGGAGGAGGCATGAACGACCAGATCAACGACCAGACCAGCGACCAGACCCCGGCACGGTTCGATCCGATCGCATACAGGGCGGAGCAGCTCGCCACCTGGGACGCCGGCGCGCCCGCCTGGGACCGGTGGCACGACACCATCGAGACCTGGTTCGCCCCGCTCACGACCCGCCTGCTCGAGCTGGCCGCGGTCCGGCCCGGGCAGCATGTCCTCGACGTCGGGACCGGCTACGGCGAGCCGGCGCTCAGCGCCGCGCGCGCGGTCGGACCGGGCGGCCGCGTGCTCGGCATCGACGTCTCGCCCGCGATGCTCGAGGTCGCCCGCCGCCGCGCGCGCGGCCGATCCGGGATCCGCTACGCCGAGATGGACATCGAGGCGCTCGACCAGCCGGGCCGCTTCGACGCCGTCCTGTCCCGGCTGGGCCTCATGTTCGCCGTCGACCGGGTCGCCGCCCTCGGCGCGATCCGGCGCGCGCTGGTGCCCGGCGGCGTCCTGGCCGCCGCGGTGTGGGGCCCGCCGGCCCGCCACCTGGTCTCCCAGCCGGCAGCGCAGCTCGTGGCCCGCCTGGCGCTGCCGGCGCCGCCGCCCGGCACGCCGGGCCCGTTCAGCATGTCGGATGCGACGCGGCTCGCCGGCGAGCTCGCCGCGGCCGGCCTCGTCGACGTGTCGGTGACCGAGCTGGTCGCGCCGGTCCGCTTTCGCTCGGTCGACGAGCTCGTGCGCTTCCACCGCGAGGCCCTTCCGCCGCCGATCCTGGCGGCCGTGCGCGACCGGTTCGGCTCCCAGGACGCACCGGATGCCTGGGCCCTCCTCGCCGAGGCGGCCCGACCTCACGTCGGGCCCGACGGCGCGGTCTCGCTCCCCTCGGTCGCTCTCTGCGTTCGAGCCGCGGCTCCGCCCATGGGACATCCTGGACAATGACCTCGCCCCGCTCGGCCGGCTCGATCGGCTCGCCCTGCTCGACCAGCTCTCGTCAGCGCGGCCCGCGTCGCGATAGGATTGCAATTTCTCGATCGCGAGGGGGCGGGCATGGGAAGGCGGGGTTCGCGTGGTGGAATGGCGTCTGTACGGCGGGCGGCGCTCACGCTGCCCGCCCTGCTCGCGTTGCTCGCCCTGTTCATCGGGCCCGCCGCGTGCGGCAAGGCGGTGGAGGACGGCGACGCCGCCGATGCGGCCGCCGACGACGGCGGGGACGTCGACGCCGGCGATGACGACGGCGGCGACGCCGGAGCCGACGCGGCCACCGACGACGCCAGCCCACGAGATACGCGCGGCCTGGTCCGCATCTTCGCGCGCAACTACACCGACGCGGGCGACAACCTCATCCTGTCGAGCACGGTGACGGCAGGGTTCGGGGCCTACGAGGACGAGGACTGCGCGGTCGAGCTCGCCGGCACCGAGTGCCAGGTCCTGGCCTGCACCGAGCGCGACCCCGAGCGGCCCGCTCCTCACGCCGGCGCCATCACCGTCGAGGCGCTCCAGGAGGTGGTGCTGATGCCCGGCTCCGACGGGGCCTACGCCCCGCGCGAGGTCGACACCGTGGTGTTCTCGGACGGCGGCATGCTGTCGGTGCTCGCCGTCGGCGGCGATGTCCCCGCCTTCGACGTCACCGACATGGTCGCGCCCTACCCGATCGGCTTCCAGAGCGGCGTCCCCACCAGCGCCGGCCCGGTCAAGCTGTCGGCCGCCGCCGACTACGCGCTGACCTGGGGCGGCATCGAGGCCACCGACACGGTGCGCATCGTCCTCGCCGGTCCGCGCGACGGCGACGGCACCCGCCGGCTGGTCTCGTGCAGCCTGGGAGCGGGCGCCGGAGCCGTGACCATCGACAGCGAGAAGCTCCAGAGGCTCCCGGTCGGCGACATCGCGTTCGAGGCCACGACGGAGCGCAGCGAGACGATCGAGGCGGGCGACTACACCATCTCCGTCATCGCGGCGGTCGTCGCTCGCCTCGGCGACGACGCGTCGGGCGACTGGGCGGCCGGCACGGTCCTGCTCGGCGACTGAGCCGGCAGCGGCGCGCCCACCACGCCATACAGCGGCGCCGCCGGGCCGCGAATGGTGGCCCCGGACGCGCGCGAGGCGACTAACATGCCGGCCCATGACGCGACCCCGCGCGCCTCTCGCCATCCTCGTCTTCCTCGCACTGCCCGCGGCCGCGCCGGCCGCGCTCGCCCAGGCGCCCCGGCCACGCGCGACGGCCGGCGCCGCCAGCCCGGCGATCGCGCTCAAGGCCCAGCGCCTGTTCGACGGCCGATCGAACCGCCTCGTCACCGACGCCGTCGTGATCGTGCAGGGCGGCCAGATCACCGCGGCCGGCAGCAAGCTGCCCATCCCGAGCGGCGCGCGCGTCATCGATCTCGGCGACGCCACGCTCATGCCCGGCTTCATCGACGCCCACGTGCACCTGACCGGCGAGCGCTCGACCGACTGGAACAAGGACATGGTCGACGACCTCAGGCGCGACGTGCCGGAGGAGGCCCTGCGCGCCGCCACCTTCGCCCAGCGCACGCTCAACGCCGGCTTCACCACGGTGCGCAACGTCGGGGCCGACCACTGGGTCGACTTCGGGCTGCGCGACGGCATCGCCCACGGCTGGGCCAGGGGCCCGCGCATCCTCGCCGCCGGCCACGCGCTCGGCGCGCGCGGCGGACACTGCGACGAGACCGGCTTTCCATTCGATCGCTTCGGCCACGAGACCGGGATCGAGGACGGCATCGCGGCCGGCCCCGACCAGTTCCGCGAGGCCGTCCGCTTCCAGGTGAAGTACGGCGCCGATGTCATCAAGGTGTGCGTCACCGGCGGCGTCCTGTCGCTCGCCGACGCGGTCGACACGCCGCAGCTCACCAAGGCGGAGATGGTGGCCCTCATCGACGAGGCCCACCGGCTGGGCAAGAAGGTCGCGGCCCACGCCCACGGCGATCGCGGGGCGCGCGAGGCGGTCGAGGCCGGCATCGACTCGATCGAGCACGGCACCTTCCTGAGCCGGTCGACGATCGCGCTCATGAAGCGGCGCGGCACCTACCTGGTGCCGACCCTCATGGCCTACGAGGGCACCGACCCCGACAAGAACAAGCTGCCGCCCGAGATCGCGGTCAAGGCGCGCACCGCCATCCGCGGTCGCGCCGCCTCGATGAAGCTCGCGCTCGAGGCCGGCCTGAAGATCGCCCTCGGCACCGACTCCGGCGTGACCCACCACGGCCAGAACGCGCGCGAGTTCCGCCTCATGGTGAAGTTCGGCATGAGCCCGGCGGCGGCGCTGCGCGCCGGCACGTCGGCGGCGGCCGACCTCCTCGGCGTCGCCGACAAGGTGGGCACCGTCGCGAAGGGCAAGGCGGCCGACCTGGTCGCGGTGCCCGGCGACCCGCTCAAGGACATCACGGTGACCGAGCGGCCGCTCTTCGTCATGAAGGGCGGCGAGATTGTCCGCCGGGATTCGCCAGAACCGGAGCGCGCCGGCGTTGGCGCGACGCGTCGAACCGGCGCGAGCGCGTCGGGCGCGTCCGGCGCGTCGAGCGCGAGATGACCAGCCATTCAGTGTTCGCGAGTCCGTGACAGCGACGCATGCGAGCGTGTAACGTCCGCGCCGCGATGTCGGAGGGAACCATGATTCAGTCCACGCGTCTCCTCAGCGCCACCGCCGTTGCGTCGGTGTGCGCTGCTCTCGCACTGGGCGGCCTCGCCGGCTGCAAGCGCGTCCCCAAGGACCAGAAGCCCGCCGACGACACGTCGAAGCAGGCAGGCGACCAGAAGGCCGCCGGCAGCGAGGCGCCGCCCGCCGGCGAGCAGCCGGCGCCGGCCGCCGACGACAAGGCGGGCGGCAAGATCAAGGTCGGTCTGGTGTTCGACGTCGGCGGCCTCGGCGACAAGTCGTTCAACGACGCCGCCAACCGCGGGCTCATGCGGGCCAAGGACGAGCTCGGCGTCACCGTCAACTACATCGAGCCGGGCGACGGGTCCGACCGCGAGAGCGCGCTGCGCCAGCGCGCCGCCAAGAAGGACGACATCGTCATCGGCGTCGGCTTCATCTTCAGCGACGACATCACGAACCTGGCCAAGGAGTTCCCCGACACCAAGTTCGCGTGCATCGACTACAACCTGCCCGAGGGCATGGACAAGCCGCCGCCCAACCTGGTGGGCCTCCGCTTCCGCGAGCAGGAGGGCTCGTTCCTGGTCGGCGCCATCGCCGGGCGGGTCACCAAGAGCAAGAAGCTCGGCTTCGTCGGCGGCATGAAGATCCCGCTCATCCGCAAGTTCGAGGCCGGCTACGAGGCGGGTGTCAAGCAGGTGTGCCCCGACTGCAAGATCTTCTCCGGCTACGCCGGCACCGAGCCCAAGGCCTTCGCCGATCCGGCCAAGGGCAAGGAGCTGGCCATCGCCCAGTACGGCCGCGGCGCCGACATCATCTATCACGCCAGCGGCAAGACGGGCGACGGCGTGTTCGACGCGGCCAAGGGCCAGAAGAAGATGGCGATCGGCGTGGACAGCGACCAGTTCCACGTCGCCCCCTGCTGCGTGCTGACCAGCATGCTGAAGAAGGTGGACGTGGCGGTGTTCGACACGATCAAGGCCACGCAGGAGGGCAAGTTCGAGGGCGGCGTGAAGGAGTTCGGGCTGGCCGAGGACGGGGTCGGCTTCGTGTACGACGACAACAACAAGGACCGCATCCCCAAGGAAGTCGTCGACGAGGTGAACGGCCTGGCCAAGAAGATCGTCGACGGATCGATCAAGGTGCCGACGGAGTAGGCGGCATGGGGGGAACCGCGCCAGCCGCCGCGGCCGAGCGCCCCGCGGCGCTCGAGCTGCGCGGCGTGACCAAGAGGTACGGTCCGCTCCACGCCAACAGGGACGTGAGTCTGCGCGTGCCGGCGCAGACCATCCACGCGCTCATCGGCGAGAACGGCGCGGGCAAGTCCACGCTGATGAAGATCGCGTACGGCCACGTGCGCGCCGACGAGGGCGAGATCTGGATCAAGGGCCAGCAGATCGCCCGGCACTCGGTGGCCCAGTCGATCTCGCGCGGGGTCGGCATGGTGCATCAGCATTTCATGCTGGTCGGCCCGCTGACCGTGGTCGAGAACGTGGTGCTGGGCCACGAGCCGCGGCGAAAGGGCATGCTCGACCTGGCCACCGCGTCGCAGCAGATCCGCGAGCTGTCCCACAAGTTCGGGCTCGACGTGGATCCGGCGGCGCGCATCGAGGACCTGTCGGTCGGCCAGCAGCAGCGGGTCGAGATCCTCAAGGTCCTGTGGCGCGGCTGCGACGTGCTCATCCTCGACGAGCCGACCGCGGTGCTCACGCCGGGCGAGGTGCGCGACCTGTTCGAGGTGCTGCGCGGCCTGGTGGCAGACGGCATGACCGTCGTCCTCATCACCCACAAGCTCGACGAGGTCCTCGCCATCGCCGACCGGGTCACCGTCATGCGGCGCGGCGAGGTGGTGGCCGAGATGGACCGCGGCGGGCTGTCGGCGGCCGACATCGCGCGCGCCATGGTGGGCCGCCCCGTCCTCCTCCGCGTGGACAAGGGGCCGGCTCGGCCGGGCAAATCGGTCCTCGAGGTGCGCGACCTCCGCGTCACCGGCTCGCGCGGCACGCCGGCGGTGCGCGGGGTGTCGCTGACCGTGCGCGCGGGCGAGATCCTCGGCATCGCCGGGGTCGAGGGCAACGGCCAGAGCGAGCTGGTCGAGGCCATCGTCGGCCTGCGCCGGGCCGACGCGGGCAGCATCCTCATCGGCGGCCACGAGGTGGTCCAGGCCTCGGTCTACCGCCGCTACCAGGCCGGGCTGGCCCACATCCCCGAGGACCGCCAGGACCGCGCCCTGGTGCTCGACTACCCCATCCGCGACAACCTCATCCTCGGGCAGCAGCGCGACTTCACCTGGCGGCTCGACGTGCTCGACGCCGGCCGCATCCGCCGGCGCGCGGTGAAGCTCATCGACGACTTCGACGTGCGCCCGGACGACCCGGAGCACGAGTGCCGCGGCATGTCGGGCGGCAACCAGCAGAAGGTGGTGGTCGCGCGCGAGCTGTCGCGCCGCTCGCCGTCGGTGCTGCTGTGCGCCCAGCCGACCCGCGGCGTCGACATCGGGGCCATCGAGGCCATCCACCGCCGCATGGTCGAGGCGCGCGACAGCGGGCTCGGCGTGCTGCTGGTGTCGGCCGAGCTGAGCGAGCTGAGGAGCCTGTCG